>QIAH01000559.1:484-2776 GCA_003225465.1 Acidobacteriota bacterium | reverse complement strand
CGATATCCCATGCAGGATCGCGAGATTCAGAATGGCGGCAAGCTCACCGTGCGCGACTCGCAGATGGCCGTATTCGTGAACGAAGGTCGACTCGGCGACGTGTTTGGGCCGGGCCTGTATACCCTGAACACACACACGCTCCCAATCCTCACCTACATCATGAACTGGGACAAGGCCTTCAACTCTCCCTTCAAGTCGGACGTCTACTTCTTTATCACCCGACTGCAAACTAACCAGCATTGGGGCACGCAAAACCCCATCACCATTCGCGACAAGGAATTCGGAGCGGTACGGCTGCGCGCATTCGGGATCTACACCTACCATGTTGCCGATCCGAAACTCTTCTACACCAAGGTGAGCGGCACACGGGATACCTACCGTGTCGAGGACCTCGAAGGCCAGCTGCGCAATACGATTGTAGGCAGGATCACCGACACGTTCGCCGGGAGCCAGGTGCCATTTCTGGATATGGCCGCGAACCAGGTCGCGCTCTCTGAAAAGATCTCGGGCCAGCTAAAGCCTGCCTTCACGGATCTGGGACTTGTTCTCGACAGCTTTGTGGTTGAGAACCTGTCGTTACCAGATGAACTGCAGAAAATTCTTGACCAGCGGATCGGCATGAACATGGTTGGCGACATGGGACGCTACACGCAGTACCAGGTCGCGCAATCGATCCCGGTGGCCGCTGCCAATGAAGGCGGGGGAGGAGTCGGCGTGGGCGCAGGACTGGGCGCCGGAATGGCGATGGGGCAGGCCATGATGGATGCCATCAAGAAGGGAAGCGCGAGTTCCAGCGGTGAAGCCGGAGCGCCTGCCAGTGGTGCCGCTCCCATGGCTGGTGCAGACTCCAAGTTCTGCCTCAATTGTGGCAAGTCGATTCCCAAGGTCAGCAAGTTCTGTCCCAATTGCGGTCAAGCTCAGCCGTAAGCGTGCGCGGATGAACGGAATTGAGTGGATCGTCGAAGCTCACGGCTGCGCCCCGGCAGCGCTTACTGACCTGCGCGGATTACAGACGCTCTTCGAACGTATCATTCGCGATCTGAATCTCAGGCCAATTGGCGACGCCCACTGGCATGCATTTCCCGAGACTGGCGGTATTACCGGCCTCTGCCTGCTCGCAGAATCTCATCTCGCCGTGCACACCTTCCCGGAGTTCCGCTCTCTTTGCCTGAACCTTTTTTGCTGTGTTCCGCGAGCACAGTGGGATTTCAGCGGCATGCTCCAGGAAATGATGGCGGCCAGATCAGTCCAGGTTCGGCAGGTCCTCCGGCCGTATATCCCCACCGAAGCGCCTGCAACGGATCATTCCCTTCGCAGAGCCAGCGATGTTCCCACCGGGAGTCGCGTGGGATGAGTCAACCGACCGGCATCTGCCCCAACTGCGGCGCCCAGATTGTGTTCCGCTGGTCAAGCAGCGTGCAGACCGTTTGCGAATACTGCAAATCGATTCTGGTCCGCACCGATGTCGACTTGAAGAAGGTGGGCCAGGTCGCCGACTTGCCGCCTGATAGTTCTCCCATTCAGCTCGGCGCCGAAGGGACCTACAACCACAAAGCCTTCACTGCCATCGGCCGGATTATTTATGAGTACGAGCAGGGCAGCTGGAATGAATGGCACTTGATGATGAACGATGGGACCAGCGGCTGGCTCTCTGACGCGCAGGACGAGTATGCAGTTTCTTTCGCGGCTCCCGGACGAAAGCTTCCTGAAGCCGATCAGTGCCAGGTCGGACAGGATTTCGTCTGGGATAACCAGCGATACACCACCACGACCATCACCAAGGCGCATTATCGCGGAGTGCAGGGAGAATTGCCCTTCGAGTATTGGGACAAAGAAGACGTCGTCTTCGTCGATCTCCGATCAGAAACTGGAAAGTTCGCTACCCTCGATTACAGCGACGAGCAGCCGGTGCTGTACCTCGGCGAGATGGTGGAATTTGAAGATCTCGCCCTCAAGAATCTCCGCGCCTTTGAGGGCTGGTCATGAGCGCGGGGGCACCTCCGGTCAAGCCGCAAGTGAAGGCGCTCAACTGTCCCAATTGCGGTGCTGCACTTGTCATACGCTCCTTCAACACTGCCGTTACCATTGTCTGTGAAGGCTGCCATTCCATCCTTGACGCCAAAGATCCCAATCTGCAGATCCTGCAGAGATTCAAAGTTGCCACCGACGAAGACAAGCCTCTCATTCCGCTGGGAACACGCGGAAAAATTCGCGGCGTTGATTACGAGGCGATCGGCTACGAGCGGCGCACCATTCATGTCGACGGCATCCCCTACAGCTGGCACGAGTACG
>QIAH01000559.1:0-420 GCA_003225465.1 Acidobacteriota bacterium | reverse complement strand
TTTGAAAGCTCTGCCCGAGGTCCTTCCCTATGCCAGCCCGCCGAAGGTGAAATACCTTGGCGAGACCTATCGGCATTTTCAAACCGCGAAAGCTGGCACTACGTTCGTACTCGGTGAATTTCCCTGGCAGGTGCGAGTGGGTGAGGCCGCCGATGTCACCGACTATGTTTCGCCCCCGCGCGTCATCTCGAGCGAAATGACAGGCGGCGAAGTCACCTGGTCGATGGGCGAGTACCTGGCGGGCAAAGATGTCTGGAAGGCATTTCGCCTGCCGGGAAGTCCGCCGGAAGCGATCGGTGTCTACGAGAACCAGCCTTCGCCGCTGAGCGCTCAAACCCGGAATATCTGGGTGGCATTCGCCGCATTTCTGCTTGTTCTCGTGGTCATGATGATCGGCTTTGATCTGGCTGCACGCAACGA
>QIAH01000082.1 GCA_003225465.1 Acidobacteriota bacterium | reverse complement strand
CGGCAAAGATGCTTGCCAAGCGTCCCAAGAACGCTACTGGCGGTGTTGGAGCCATAACTGACGTGTTGCCGGGACGGGTTGCAGACCCAGATGACCAGCTTATATCCAAATTATCCATGTCACCTGTCGAGTCGTTCTGGTTCACCGGCACCCACGGCGACAAAGTCCAGGGCTTCCTCGTAAAGCCCCCCAACTTCGACCCCGCGAAGAAATATCCACTGAAGTTCATCCTGCACGGCGGTCCCGAGGTCCCGGAAGGCGACGAGTGGAGCTATCGCTGGAATGCAGAACTCTTCGCCGCCAGTGGCTACGTCGTGATCATGATCAATTTCCACGGCTCGCCTGGCTACGGGCAGAAGTTCATCGATGCGATCAACGGCGATTGGGGTGGCGCACCTTTCGAAGACTTAATGAAAGGGCTCGACTACGCCGAGAAGACCTATCCGTTCATCGACAAAGACCGCGAGTGCGCGCTGGGCGCGAGCTATGGCGGCTACATGGCGAACTGGATTCTCGGGCACACCGACCGCTTCAAGTGCATCGTCACCCACGACGGCATGTTCAATACCACCTCCGCCTGGGGCACGACCGAAGAACTCTGGTTCAACGACTGGGAATTCAAGGGCACTCCTTACACCAACCGCGCACTTTACGACAAGTGGTCGCCGCACCTGAGCGCCACCAATTTCAAGACACCCACGCTGGTGGTGCACGGACAGCTCGATTACCGGCTGGACGTGAGCGAAGGCTTCCAGTTGTTTACCACGTTGCAGCGACTGGGAGTGCCCTCGAAGATGCTCTATTTCCCAGACGAGGGCCACTGGGTGCTGAAGCCGCAGAATTCGCAACTCTGGTACAAGACCGTCAACGACTGGGTCGATCAGTGGACGAAAAAATAGAACGTAGCGTGGTTGAAACAGAGAGAAGCGAGGTGCCCCAGGTTCGCGTCCGTTCTCTGGACGCTAACCTGGGCATTCCACCATGCGGCGTGTTTAAACGATCACCGCGCACAAAGGCGTACCGAGCACCGCGCCTTCAAGGCTGCGGAACGCAGCCAGCGGAGAGATTTAGCCGGCATCTCCCCTCTGCGCTGCCACCTGCCGGACTGTCAATACGTGCTCCCTCACTTCTGCGTGTCGTCGCTCCTCTCCGTATCGCATTCGCGTTTCTGGCCCGCGGGGGATGCATCTTTCTTCGCATCAGCCCGTGCCACGGGTTCCGACTGATTCTTCGCGAAGTTGAGCGAGTTCGGCCGACAATCAACTATCTCATCGACAAACAATGAAATCGGCGTGCGCGAGGGGAGTTCTTCAGAGATTTCTCTTTGGGCTTGCGGGCGTGGGGCATCTCCCGGCCTTATTCGTTGTTCCATTACTCGCCCGGGGCGGCGAGCTCGCCCGGTGCTTCCGCCGGGAGTGGGTGTGATTGCCGGCAACATGGGAAGCTCGAATTGCAACGGCGTGCCGGTGCCAGCACTGGCTGTGATCTCTACCTCCAAGGGCCGCGAGAAGCCACCGGTCGAAACCGGGAGGCTCGCGAGGCCGTTGCTATCCGTAACTAGTGTGACCAGCGAAGATCCCAGCAGCACTTTCATCGCGTGCTGCGAGCTGCCGTCGTCGCCTGTGATCTCGACAGGTTCGTCCGCGTCGGGCAGGAAGATCATGCTCTGAAAAGAAACCGGCACACCCATCACAGGATTCGGCGGTGTGGCGGAGTTGGTGACGCGGATCGAGATTGGCTGAAAAGTCTGCCCAACGCGGATGGTCTGGAAGCTGCCGGACACACGTTGCAGCTTGAGGGCGGAGGGCAAAACCTGGATGACGTAAAACGTCTGGCAAGGAGCATTTCCGGGCGCGACGCAGACCGTGCCTTGCACATCGCCGGCGAGACGATTCAGGTGCAGCGTGGAACGGGCGTAGCCAGCACCATCGGTAGTGACGGCTGCTGGGCTCAATGTGCCCGAACCGATTCCGATGTTCCAGTTCAGAGCCTGCGCGCTCTGGGGTACTCCGTTGGCGAGCAATCGGGCAGTGAATGGAATATCAAGAGTTGCACCTTGTATTACCCAGACCTTCGGAGAGAACAGCGCGAGGTCCTTCGCCGAGGAAGTGCCATTGATGGAGACTTGCACGGTTTTGGGCGGGCTGTACGATGCCGGCGCAAGCACGGCGGTGATGGTGGTGGTTCCGACTGCTCCGATGCTCACGCGCGTTTCCACTTGGCCGCTCTCGTCGGTGAACGCATAGCATGTGGCGGCTCCGTTGCACGCCGAAAGGCCGGCTCCATTCGTAGCAGACCACTGCACGGTGGCGCCATTCACCGCAGTCAAACCGTCCGAACTGGAAACAGTGACCCGCACGGGATAGGCTGCCTCTGCTCCAACCGGGGTGGCGGAGTTGGCGCCCTGGACCAGCCGAATGGTGTCGTTGGGTCCGGCGCCAAATGTGAGGACGCCCGTCAAGGTGGAAGACGCTCCGGTGGCTGGGTCTGTGAGCGAGATATTCTGCACGCTGTCAGCAGTAGGTGGAGTTGTTGCCACCAATTCGCCTGGGGAAACCGAAAGCAGCGTTGCGGAGGTGCTGACCGATGCCGTGCTGTCCACGGTCATGGTCATTCCGGTCTTGAACCCATATCCAGTAAGCAGGATCGGCATGCCGCCACGCGCACTCACGCGATTCGGGGTCACTGAGTCTCCGTACAGCACACGCGCGTGATAGCGGAAATCGGGCCGACCGTCGCCCCGTAGGTCCGCAACTCCGATCCGAAACTGCGTGCTGCTCAGCAATTGGGCATTCAACTGGGTCAGTCCCAAGCTCGACGTATTCAAGGATGAAGATGTATATGCCGGAGGTGGAGTTCCGGGTGGCGCTGCCAGTGACCACATCCCGATCACTGGCTGTAGCTTCCCGACGGTCGGCTGACCGGTGTCATCGAGTGCGGTTACTTCGACGGTCAACGTGCGGTTCGTCTGACCGTTCAGCCAAAAATAGTCATCGTCTCCGTAGCGTCCGAGCTCTCCCGTCCAGTCGCCAGTCTTGGGAAGCGCGCGAGGAGCGCTAAAGCTGGCCGGGACGCTAGCGTCGGGAGTATCAACGGCGCTGCCGTTCATAAGGATATCTTGCTGCAAATCGCTGCCTCTTGTGACGGTCATGACAACGGGCTGCATAGAGCCCGAAGGCAGCACTTGCCACGGTGCATACGGTCCAATGTTCTGCGAGAGATTGCCGTCGAGCGCCTCTACCGAGAGCTGATAACGCGTACCGTCGCCATTCGGGACTTCGAGTCCACTTAAGTCGAAAAAACCCTCCAGGGTTGCATCCGTGGATCCGAATCGGTTATATTTCCGGCGTTCCCGGAAAACAGAAATCCCGACACCGACGAAGCTGCATAGCCTGCCGCAGCGCAGTCGAGACAGCGGGCAACGACGTTCACACCCTGCATTGCCTGAGTTGGATCGCCACTCGAATCCGTGAATTTCACTGAGCCGTGAATGCGCGCTGTTTGGGCTGCGAAAATCTGTTTGCCTGGGAATTGAGAGAGATTCGCGATGGTCACGGGATAGAGCCGCGAGAGCGCCGCGCGATCGTCCATTTTTGGCGTATCCGGATTCGGGTAGCAACCAGAAATGGGCACACAAGAGCCCAAGTCGTCTTCGTGCATAACAGGAAGGCCAGCCAGGTCATCCCCGCTGGGCTGCGGTATTCCCGTGATCGCATTCAGATTCAGTTGCGACCACCCAAGTCCAAAGACTCTGCCCAAAACGCGCACGAGATGATATTTCAGATCGGGCAACGCGCCGGATGTTTGCGCGCACTTACCATCGAGCACCACGAGAGCGTGTGCAAAGTGACCGTCGATAGTGAATGCGTCGACGCCACCGAAGGTCGCATTTGTGAAGCAATCACTGCTTGCGCCGGAGCCGATGAGGGCGTCGGTGACCGTACCATCCGCGTCGTAGACGATGCCGATCGGCTTGGCGGTCGCCGTGGGTTCGATATCGAGGGGCAGGGTGATGCTGCGGTCCGAATTCAGGATGACGTTTGCACCGCTGACATCCTCCGCCAATTGCCCACCGCGAGTTGCGGAAATTGCTGCTGTGGGGATCTGCGTCCAGCGGGAAAAAGCGTCGGCCACAAACGTATCCGCATCCGGTCCGCGCAGCAGAGGGCTTAGATCTCCCTGATCGGTGTAGTAGGTAATTGCTCTCCCCGCCCAGGTAATTGGTTGACCAGCGAGACCCGCATTGAAATAACTCACGCCAGCGACGTACTGTGGGCCGCCGGCTCGAGCCAGTTCCACCAGCACGATCAAAAGGACGAGCGCCAGGGCTGCGGCGTAAATCGCAATTCTCCGGTCGCGCCAGGATGGGTCAGGCTTGGGTGGTGCAGCGCTACGGGCGGGAATTGGCGCGTCTCGCTGCTGACGATTCGCGTGAAAATGAAAGACCTTGGCCATAGCCTACTCCTCGCTCATGCGCCGGATTGCGCGCACAAGGTCTCGCACCGGCACGCGGCGACTTCTGACGTCCGGAGTTTGTGAGACTTGAATCGATTGCTGCTGAGTTGGACTGAGACGCACCCGGCCGCTCGCATCAATAGACAGCCGTCCTGCACCGCCACCCACTGGGCTCGTGAGCCCCAGCGCGCTGGGAGTGTACAAAAAGAGCATCATGCGCTGGCCCACGCGGTAGCGGTCCGCACCTGACCAGAGCCCCACCCATTCGCGGAAGCTGAAATGCTCTCCCGCTCTGGCTCCGCGAATCCCTTGTTCCACTTGAAACGTAATCTGCACGCAGCTGACCTGGTCGGAGGAGGCGAGAGGCAGCGCTTCTAAGGAAATGACTTTGCCAACAAAGATCGTTGCTGCATGGTTCGTCACCTGGCGCAAATTTGCGGGCACGGATGAAACGGGGATCGCGCTTTGTTGCGCCGAAAGCGCGTTGGCAATGAACAACAAGAACGCGAAGAGCAGACACTCGAAGAGACTCCGATGCATACACACCTGCCTTCGGGGTTCAAGATCTGCTCGGAGGGATGATGGGAAACTGATTGATGCTACCTGTTGTCAGCGAGGCAAGCCGTGTCCGCAGTCACAGAGACGAGTGACCGGCAGAGACGAGGCTTCACAGGCTGCTGAACATCTTTTGAGCAGACTAAAAGGAAACCGCTTTAGCGGCGATCTTTGCGATTCGGTGTGCCCTGCGCCGCGGCTTTCATCTGTCGGCGACTAGCGAATTCGTTTTCTGAGGGCATGACTCTGCGCCGAGAGATGTGCACCCGTCAGCAATAATAGTCCGGAAAGAAATGCCCAGAACATCAGGCTCACCGAGAGGGAGAAGGGCCCATAGACCTCGGCAAAATTCAGTCGAGGCAAGGCGAGTATGTAGCCGTACTTGAGAGCCTCGAACAACAGTCCCATGATGATAGCCGTCGGTAGAACGGCACGAGCGGGAACTTTGCCGTTCGGCAAGATCCAGTAAATCAGAAAGAAGATGGCAATGCTTGCGGCAATGGCAAAGACTTTCATCATCAGGAATCCCACCATGCGAACAATGATCGTGCCATGGCCGTGCAACACGAATTCCATCAACGCGACGTTGCCGGCGGTCATGCCGATCGACAGCAGTGCCAACAGACCGCACCAGAATGCGAGGCCAAGCGAGATCAGTTGGTTCCCCAGGTACGACCGGTTTTCCTGGAAGCCCCAAATGCGATTCAGGGCGACTTCCAGCGGCAGAAAAATTCCGGTGGACGTGATGAGTAGAATCGCCAGCGAGGCAAGCTGTGCCTGGTGACGCGCACCGACCAGCGCGTTCAGATTGCGAATCACAAAATCCTGCCCGGCGGGAAGGTAATCGCGCAGAAGCTGCAAGACCACTTCGTACATCACGGGCGAATGAAAGACGCGCCGGATGAGTGTCATCAGTAAGAGCACGAACGGGAAGAACGAGAGAATAGCGTTCGCAGCCACAGAGAACGCGAAGGTGTGAACCTCAGTTCGCATCAAATAGCGAACCGTGGACAGTATGAGTCCGAAATTGCCGGTGCTTCGGGAGCGCACTTGCAGCGCTTCAGATGCTGTGGGTACCGTGCCTGTGGTGGGAATGGACACCGACTTCCCCTAATCCTATCAAAGGGATGCGTACAGTGCCGTCCCGGAAGGTCATCGGCCTGCATTGACCGCTGGTCACAACGTGCGCTTTCGAACGTAACGCAAGCCTATGACTCCATGAGGGTTGTTCGAATTTCTTTCCTTGCCAAGAAGGCCCGACCTGAATATTATCGGTTGCTCACTACCGGAAAGTCGGTAGTGGAGTAAGCAATGCGGGGTTGACGTTTCTGTGTTTGGCGGTCGAAATTTTCGCCAGCATCTCGAGCTCCTGAGCTTGACGCCGTAGTTCCTCTACACTGCGTTGACTCCAAGGGGCTTTCATTATGCGGGCAGAGACTTCTTCCGTCGGCGGTAACGCGACCTGTCTCCCGATCCTTTGAGGGGGGGCCACCGGAGGAAGCCCGGGGCTTCAACAGGGGACGGCGAGATGAATTCTTCGCGACTAGGCGAAAGGAGTTTCGCTGTGAGAGAGAAGGGAACTGTCAAGTGGTTTAACGGAGCGAAGGGCTACGGATTTATCCAGCGCTCCACTGGCGAGGACGTCTTCGTCCATTTTTCCGCGATCCAGGAGAACGGATATCGCACACTGAACGAAGGTGAAACTGTAGAGTTCGATTTGCTCAAAGGCCCGAAGGGCTTTCAGGCGGCGAACGTCACTCGCCTTTAACCCGCTCCCAAATCATTGCCAACCCTCCCGGCTTCCCCCGGGAGGGTTTTTATTGGGCGCTGGTCGTTGACTGGCGGTTGTTTACTGGCGGTCGTTGACTGGCGGTCTGGCGGTCGTTGGCAGGCGGTCGTTGGCAGGCGGTCGTTGGCAGGCGGTCGTTGGCAGGTGGTCGTTGGCAGGTGCCCCACCCTCACCTCGCGTTCTGTGCGAGGTTAGGGTGGGAGCTTCGCTAACGACACTGTTCTGGTGGCTCGCTCAACGTAGATGGTCCCTAATGTCGGCAATTGGCCTTCGATACTGACCAATATGGTGCAGAAGCGAAAACGTCTTCTCACTGCATTTCCAGCGAAATCAGATCGCCGTCCGAAGCTCCTCCCACGCGATAATTGACAGCTACTTTCCGGTTCTTCCAGTCGCACGACAGGCTGTCCTCGCCGATGACCAGCAAAGATTTGTAGTCGGGGGTGCGCAGCTTCACCGATCGGCCGCCCGTGTTCACCAGCAGGATTGCAGCAGGAGCTCGGGAACAATCGACGCTCACAAGAATGCCTTTGGCGAATTGCGTCTGGCGTTTGTTGGGCAGAGCGTGAGGCTCAGATTGCTCCTGCGCGCGTTTCTTGGCTTCCTGTTCCAGTTCGTCGAACGGCGACGCTTGCGCCGCCCGCTTCGGGGCACTGGGCGAGACTCCGTATTTCCGGACGGTGGGCAGTTCATCGAGCTGATGGCGAGCAGCGGCGGCAATCTGCGGATTGTTGCTCGACTTCAGCCGTTCGAAAATCGCCTGCGCCGCCTCCCATTTCTTGGCGGCTTCCTGAATCTGCCCCTGGTTAAATACATATTGCTCATTTCTTGGACTGAGCGCGAGCGCTTCCTTCATGGCATCCATCGCCGAAGCTGCCCCTCCACCCTCCATGCGTGCCATCGCCAACAGGTTGTAGGCTTCCGCAAATTCCGGGTACCAGTCGAGCGTTACCTTCAGGTCGATCATCATGTTGGCGAGGCCCTGCATCTCTTCATGATTCGTCTGCGCGGTTTTGTACTTCACCAGCGCAAGATAATACCGGTTCCATATATCGTTCGGATCCAGAGCTGCGGCGTTGCCCAGCTCCTCGGCCGCCTGCGGGAACTCCTTCTTCTCTATATGCACCCAAGCTAGCGCGCGGTGGGCGACTTCGTTATCCACGGGTTGGCCGTTCTTATCTGTCAATTTGAGAATCCGATCAATCTCTTTCAGCCCCTGCTCGCGACGTTCGGGAAGACGCACCATCACTTCGGCGAGTTGCGCCGCCGCATTGGTTTCCGAGACCGGCCTGGCCGAGATTGCGATATCATCGGGGCCGAGCGGCGCGGCGAAGTGCTCGATCTGTGGACGGTTGGCGTTCGTATTTCCAGCTTGTTGAGCGGATTGCTGGTCTTGCTGCAGCTGTTTCAACGAGTGAAAGTAATCCTTCACCGCCTTATCGAGCTGGGCCGCACTCATGCCATACGCCTGTTGAATGGCCTCTTCGACGGGCACATGCTGCAGCTGGACCAGCCCGAGGTAAGTGCCGGTCTCGCTAAGCTTGTCTTTGTTCAGCAGGTAGTGCATGGTGATCCACGACTGCGCGTAGAACAGCGTGCGATGCGTGCCCTCCTGGTAACTGGATGTGTCGTGCCGCATGGTGAACAGGTCAGGCAACGAAAGCCATACCCATCCATTGAGCAGGTCGGTGAAAGACTTCGGAGGGTTGCGAGTTTCGGTCTGATTGCCGAGCGGGTCCTCACTGTAAGGCAACCCCAATTCCGGATCGCTTCCCATCTCAACTTGCTTGTTGTCTAGGCGGATTGAGGAAAAATATTCGGCGAAGCCTTCATCAAACCACCCCTGGGTAGGTGGATAGTTGTAATTCAGCAGCAGGTGGGCGAATTCGTGCGTAACGGCGCGCCACGGTTCGTCCTCAAATCCGTTCAGGACGATAAAGTTGTGGTCCTCCCCCGGAACAAAGAATCCAGGCGCGCTGATGGGTTGACCGTTATGCAGGGGCGCCATCTGGTAAAAGCGCTTGTCATCTCGTAACACGAAGATGGTGAGTGGCACCGGCATCTTCACTTTCTTGCGCGCCAGCAGTTGTTCGAAGACGGCGCGCATCTGCTCAAAGCGAAGAACAATCTCGCGTCCCTTTTTGTCCCCAGTGTCGGTAACCACGGTGAAGTGGGCGGAACGAAATTCCAGCCATTGGGGCTCGGGTGCACGCAGGGGATGAGGTCGCAGGCTGAGGGCTAAGAGAAGGAGGAGAGCGAAACCTCGTCCATGGGTCAAGAAGCGTGCCATGGGTTGCCAGCAGGGCATGGGGCGACTGAGGAAATGCTACCACGACGCGGATTTTAAAGGCCGATTGGTGTCAGCCCTGGCTTAGAGCGAACGTATACTGATTTTTCCGTTTTCTGCTGTGACGCAGTTTGGCACACCTGCGAGGAAGCGACTCTGTTAGCATGAGGCCTTCAGTCCAGGGCTCCAACCTTCTCGTAGAGGCATCTTTGTCCGAGTGGCCGAAGGTGGCTCATGCCGTTTCGAGAGGATCCTCTCCAAGCAAGAATAGAAACGGCCTGCATCCTTATGCATCGGTCCACGAGAAGGCAACCAACATACCGGGGCCAGAAAGTCATCCAGAGAAAAACAGTGATGATACCTGGGCATGGTGCCCACGCATCTCGCTTCTGTACACCGCCAACCTGACCGGACACTTTCAATTCGGTCCAGAGCAGCGCCTCTTCATCGTAGCGCCTTGTATTCAGATGGAACTTCACTATAAGGAGCTCTCCCCCAATGAAGAAGCTCATTTTTCTGATACTGGCGATGTCTATGCCGCTGTGCGCTCAAACTCAAACCACCACCCTTAATAACAATGGATGCTCGTGCACGAGTTATCAAGGCGCTTATCTGCCGGTCACCAACGGCGGTACTGTGGCCTACGTTCACATGAACCCATTCGCAGCCCCGCCGTTCTTTGAGACGCTGGACGCAAACTTCACTGTGCTCCAGGAGTGGACCGATTTCGTGGTTGTCCATGCGCCCAGCGCGTCTCAACCGTATCTAAACGCAACCTTCAATGGCGGGAAGGACTATACGCACCAGACTTTCACGCCGAAGTATTACCGGAGCGGGTACATATTGGTTTTTGCTGGCGGAACGTCTCCTTTGCAAACCCAATAAAAAGTCCTCACTTTCGGAAAAAGAGCAGCATTCACGCGGATTCTGGGACTGGGTCCAACCTGTAATGGGTCCTATCCCAGGGTCGCGCGGAGAGACGGGCGTCTCGCCGGTCTGGCGGGCGGGACGCCCGCAGCTCCATCGGCTAGGCTATAAAGAATGAAGCTTCTTGAGGGCCCAGGCTGCACTATCTGCGATCACCGCGTCCTCGTCTGCGCGTAACTTCTCGAGCGTTGGAACATGCTCCCGATTCCCGCTGTTCCCCATCGCGATCACCGCATTGCGGCGCAGGCCGCTCAGCTTGGCGCGACGGACGGGAGAACCGCGAAATTTTTCGCGAAACTCCTCGGATTTCATTTCTGCGACCCACTCCAGGGCGGGATTCACGAGTCCTTCACGCGCCTGAAACTCGGCAGCTTGCGTGGCCGGAGCTCTGCGGTTCCACGGGCAGACATCTTGGCAGATGTCGCAACCAAACAGGTGCCTGCCCATACCGTCACGCAGTTCCTCGGCAATGGAGCCTCGCTTTTCGATAGTGAGATACGAGATGCACTTGTTCGCATCGAGGTGGTAGGGGCCAAGGAAAGCGTTGGTCGGGCATGCGTCGAGACAGCGGGTGCAAGTCCCGCAGCGATCGGGAGCGGGCAAATCGGGAACAAGTTCCAGTGAAGTGAGAATCACTCCCAGAAACAGCCACGAGCCGAGCTTCTGATTCAGGACGCAAGTGTTCTTGCCGATCCATCCCACTCCCGCGTACTTGGCGTACACGCGTTCGACCACCGGCCCGGTATCGACGTAGCACCAGGTTCGCAGCGCGGGCGTCTCGCCGGCTGTCACAGGTAAGTCGCGTTTTCGGGATGGAGCGACGGGCGTCCTCGCCCGTCGACCCAGTGAGCGCAGTCCATCGGTTCTGTCGTGATCAGTGTTCCGAGACGCCAGCGGGTCGGTGCCTGGCGCCGGAGGCGCTACCCGCGCCGCCAGTTGCTTCTCCACCTCCCGCAGCTTTCGCAGAACCGCTTCGTGATAGTCATCATTTCCCCACGCATACCGCGAAATCCACCCGTGGCCTGGATCATGAACCTGCGTGGAGTAAGGCTGAGCCGTGTTGTAATTGATCGCACAAACAATGACGCTCTCGGCCCAGGGCGCAGCCACTCGCAGAGATTCCCGCTTCAATCGTCCCGCCTCGTCGCGCGCCTCAAGATACTTCATCTCGCCGGCGTGCCCATGGGCGATCCATTGCGGGAAGTAAGCCAGTTCGTCGAAATCGCGAACCGGCGCAATGCCGGCCAAGTCGAACCCGGCATCGTGCGCCGCACGCTTCACCAGCAACGTGATTTCATTGATTCCCAACAAGGCAAAAACACCGCCTGAAAACAAGCCTACAACAGAAAGGGTGGCCAAAGGCCACCCTTAAGGTTCTGCTATCAGCCAACCACCACCAGCCAACAGCTGAAGGCCGACGATTGACGACTCAAATACCCAGCTTCTTCACTTCCTCGTTGTAGTACTTCCGGTAAAGGATGTCCCACTCCTGACTGCCTTCGAGGATGGTGCGCTTCTGACTTTCGATTTTTTGGCGGGCGGACTGGTCGATGCGCGCTTCCTGGTTCAGCAATTCTTCGAGAACCTTGCGTGCTTCCAGCCGGATGGTGTTGCGGTCTTCGAGGAACTCCACCTGCGCCGTATCCGCAAGCGCGTCGCTAACCACGTGGG
>QIAH01000081.1 GCA_003225465.1 Acidobacteriota bacterium | reverse complement strand
CCTGCGCCAGTTTCGCGCGAGCCTCCCAGTCAGCCAATTCTGCCAGCACCTGGCCGCGTGCCACCCGATCTCCTTCCCGAACGTACACCTTGTTAATCACGCCCTCGATCTCGGGCTGCAATTGCGCCGAGTGCACAGGTGCTACCACCGCGTCTCCTTCCAAACGCAAGGGCCAGGGGAATGCAGCGAGAAAGACGACGACTGCGACCGCGGCCGTGAGCAGGAGAGTGCGCCGCCGTTTCTCCAAGGCCATGAACTTGCGCTTGCGCGAAAGTACCGGCTCCAGCACGGAGATGAAGGGCACTTCCTTGTACATCTGGGCATTGCGCAAGGCGACTGTGGCTTGCCCCGCGAGCACCTGCAAAATCTCCAAGTGTGCCGCGGAGAGAAAGTCCGGGTCGGGGCTCTCGAGGCCAAGCACGCCCACGCGCCCGGTGTCGTCGGAGAGGGGAACGGCGTAGAAGCCTCGCATGCCGGATGACTCGAAATAGGCTTGAAATTTAGCTCGCGTCTCCGGACGCGCAGCATCAATCTCGTCCCCGTGTTGCCGGACATGCACAATTTCCTCTGACAACATCACCCAACGCAGAATGCCATTGAGCGGCGCGATGTCGGGCGCATCAGCATCGACCTGCGTGAGACCTGTAACGGCGGCGAGCTTGTACTTTCCGTTCTGATCGAGAGCAATGGCGCCACGCTCGTAGGGAATCACAGCCTGGGGCGAATTGACGATGGTCTGGAGGACACGGTCAAGGTTGAGCGTGGAGGTAATCTCCTGGCTCACCCGGACGAGGGTCTCGAGCACTTCCACCTTGCGTTCGGCCAGCAACAGGCTGGCATTGTGCAGGGCAATCGTGGCCGACTCGTTGAGGCTGGTCAGTACGAACAGATCGTCTTCGTCAAACGGAGCGTTATCGAGCCGGTTCACTGCTTCGATGACGCCGACGAGCGACCCCTTGTCCAAAAGCGGAGCCACAATGATGGACTCAACCCCATCGCCTTCCACATTGGCGTTGCGACGGACAAGCCTCTCATCGTTGGAATCCTCAATCAGCACGGCCTCGCCATTATCCGAGACATCTCCGGCAAGTCCTTCCCCGCCTTTTTGGATGATGCCTTCCTGCGTGGTTGGCTCCTGGCCTGATTGGTGCATGAGGCGGACACTTTCGTCGCCTTGGACAAGCCAGACGTTGACCGCCTGGCATTCCAGCATTTCCCGAATCTTCGCTCCGATGATCGGCAACAGCTCGTCCATTTCCAACGTGGAGCTGAAAACTTTTTCGATGTCGTAAAACTGGGTAAGCCGGGTGATGGAGGTCAGCGAACCGTGCCGCTCCTGCTCGTACGCCAAAGACGACACCAGCGACGCCGCTGCTATCTCCGCAAGCGGAGCGAGAGCCTCTATCTGATGAAGTTGTAGTGGCTCGTCGAAGCTCAATACCTCAATTGCTCCTACAAGTTTTTCCCCGTGCAGAAGCGGCACACAAGCAAGACTTTTCACGGTTCGACGGACATTCAGATGGGCGTAGTCCTCGCGGACCAGATTGCTACCTTCGAAGACAACCGTGCGGGGATCCTGGAATACGGCGCCGAGCGTTCCGGCATCGGCGTTCACCGTGGGATCGGGCTCTGCACCTTCCCCCAACGAAGCCTTTACCGACCAGAACGGCCCATTGTCATCCTCCTGGAGGATATAAATGGTGGCGGTGGTGGCCGGAAATCGGTCAAGCACGACTTGCGCGATGATGCGCGCGCGCGGACCGGTTTCGGATGCGCCAAGCAACCGGGAGGCAAAATCAGCGATGTTGATGTCCAGCTCAAAACCCGGGGGTATCATCGTGGTGGCTGGCGATTTGCAAAACAGCGCCGGGCGGGGAGGGACTTGCAGGTTGCAAAAACGCCGGGCTTCCTCTAACTTGAGCGGGACTTTAACAGACGGTTGGAGGCGAGTCAACACCATCCGTCGGCCACAACGAATCCTTGACTTCGGGTAAAACGCGACGTGGACATCGATATTCGCACTCTGGGTGACTTGAAGCTGTTGAAGATCAGGGGTCGCATCACTTTAGGAGTAGGAGTCGACCGCCTGCGCGACACTCTGGAAGACCTGCTGGTTGCAGGTTCGAATCAATGGGTGCTCGATACATCGGATGTCGCTATGATCGATTCCAGCGGGATCGGCCTGCTGGTGAGGTATCTGACGGCGGCCAAGCAGCAAGGGGGCGCGTTGAAGCTGTTAAATCCGACAAAATTCGCCATGCAGAGTCTCAAGATGATCGGAGTCCTAAATCTGTTCGAAGTGTATGAGGATCAAGAGGCAGCGGTATCGTCGTTCAAGTGAGGGCGATTTAATCCTGCGCAGACGCCTAGGGCCATCTGGCTTTTGACGTTAGAGATACTGACGTTCGCGGATGACCAAACCAGTGTTGTCGAACCGTGCCCCGGATGACTAAGCGGGTGACGGTGTGGACATTCCTGTGGACGCGCCTGCTGGTTGCACGCTCCCGAGCTGTGTACCGCGATGAAAATATTGGTCGGGGCGATAGGATTTGAACCTACGACCCCCTGCGCCCAAGGCAGGTGCGCTACCAGGCTGCGCTACGCCCCGACTCTATTGCTCCAGTGATTCTAAACCACTTCCAAAAACGTCACCACTGCGGACGCCCTCGTTTAAACGCAAGTGTGTCAGGACTGTGGGATCGGCTTATACAATTGCAGGTTCTCCGCGAGGGAAAGGTTCAGATGCGGCCGGATATCGAGCAAGCGATCACCTTGCTGAAGCAACGGGACGATGATGCGCTGGAGAAGGCATTGTCTCTCTTGCAACGCACCGTATTCTCCTTCAGCATGCGAATCTGCGGACAACGGCAGGATGCTGAAGATACGATGCAGGAAGTTCTGGTCAAGGCCCTTCCCTACTTGCCAAAGTTCGATAATCCCAGCGCGTTGGCGAAATGGCTTTACACCGTGGCCAAGAACCGCTGTCTCATGAGCCGGCGCAAGAGCAAGTTCGCACCGGAACACGAACTGTCTCTGGAACAGTTAATGCCCGGCCGGGAGGAGTTGCAAAGGCTCGATGGGGTAGCTCCCGTCAGCCCCGAAGGCTCCAGCATCCGTCGTGAGCAGGACCAGCGGTTGCGGGAGGCCATTCGCAATCTGCCTCCACACTACCGGATAGTCCTGGTGCTGCGCGACCTGGAAGGCTTCACGGATGATGAGGTCGGTGAGATCACCGGCTTGCGATCGGGAACGATCCGTGTGCGACTGCACCGCGCCCGCTTATTTGTGCGGCGCGAACTGACCAAGGCGAAGGCGAAAGGTGAACAAGCGGCACGGTTCCGTCAGAAGCCAGTCAAGCCTTCCGGTGCGGAGCGTTGCCGGAAAGTGTTCGCCGGACTCTCAGATTATCTTGACGGTGAGCTGGACGACTTTTCCTGCGAGGAGATCGAAACTCACCTCAACGGATGCGAACCCTGCAAGAAGTTTCTCCGAAGTCTGGAGGCGACGGTAGAAGGTTGCCGGAAATCGCCTGCTGAATGCCTGGATCGGCAAAGAGCAGCCACCCTTCGAAAACAAATACTGGCTACCTACAGCCGGGCACTCGCGAGCGGCAAGTGACTGAAACAACGAAGTCTTAGAAAGACGCCGCGCGCGATTTCAGAATTGTTCACCCTGCCCGTTTTTCTCCTGTAACAAGTTTGGCCATCCTTGCATTTCTTCATGTGGCTCCCACGGAGGAGCAGGTGAAGGAGGCCCATGATTTCCGCAAAAGTTGATTTGACACAGCCGCTTAGCCAGCAAAGGCAGTTTGTCGCACGGACCGGCAGTGAGCACTATTTGTTGTTGGACGACAGCGCCGGAGGTACCGGGCCGAAACCGATTGAGCTGGTTGCCATTGGCCTGGCGGGATGCACCGCCTTCGACGTGATCACGATTCTCCGGCAGAAATACCACCAGCGAGTCACCGGGTACGAGGTGCGAGTGGAGGCCGACCAGGCCGAGCGTCCGCCGCAGGTGTTCACTGCGGTGCGGATTCACCACGTGGTCCGTGGTTTTGAGATTGACGCGGCAGCCATCGAACAGGCCATTCACTTGTCGGAAGAGAAGTATTGTTCCGTCGGAGCAATGCTCCAAAAAACGGCGAGTTTCCATACGACGTTTGAGATCGTCGCGGAGCAGGCCGAGTGGATAAACCCTGCCCAGCCAACTGAGATCCAGGCTTAAGAGATTCCTGATGCAAACAGGCTCTCAACAGTTGAGTGATCCAGATCACGGCCTAAGTCTTGCTCCCGAGAGCAGGATGAAGAGGCGATTTCGACTCTGTTCTCAATTGGGCCTTGGGGCTATGCGCGTCTCTATTGCTCGCCGTACTTTATTTGCTCTTCTTCTGGCGGCGATCGTGTCTTCTGCCGCCGGAACCGTGTCTTCGCAGAGCCCGCCGGAAGCCTCCCCGGTTTCGTTGCAACAGGCCGCCAGCATTGCGCTGGAGAAGAACCCGCTGCGTAAGGCGGCGCTAGCAGATTCGAAGGCGGCCTCGGCGGGAGTGCGGGAAGCGCAGTCATTCCTTATGCCCCATGTGAGTTTTTCCGAACTGGCTAGCAGGGGCGACGATCCTGTCTATGTTTTTGGGAGCAAACTTCGTCAGCAGCGTTTCAGCACGAACGACTTTGCATTACACCAATTGAACACTCCGTTGCCGTTTGCAAATTTCACCACCCGTTTGGGTGGAACGTGGAATCTGTTCGATTCCTTCGCGTCCTGGCATGGAGTCACTCGCGCGAAGGAGATGAACACCGCCGTCGCGCACCAACTGGAACGCACTGATCAGGAGATCCTGTTCCGAGTGGTGCAATCTTATTACGGGGTGCTGCTTGGAGGTAAGCAACTGGAGGTGGCCGAACAGGCGGAGAAGACTGCGAAGTCCATCATGGAGCGCAGCCAGGTGCGATTTGATACTGGCCTTGTGGTGGAGTCGGATCTGCTCAGCGCCAAGGTGCGACTGGCAGGCCGCGAGCAGGAACTGATTCGCGCCAGGAACAATCTGGCGCTGGCGCGCGCCCAACTCAATACCGCGATGGGTGTGCCCGCCGACGCTCTATACCAGCCCGCGGACTCGCTTGCCGAGCGGGCACTTGCGGTTGCTCCGCTCGCCGACCAAGAACGACAAGCGCTTACGACGCGGCCAGATCTGAAGAGAATCGAAGCCCAGCAATCCGCTCAGGAACTGAGTGTTGCCATCGCAAAGTCGTCCTTTGGTCCGCGTCTCAACGCCTTTGCCGGTTGGGAGATGGATAATCCCACATTTCTGGCCGGAGGTGGAGGAAACAACTGGCTGGGCGGCATCGAGTTGCAGATTGATCTGTTTCAAGGCGGCGCGAAACGCGCGGCTCTATCCCGGGAGCGTGCCCTCGCGGAAAAAATAGCGGCGCTTAAACAAGCGGCTAATGACGCCGTGCGGCTCGAAGTCCGGCAAGCGTATTACGACCAGGATTCGAGTAGCCAACAGGTTGAGGTTGCTCGCGCCGCAATCTCACAGGCCCAGGAGAGTCTGCGCATCAACCAGGATCGCTACGACAGCGGCCTGCTCACCATTACCGACCTTCTCGGGGCGGAAGAGGCTGCACGGCGGAGCCAGGCTGACTACTGGCAGGCCCTTTATCAGTTTCACATCAGCTCCGCCAACCTGGAATTGGCGAGCGGAACCCTGAACCTGCAATCTCCGGTGGTTATGCCATGAATCCGATATCGACTGCAAAACTGAAAGACCGAATGAAGTTCATCTGCGCGGGAACGATGGTGGTCATTGCGACGGCCGTGACGGCGACACTCGTCGGCTGTTCGAGCGCACGCGAAACTGTCAGTGCGGCGCCGGAGACGGTCAGCAACGTGGCGGTGATTTCCGCGCAGTCAGCGAAGATTCCTGATCTCGTGGAAGCCGTGGGCACACTCCGCGCTTCTCAAACCAGCCAGCTCGCTGCCCAGATGATGGGGAATCTCGTCGAGATCCGGGTGCATGAAGGCGACCTCGTCCGGCGCGGTCAGATATTGGCAGTGATCGACGAAGGTCAGCCGCGCGCCGCTTTCGACCGCGCGACGGCGGCGGATCTGGCGTCGCAGCAGCAGATCGCGGCCGCGGAATCCGAACTCACGCTGGCGGAGTCTACTTTCAAGCGCTATCAGACTCTTTATGAAAGGAAGTCCGTCAGCCCGCAGGAGTTTGACGAAGTCAAGGCTCGCTATCAGACTGCCCAGGCGCGGCGCGACATGGCTCGCTCCGGGCAGGCTCAGGCCAAAGCAGCCCTCCAGCAGGCACGCACGGCGCTCGGATATACCCACGTCCTGGCTCCATTTGACGGCGTCGTGATCGAGAAGAAAGTCGATGTCGGCACGCTCGCCAGTCCCGGGATGCCAATCCTCACCATCGAAGACCAGCACCGTTTTCGGCTGGAAGCTACTGTGAACGAGAGCGATGTGCGATACGTGCGTCTGGGACAGGCGGTCCCCATCGTCGTCGACGCCTTAGGCGGTCAGGAACTCAAAGGGAAAGTGGTCGAGATCGTTCCGGCGGCGGATGCGGCGAGCCGGAGCTTTGTCGTGAAAGTAGAAATGCCCGTCGAGCGTGCGCTTCGCTCTGGACTATTTGGCCGCGCGCGGTTTGCCCGTGGAGAGAGGTCGGCTCTTCTGATCCCGCGTTCGGCGGTGGTGGAGCGCGGCCAATTGCAAGGGATCTATGTTCTCGATCTAAATCGCATTGCCGGATTGCGGTATATCACGCTCGGCAAGCCCGCGTCAGGGCAGGTAGAGGTATTGGCTGGGTTGCAGGCGGGTGAAACGCTGATCGCCGACCCCGGCAGTCGCGAACTGAGCGGCAAGAAAGTCGAGTCTCGCTAGGAGCTCAGAGCGACCACGAGAGAAGAGAATGAGCGCTTTCCGCAACAATTCGCAGACGGGAAACAATCGGCAAGCGGCGCTTCGCCTGGCAGGGCAGGTCGCGCACGCCTTTATTGACTCGAAGCTGACCCCGCTGATCATCGTTGCCGCACTCTTGCTGGGCGCTTTTGCGATTCTCCAAACGCCACGCGAGGAAGAGCCGCAGATTGTAGTTCCGATGCTCGACGTATTCGTGCAGATGCCGGGAGCGTCTGCGCAGGAAGTGGCCCAGCGCGTCAGCCTGCCCATGGAGAAGTTGCTGCGCGAAGTGCCGGGTGTCGAGTACATCTACTCCATCAGCCACCCCGGAATGAGCATGTTGGTCGTGCGCTTCTATGTTGGAACGAAAGAAGAAGACGCGATTGTTGAGACCTACAACAAGCTCTACTCGAATTTCGACCGCATTCCGCCTGGAGTTTCGCAGCCCGTCATTAAGGTTCGCTCGATCAATGATGTCCCCATCATGGCTCTCACGCTCTGGGGCAAGAACTACGACTCGTACCGCTTGCGGCGGCTGGCTGGCGAACTGGAAAATTCACTGAAGAAGTTGGATGACGTATCAGAGACGACGATCATCGGCGGACAGCCGCGGCAAGTGCGGGTGGTGCTGGATACGCAGAGACTCGCGGCTTATGGACTGACACCCGGAATGGTCGTGGGCCAGTTGCAGAGTGCAAACAGCCGGGGACAATCCGGCAGTTTTGCCCGCGACAACCGCGAGTTCCAGGTGGAAGCGGGATTGTTCTTCACGCGTGTGGACGATTTGCGGCAGGTTGTCATTGGAGTTCGAGGCGGACGGCCCGTGTATCTCCGCGATGTAGTCGAAAGCCTCGAAGACGGGCCCGCGGAGCCGGATAACTATGTCCTGTTTGCGAATGCCAAAGGAACGAGCGGCCAGGCGGCCAATCCTGAATACGACGCAGTCACGATTACGTTGGCCAAGCGCAAAGGCACCAACGCCAGCATCATTGCCGAGAACGTTCTAGAGAAGATCAACGCCCTGCGCGGCTACATGCTTCCTGCGGACTTGAATGTTACGGTTACGCGCAACTACGGCGAGACTGCCAAGGACAAGTCGGACGAACTGCTTAAGCACCTGCTCATCGCGACACTCTCGGTCACCCTGCTGATCGCGCTTGCCCTTGGCTGGCGGGAGTCTGGCGTAGTTCTGCTTGCTGTGCCTGTCACTTTGGCCCTCACGCTGGCGATCTTCTATATCTTCGGGTACACGTTGAACCGGGTGACTCTGTTCGCCCTGATCTTTTCGATTGGCATACTGGTCGACGATGCCATCGTCGTGGTCGAAAATATCGTCCGGCATTTCCGTCTGCCTGAGAGCCGCGGTCGAACTCTCGTCGACGTTGCGGTCGAGGCCGTGGATGAAGTGGGCAACCCCACCATCCTTGCCACCTTTGCCGTGATTGCTGCCATCCTTCCGATGGCCTTTGTCCGCGGGCTCATGGGGCCCTATATGCGGCCGATCCCGGTGGGTGCTTCCGCGGCCATGGTGTTCTCGTTAATCGTCGCCTTTGTGGTGTCGCCCTGGGCTGCATTGCGACTCTTGCGGCACTACGCCGGGGGCGCCGGGCACGGTCACCACGAAGCCGAGGGCTGGACTACGCGCTTCTACCGCAAGCTGATGAACCCGCTGATTCTTGATGCGCGGCGGCGCTGGATGTTCCTCGCTGGTGTGGTGGTGCTCCTTATGGCGGCAGTTGCCTTCGTCCCGCTGAAGTGGGTGCGCGTGAAAATGCTTCCCTTCGATAACAAGAGCGAATTCCAGGTCATGATTGATATGCCCGACGGAACGCCCCTCGAACAGACCACCCGAGTTGCACAGACACTGGGACACTATCTTGAGCAGCAGCCGGAAGTCACCAACTATCAGATCTACGCGGGAACATCGGGTCCCTACAACTTTAATGGCTTGGTCCGCCACTATTTCCTGCGACATCAACCTAATCAGGCCGATATTCAAGTCAACCTTCCGTCCCGCCACGATCGCAAGGCGCAGAGCCACGAAATCGCACGCCGGCTTCGACCCGAGTTGGTGAAGTTGGGGGCCCCATTCGGCGCGCGCATAAAGGTCGCCGAGGTGCCGCCGGGGCCGCCAGTGCTGGAAACGCTGGTTGCGGAAGTGTACGGGCCGGACTACAAGGGCCAAATTCAGCTTGCGTCACAGATCAAGCAGGTTTTCCAGACAACGCCGGGGGTGGTCGATGTCGACTGGTACGTCGAAGATCCGCAAACCAAGTACGACCTGAAAGTGGATCTCGACAAGGCGTCGCTTCACGGAATCTCCGCCGCCGATGTCACTCGCACGCTCCAGGTCGGGCTAAGTGGAGGGGACGCGGGCCTACTGCATGATACGCACTCGCGCGAAGATATCCCGATTAGAGTGCGCCTGTCGCGTGCAGACCGGTCGAGCATCCAGGATCTTGCGAACCTCAAGCTGCCGACTCCGGCGGGCGGTCAGATCGCGCTTCAGGAATTGACCGACCTGAATCAGACCACAATTGACACCAGCGTCTATCGCAAGAACCTGCGGCCGGTTGTTTATGTCACGGGCGATGTTGCGGGCGAGGAAGAGAGCCCGGTCTATGCCATCGGCAAAATGAGCGATGCGATCGACAAGATCCGGTTGCCCGACGGCTACTCGGTGAAGCAGTACAAGGGCACCACCATGCCGGAGCGTACCGACCGCTACTCCATGAGGTGGGATGGCGAGTGGCACATCACGGTCGAAGTATTTCGCGATCTGGGCCTGGCCTTTGCCGCGGTTCTCGTGCTGATCTACGTGCTGGTGGTCGGCTGGTTCAAGAGCTTCAAGACGCCGCTGGTTATCATGGCGCCGATTCCGTTGACCCTCGTGGGTATCCTGCCCGCCCACTCACTGATGGGCGCCTTTTTTACAGCCACCTCGATGATCGGCTTCATCGCGGGCGCGGGAATCATCGTGCGGAACTCAATCATCCTGGTCGATTTCATCGAACTGCGGCGTTCGCAGGGGATGGCGCTGGAAGATGCGGTCGTGGATGCGGGCGCAGTACGGTTCCGCCCCATGCTGCTAACGGCCGCTGCCGTGGTGGTGGGCGCCAGCGTAATTCTCTTCGATCCGATCTTTCAGGGTCTCGCCCTTTCCCTCATGGCTGGCGAAGTTGCTTCCACGGTTCTTTCGCGCATGGCGGTACCCGTGCTCTATTACATGAGCGAGCGAGGAAACCACAACCAGGCACGCACCACAGAATCTCAATTGCAGGAGGTACACGTATGACGGTTGAACGCGGGCTTCGATTAATGGCAGGCGCCTTCATTTTGCTCTCCCTTTCACTGGGGTACTGGATCAGTCCCTACTGGTATCTGTTTACCGCATTCGTTGGACTGAACCTGTTCCAGTCCGGACTGACAAACTGGTGTCCTGCGATGTTCATACTCAAAAGACTGGGGTTGCGGCCGGCCTAAACGCGTGCCGGGATTTTGGTTGCACTTACGGCGCGGCTGAAGCCGCTCCCTTTCAAAACGGGATCAAAATCTGAGTTTTTCCGCGCCTCTGAAGGCGTGACCTGATGTGAGCGAAAGATTTTTCAGCTGTTAAGGCTTGTGATCTTCAAGCTTGGGTTTGCCCCTCCATGCCAAGCGGTAGGTGGGAAACCACGAACAGTTTTCGAGAGCTCCTCAGTTCGGTCGGTTCCGGGCATCGCGGTATAATTGATTCCCGATCATG
>QIAH01000080.1 GCA_003225465.1 Acidobacteriota bacterium | reverse complement strand
GACTAGGTTTTAGGGCGGATGTCGACAACATGCTAGCTTTTCGGGGAAACGGGTTCCTCTGAAATGAGGGTTGTGATTGTGCGCGAATCGTAGGCCAAGAAACCAATCCGTTCACCTGTTGAGATTCGTTCCGATAAGTCTTAGTGCTAAGTCGCCTTCTTGGAAGTTGAACAGGCGCTCCGCAAGCCGGACCTAACTACACTCATCATCAGGCTCAACCATTTCCGGTTCACGGTTCAAGATCGAACGAGCCTCTTAGCCGGATGTCACGCGACGAAGATCCAACCAGCACGTCGAACTGACCGGGTTCTGCAACCCAGTCTCTCTTCGCGGTGTAATAAGCCATGGCACTCCGGTCAAGCGTAAAGTCGACGACTCTTGTTTCTCCGGGCGCCAGAACCACGCGACGAAAGCCCTTCAATTCCTGAATGGGGCGATCCACGGTCGAGTGCGCATCATGAAGGTAGAGTTCCACCACCTCCGCGCCCGCGCGCGATCCGCTATTGCGCACCCGCAGAGTCACTCCTACGGGCTGGCCGGGCGCAGCCTTGTCCGGCGACACTTTCAGATCGCTGTAATCGAACTTCGTATAGGAAAGACCGTAACCGAATGGGAACAGCGGCTCTATATTGCGCTTGTCGAAATATCTGTAGCCGACGTAGATACCTTCGGCGTAATCGACTTGAAGATTTTCGCCAGGATAGTGTCCGTAGGCCGGAGAATCTTTCCACTGCTTCACAAAAGAAACGGGAAGCTTTCCGGAAGGATTGGCGTCGCCGAATAGAACATCGGCGATTGCATTGCCGCCTTCCTGTCCCCCATACCACAAGTCCAGAACCGCGGGGACCTTCCCGATCCATCGGCTCATCGTGACCGGACCACCGGCATTGATGACCACCACGGTGTTCTTATTCGCGTTTGCAACCGCATCGATCAGATCGTCTTGCCCGGCGGGCAGCTCCAGCGACTTGATGTCAAAGTCTTCCGACTCGAGTTTCGCCGATCTTCCGACCACGATGACCGCAGCATCGGCCGTCGCGGCGGCACGGGCAGCCTGTTCGATGAGCTGCGTGCGCGCCTCGGCGGTATCCTTGGCAGGATCTTCGCCTTCCATGGAAACACCCAGGGCATAGCTCACCTTCACGCGCTCCCCCGCGCGATCCTGGATGCCCTTCAGGGGCGATACAGAATATTTTGGAACGACCAGCGAACTCCCCCCGCCGCCCGTTCTGGCAATCGCGGCGTTGGGTCCGATAACTACCAGGGAATGAATCTTCGAGGGATCGAGCGGGAGTATGTCACCGTTATTTTTGAGGAGAACGATGCTCTCGTCGGAAGCCTTGCGCGCCAAGGCCCGCTGCTCCGCCGTATCGATTTCACCGGTTGCCGTGTGCGGTTTGTCGAACTGCCCGCTCACAAAGATCACCCGCAGGATGTGGCCCACGTTGTCGTCAATCGTGGCGGTGGAAATTTTGCCCGACTTCACCTCGGGCAGCACTTTCTCCGGTGCCAGCCAACCGCCGCCATTGCCCGCCGCAATCGTGTCCGGTTCCTTGAGCCACTCTTCCATCGGCGTTCCGCCAGGCATCTCCAAATCCATGCCGGCATTCACAGTGGCTGCCGAGCTGTACGTGCTGCCCCAGTCGGAAACCACGAAGCCCTTGAAATTCCAATGCTGTCTCAGCATATCCTTCAATAAATAAGTATCCTCAGCGCAGTACACTCCATTGAGCTTGTTATAAGCCGACATGACAGACCAGACGCCTGCTTCCTCAACCGCCGCTTTGAATGCGGGAAAGTAGATCTCATTGAGTGCGCGCTCGTTTACTTTTACGTTCACCCGGTGCCGTTCGAACTCCTGATTGTTCGCGGCAAAATGCTTGACGGTCGCGATCACGCCCTCGCCCTGAACTCCGTTAATGTAGGCCACCGCCAGCCGGCTGGTGAGATATGGATCTTCGCCATATCCCTCGAAGTTTCGTCCCCAAAGAGGAGTCCGATTAATATTCACGGTCGGCCCTAAGATCATGTCACGTCCCAGAGCTTTCACTTCCTCCCCGATGGCTTTCCCTTCTGCTTGCACCAGTTCGGTATCCCAGGTCGCGGCCATCGCCACCCCAGCGGGAAAGGCCGTGGTCATGACTTGCATTTTCGCGCTCATGCCACCGGTCTTCCGCGAAGGTCCTGCCCACGACCGTATTCCGAGCGGGCCATCGGCCATCTTTATCGACGGGATGCCGAGGCGCTGATTAGGAACGGTCTGCATCCAATCGGCCCCACCTAACATTGCGACTTTTTCCTGGAGCGTCATACGCCCCAAAAGATCCTGGACACGTTGCTCAACTTGCAGATTAGGATTCTTGTAGGTGGGAACATCGGAACTGCTTTGCTTCTGCGCAAAGCCCAGGCTAGCCGCAAAGAGACCCAACATCACGCAAAATAAGCGCCTCATTGTTAATGCCTCCAAAAGAAAGTCAGGTCAGCCTGAGCTGTTTGGCTACTCTGCCCGCCTCAAACCAAACCGCAAAGATGTTACCTTCGTCGTCCATGCATACGCCATCCGCACAAGTGAACCCTGCCGGGAACAAGGATCCATTTGCGGGTTGCATGTCATACGACCTTAATCGTGCTTGCACGTGCGATTTAGTGATATCCCAGTTTTGATTATCCGAACCTACTTCAACGATGGCGTGATACCTTTTTTGCAGCCCACCTTCGCCAATAGCGTGGTGCCCGAAACAAAAGTAAAGGCCATGCCTGAATCTTTCGCCCAACCGCTGCTAAAAACTCCGACCGTTGCGATCCGGGACGTTTACTGTCAAGGCAGTCGCCGGCACCAGAGTGCGGAAGAGTGTACGGAGACAACCGAGCTGGTGTTTCCGTATCGCGGAGCTTTTGTGCGCTCACTATTTTCAACATTGGGCCGACCCTGACCTACTCCGGCTAGAGATCGATCTTCTTCAGTTCGCCCTTCGCAATCGCCTCGATGTGCACCTGATCGGGCCCGTCGGCCAGACGAAGCGTTCGTGCATTGGCCCAGGCCGCAGCGAGAAAAGTGTCTTGGGAAACGCCGGCCCCGCCGTGTGCCTGGATCGCACGATCCAAGACCCGAAGCGCCACGTTCGGGGCGACGACTTTGATCATGGCGATTTCGTTGCGTGCGGCCTTGTTTCCGGCCGTATCCATCATGAACGCAGCCTTCAGGATCAGCAGGCGGGCTTGCTCGATTTCCATGCGCGAAGCCGCAATATCGGCGCGAATCGTTCCTTGTTCCGCCAATGTCTTGCCAAAAGCAACGCGCGACCATACTCGCTTGCACATCGTTCCCAGAGCGCGTTCGGCTACCCCGAGACAGCGCATGCAATGGTGGACTCGGCCCGGGCCAAGCCGGCCCTGGGCAATCTCGAAACCTCTTCCTTCTCCAAGCAGAATGTTGGAGGTGGGGATGCGAACGTTCACGAAGCGAATCTCGGCGTGCCCGTGAGGGGCGTGATCGTATCCAAATACGGTCAGCATGCGCATAATTTTCACGCCCGGCGCATCCATCGGCACCAAAACCATCGATTGTTGCTTATGCACTGGAGCGGCCGGATCGGTCTTGCCCATAAAAATAGTGACCCTGCATCGTGGATCCCCACCGCCCGAGGCCCACCACTTATGCCCGTTCAGTACGTATTCGTCCCCCTGCCTGACAATGCGGGCTTCGATGTTGGTTGCGTCCGAGGATGCGACGGCCGGCTCCGTCATCGCAAAGCACGAACGGATTTCACCATGCAGGAGTGGTTTCAGCCATCGCTCCTGCTGTTCGCGCGTGCCATACCGAGCGAGGACCTCCATATTGCCGGTGTCGGGCGCCGAGCAATTGAAGATTTCCGGAGCCATGAGACTGCGGCCCATGATCTCGCATAGTGGCGCGTACTCCAGATTGCTCAGTCCGGCACCGAATTCGGCATCCGGCAAAAAAAGGTTCCAGAGCCCCGCACTGCGCGCTTTGGGTTTCAGGTCCTCGACGATCCGGGTCGGTGACCAGCGGTTCTGTTCGATCTCTTCGGCATAGCGCTGCTCGTTCGGATATACGTGCTCATCCATGAAGGCGGTGAGGCGTTGCTGAAGATCACGAACCTTCTGGGAGAATTCGAAATTCACTGGTTCGCTCCTGACAGCCAGACGTCAATACCCCTCAGCGAAAGGTCCGCAGGTCTTTTGAGACCAGGTGCGGAGTCGCATTCAGCATAAACAAGCGCAACCTTTCGTCGCGAATCTGGACGATTGTGAGGGACGCATTGTGCAGTACGCCTGCAATTTTCATGACGCGTTCGTCGGCGATATCGAGTGCGAGGCCTGCCCAGATCGCAATTGGAGTCGCGGAAGTGAAGACCGCTACATTGTCATGCCTCGACGAACTCATTCTGGAATGGCATGCCGCAACGCGCTTCTGAAACTGCTGCCAACTCTCGCCTGCGTATGGATAATCATTACGAATCCACGCGTTCACGACCGCAGTATCACAAGGCAGCCAGCGCCGGTGCACACCTGCGTCGTGCTCTCCGCGGCAGGTGCGAAGCTGTTGTCGCATGGCTTCATATTCTTGCCTGAACTCCGCATTCCCGGCGCACATTGGGGGAGCGATTTCGCGATACATGCGATCGAGATCAAACTCACTCCAGCCAGAGTCCACGACAACGTCCGGGAAACCGTCGCCGTAGCCTGCCTTTACCTCGCGGGCGGTTTGCTGCTGGCGGCACATCTCTCCACAAAAGCTTGATGTAAACCGGATGTCTTGCGACCGGAAATAGTGACCCAGAAGTTGACTCTGGCGGCGGCCAAGGTCCGAAAGCGAATCGTAGGCGTCACGAGTGCCAGCCTGACCGTGCCGGATCAGGTACAGGTTGCTCACGCCTGCCTCTCTGCCAATGAAGCGGCTTGTCGAGCCAAGGCCGCTACCTGCTGGTCGAATTCCCGAAAGCGTTCGTCTCGCGTCTGGCCGCGTCGAAAGCGATAGTAGATTTGCTGAAGAATCACCGCCAGTTTAAACATCCCGAGCACTTCGTAATAAACGATGCCAGAAACATCACGTCGCGACCGTTCCCAATACCGCTCCAGGAACTGCTCGCGGTCGTACCACCCGGGCCTGGAGGTAAGTGCGGGTGTGGGACCGCGTCCTGCTCCAGCCGCATCTGCCCATGCCCAGTAGCACAGGGTGAGCCCAACATCGGCTAGCGGATCGCCGACCGTCGCCATCTCCCAATCAAGCACGGCTTCGACTTCTTTGAGAGATCGGAAGATCACATTATCCAGTTTGTAATCGTTGTGCACCAAGGTTGGCGGAGGCGAGTGTGGCAAATGCCGCGTGAGCCAATCGCCAATCGAATCCATATCCCGAATTTCATCTGTACGGGCGCGATCCCAGCGATCTCGCCAGCCTTGCACCTGTCGCCCCAGAAAACCCTCGGGCCTTCCGAGTCCAGCGAAGTCGCCGTGGGTCACATCGATCGAGTGCAGCCGAACCTGACAGTCAACGAAGGCTTCACTGATCAGGCGCGCGTGATCGGGTGTAGCACGGCATGAGGCGGGCACTTCACTGCGCAAAATCAATCCGGGCCTGTATTCCATCACGAAAAATATGGCACCGATCACCGCGGAATCTTCACACAAGTGGTATGGCCGCGGAGCTTCAGGAAAATGGGGATGAAGCGTCTCAAGAACGCGATACTCGCGGGCCATATCATGCGCCTTCGGAGCCACTGGACCGAGTGGGCCGCGACGCAAAACGTATTGCCGGCCGTCGCTACAGGACAGAAGGTAGGTAAGATTCGAGTGTCCGTCCAAAAACTGTTGGATCGCGATGCCGTTTTCCGCGCCTTCGATCTTGCCACGCAAGTACTCAGTGAGAACGTCGACAGGGACTTCTTCGCCCGCGCGAACTGCGCTTGGAGAATGCAATTGGGAGGTCTCCTGCACTTACGCGGTCACCGGCTGTCCCTGTGCAAAATCGGCGAACTTTCTTTTTTCCTTGGCGAGCTGTGTCAATAGCGGAGCGGGCTGCCACAACTCTCCGTGTTGTTCCTGAAACTGGAGAATGCGGCCGTAGACTTTGTCGAGGCCAAGCGCATCGGCATACCACATTGGGCCGCCTCGATAAGCAGGAAATCCGTAACCGTTGATGTAAATGATGTCGATGTCGACCGCACGCAACGCAATTCCTTCCTCCAGAATGCGCGCGCCCTCATTGACCAGTGCGAGAATGCAACGATCCACGATCTCGTCAGTGGAAATCTGGCGCTGCTCGATACCACTCTCCACCGCCCACTTTCGCACCAGCGCGCCGACCTGAGGATCAGGCAACGCGCGGCGGGTTTCATCATAGCGGTACCAGCCTGCCTGCGTCTTCTGTCCATAGCGTCCCATCTCGCAAAGTTGGTCCTCGGCTATAGGCTGCCGGACGCCCGGTTTCTCTAAATGCCGATACTCCTTGCGGATCCGCCAACCCACATCGAGACCCGCCAGATCTCCGGTTGCGAGCGGCCCCATCGCCATGCCGAAGTCGTAGAGTGCCTGATCGACCACTTCCACGGGCGCTCCCTCTTCAACCATGAACTGCGCCTCGCGTCGATATGGATGAAACATTCGATTGCCGACAAAACCGCGACAGTTGCCGACCAGCACGCCTACCTTTCCAAGCTTCTTTGAGAGTTGCATGCAGGTAGCAATGACGTCTTTGCTGGTCAGCTTGCCACGCACAATCTCCAGAAGGCGCATGACATTTGCAGGGCTGAAGAAGTGTGTGCCGATCAGGGATTGCGGACGCGACGTAGCCTGCGCGATCTCATCGATGTTGAGGCTCGAGGTGTTGCTGGCCAGAATCGCGGTGCTCTTGCAGATTGTGTCCAGTTCGCCGAACACTTTCTTCTTAATCGACATGCCTTCGAATACCGCCTCGATGACCAGGTCCGCGTCGGAGAAGCCATGGTAAGTCAGCGTCGGGGTAATTAGCCGTAAGCGCTGATCGACGAAGTCCTGGCTGAACCGTCCACGTTGAACAGAAGCCGCATAATTTTTCTGGATCGTGTCCCACCCGCGATCGAGCGCCGGAGGGTCGGTCTCCTTCAAAAGCACTGGAATTCCAGCATTGGCCAGGACCATTGCAATCCCGCTGCCCATGGTGCCGGCACCCACGACCGCCGCCTTGGTCACCGGAACGGTTATGGTGTCTTTTGGAATGTTGGGAATCTTGCCGACTTCACGTTCGCCAAAGAACACGTGGATCAGGGCCTTGAACTGATCGGAGAAAAGACAGTCCATGAATAGCTTCCGCTCGAACTTGCAGCCATCGTCAAATGGTAGAGTGGTGGCCGTCTTTACAGCATCGATCGCCGCCAGTGGGGCGGAGAGGCCGCGCTGCTTCTTTTTCGAAGTCTGACGCGCGGCGTCAAAGATGGCCTCGTTCTCCTGCGCAGTGCCAAGCTTTTCATTCCGATCGCGCGTCCTCGTAAACGGCTTTGCAGCGACGTCGCGGGCGAAGGCGACCGCTCCCGGCAACAAGTCGCCTTCGACGAGGCGATCAATCAAGCCGCACTCGAGCGCCTTTTGCGCGCCGATAGGATCGCCGAGAGCGCACATCTCGACCGCCCTGGCAACGCCAACAAGGCGCGGTAACCGCTGGGTTCCGCCTGCACCCGGTATCAAGCCGAGCTTCACTTCCGGCTGGCCCAACCTCGCATCGGGCGTGGCGATGCGGTAATGGCCCGCCATCGCGAGTTCGAGTCCGCCACCGAAAGCATTGCCGTGAATCGCCATCACAATCGGCTTACGACAATCTTCAATGCGGGACAAAAGAGGATGAAGTCCTTCGCCTCGCGGCTTCTGCCCGGCTGTAATTTTGCCGAACTCCTTGATGTCGGCGCCGGCGATAAAGGTGCTTCCCGCGCCAGTCAAGACAGCGGTCTTGATCTCGGGGTCGCATTCAACCGCTTCCATCGCTGCCAGAATGCTTTCCAGGACGCCGGGACTGAGGGCGTTCACGGGGGGATTGTTGATCGTAATCCGCTCTCCGCCGACTCATCTCAGTGCTTTCGTCTTACGAGACCACTTAGCGCAGGCTACGATGAGCCGTGCGCGCTCAACTCGCCGCTTCTGTTCGCGGCTTCCTGCCCGACCAATCCTGCTTGCGTAGTTCTTTCTTCAGGAATTTTCCAGTCGCCGTCTTGGGCAAGCTCTCAACGAATTCAATTGATTTTGGACACTTGTAGTGAGCGAGACGGGCGCGGCAAAACTCCACTAGTTCAGCTTCCGTCGCCGACGACCCCGGCTTGAGTATGACCAGTGCCTTAGGCACCTCACCCCACTGTGGATCGGGCACCGGAATGACAGCGGCTTCGTACACGTCAGCATGCGCAGCGAGGACCTTCTCCACTTCCAGGGAAGAGATATTTTCTCCTCCGCTTACGATCATGTCTTTCTTGCGGTCCACGATCAAAACATAGCCGTGCTCGTCGATGGTCGCCATATCTCCGGTGTGGAACCATCCACCCTCGAGGGCCTGGGCCGAGGCTTCGGGATCGTGCCAGTAGCCTGCCATCACGCCATCGCTGCGCGCCCATATCTCGCCAATCGTCTTGCCATCCGGCGGCACGTCAATGCCATCTTTACCCACGACTCGGATCTCTGTTCCTGGAATCGGAAATCCGGTGCTTGCCTGACCTTCGTAGCGCTGCTCGCCCTCCCAATCGAGGCCGCTCTTCATGGGCGAAATAGTGAGCACCGGTGAAGTCTCGGTCAGCCCGTAACCCGAAAAGCACGTGCACCCCAGCTTTTCTTCGACCTCTTTTACCAGGGTCGGAGAAGAGGCGGCTCCGCCAATCGAGACTCGCTCGAGACTGCTGAGGTCATACTTCGAGCGCTCCGGGCAGTTCACCAACGCCAGCGCCATGGCTGGCACAACACTGCATGACTGAACACGTTCCCGCTCGATCAGTCGAAAAACTTCAGCAGGATCAAAACGATGGATCATCACGTGAGTGCCGCCCAGAAAAGTGATTAAGTGGGCCGCGCCCCAGCCGTTGGCATGGAATAGCGGGATGGTATGCAGTTCGATGGTCTCATGGGAGCTCTTCATTGCCAGGGCGACCGACAAGGCATGCAAGTACAAGTTGCGGTGAGTCAGCATCACTCCCTTGGGATTGGCGCTGGTGCCGCTGGTATAGAAGAGTTCTGCGAGAGAGTTTTCTTCCACTGCCATCAGATCGCGCCGTAGAGGCGTAGCTGCAGAGAGCAAATCATCGTAGTTGTGGGGCATCAGCCAGCTGGTCTGCGGAGGCCCGTCAAGGAGGATGAAATTCTTGATCAAAGGCACCGAGTTCCTGAAAGCTTCGACCAGGGGCAGAAAGGCGCTTTCCAGAAACAAGGTTGTTACGCCCGCATCGTTCAAAACGTAAGCGAGTTCCTGAGGAGACAACCGAATGTTAAGGGGCAACAAAACGCCGCCGGCTTCGAGTACTCCATAGTAGGCTTCCAAGAGGCGATGACAGTTCGTGCTCAGGAAAGCAACCCGATCTTCAGTCTGCACGCCGAGCGAGTGAAGCACTCCAGCCAGCTGGCCGACGCGGGCCCCAAATTCCGCATAGCTGAATCTCTTGTCGCCGCATACCACTGCGGTCTTGCGCGGGAATTGCTGCTCGGGATAACGCAGAAAGCGTAGCGGGGTCAGGGGAATATTCATTTTCCAGTTCCGGCGAGATTTTAACGTTCCTTTCTGGACTTACCAGGCGGACTGTCCGCCATCGACCACCAGCACGTGTCCGGTGACATACGCGGATGCGTCCGACGCTAGGAAAACTGCAGCTCCTTTCAAATCGTCTTCGCCTCCAAACCTGCCTGAAGGGATGGATTCGAGCAGGCGGTCTCTCTTATGAGTGATCACCCAATCGGACATGTGCGTGGGAAACCAGCCGGGAGCGATCGCATTCACCTGGATGTTGTGAGCAGCCCATTTGCAGGCAAGGTCCTTGGTCAGCGTGATCACCGCTCCCTTGCTGGCATGATAGGCCGTCGCCTGAACGATCTCCGATGGCGCTCCTCCCATGCCTGCCACGGACGCCATGTTGATGATCTTGCCGCGGCCTTGCGCGATCATGACCTTGCCCACCGTCTGGCTGAATAAAAACGTGCCCGTCAGGTTGGTCTCAATGACCTTGTGCCAATCGGCCAGGCGCATATCTTCGAATGGTGCGCCCCAGGAAATCCCCGCATTGTTGACGAGGACATCTATGCGATCGAAACGGGCGGTGGCTGCATCCACGACGGCGTGAATCTGTTCCGCATCTGTCACGTCGCAAGCAAGAGCTAGTGCGTGAACGCCAAGGGCTTCGAGTTCCTGGGCTGCCTGCTCGCATCGTTCGCGCTTCCGCGCGCACAGCACGATGTCGGCGCCCATCTCCGCGAGCGCCTGGGCGACCTGTCGGCCCAGGCCGATGGAACCTCCCGTGACCAGAGCCACCCGTCCTTTCAGAT
>QIAH01000079.1 GCA_003225465.1 Acidobacteriota bacterium | reverse complement strand
GTTATCGCCATTGATGTCAGCTCCAGCCAGCAGGTTAAACGGATGCCCGCTGTTGTAGGTGACGATCGGCGCCAGCTGGAAACCTGACAACAGACGCGAACTCTGCCATGGACTCTCAGCCACAGCGGCAACCACAATCTTGTGGCGCTGATCGAAGTCCGACAGTGCCCTCTCGTCGGTGAGGGCCACTTCATTGAACGCTGCGTAATCACTATTGAAATCCGTGGAATCGTCGATTGCCTTGCTATAGGTGTAGTTGGCCAGCAGAGTGAGGTGTTGGCTGAAGCGTTTTTTCAGCTCGAGAATCCCGCCATGGTAGATCGCATTTGCGATGGAGCTGTACTGGTTGTTCTGCAGGATGGTGCGGGTCGGATCCGCGAAGCAGAGGCCCGGAGTCATTGCACATTGTGGCGCTCCCCAGTCCTGAAACGGAAGGCCGTTGGTGGGCAGTCCATTTGCACCCAGTTGACCCGCCACTATCGGCGCCCCTGGCAACAGGTTCGTATCCACCGCCCAAGGCAGGTGCGTCGTGTGGACGTACGTGTAGCTCACCGAGATCGACATCCCACTCCCGATCTCGCGCTCGATTGCGAGCGAGGCTTGTTGAGATTGAGGGTTGCGGTAGTTGTGCTGTCCGAAGAAGAGCACCGTCCCGGGAGGAAGCGGACCGGTGTTGCTGACTTGAAGGCCGATGGGAGGAGCGCTGATATCGGCCGCCGAGATGCAGGCGTTCTGTCCCGCGGGAGGCGTACCACACAGAATCTTGCCTTCGGCAAAAAGGATTTGGTAAATCGCCGCCGAGTTCTGGAACGGATTCGAACTACCCGGTACGCCCAGGATGGACACCAATGTGTTGGCAATTTGCCGGGTTCCATTCACGTTGCCGAGCGTTTGTACGACATTTGGAATCTGCGCATACACGGGAGAATAGAAGATCCCATAACCACCCCGGATCACGGTCTTTTGATCATTCGAGGGATCCCAGGCAAACGCAACCCTGGGTGCAAGGTTCTTCTTGTATG
>QIAH01000078.1:19348-22607 GCA_003225465.1 Acidobacteriota bacterium | reverse complement strand
ATTACGATCGGTGGCTTCGTGGTATGCGCCGGCTGCAAGCCACGAACCCGCTACTGAAGGAGGTTGTCCAGGGTCGCGCTGCTCCTCGCGCGTAATCGCGGAACTGGACAGAAATCTTATGAGCACGCAATCGCTAGTTTCGCACCCCAGGGGGCTGGCGTTCCTGCTGGACGAAACTGCGCCCCAGCATATCTTTACTCCCGAAGATCTGACCGAGGAACACCTTGCAATCGGTCGTATGATCGATGAATTCTGGGCCAAAGAAGTCGAGCCGAACCTTCCTGCTATCCGCGAAAAGAAACCGGGATTGGCGCTAGCGATCCTGCGGAAGTCCGCAGAGTTGGGACTAACCGGCATTTCAATCCCTGAAGAATACGGCGGCATGGAAATGGATCTGCCCTCGCTGATGGTCGCCGGTGAGCACATGGGGCGTGACAGCTCGTACGGCAGTTGGTATTCAGCGCACACCGGCATTGGCACTCTGCCGATCCTGTACTTCGGCAATGCTCGGCAAAAAAAGAAGTACCTGCCAAAATTGGCCCAAGCGGAATTGCTCGCTGCCTACGCACTTACTGAGCCTCTCGCGGGTTCCGATGCCCTCGCGGCGCGTACGCGTGCCGATCTTAGCCCCGACGGTTCTCACTACATTCTCAACGGGCAGAAAATGTGGATCACAAATGGTGGAGCTGCTGATCTGTTCACAGTTTTCGCAAAAGTAGGAGGAGAGAAGTTCACCGCTTTCCTGGTCGAACGGAGCTTCGCCGGCGTCAGCAGCGGTGCGGAAGAACACAAGATGGGCATGAGCGGGAGCTCCACCACCGCCGTCTATCTGGATAACGTGCCCGTGCCTCTGGAGAACGTGCTCGGAGAAATCGGGCGCGGACACATCATCGCATTCAACATCCTGAATATCGGCCGGCTCAAACTCGGCCCCGGTTCGCTGGGCGCCGCCAAGAACGTGCTTGCCATCAGCCTCAAATATGCCAAAGAACGCAAGGCGTTCGGTTGCGCTATTGCGGAATTCGGCGCCATCCGGCACAAGCTCGCCGAAATGGCGATTCGCATCTATGCCACGGAATCGATGACCTGGCGCGTAGTCGGACTGATTGAAAGCAGGTTGCAGGCCCTTCGAGCAGAGCACTCCGAAACGTCGCAGCGGGAAATGAAGGCTCTCGAAGAGTACGCAGCCGAATGTTCAATGGTGAAAGTCTACGCTTCGGAAATGCTCGATTTCGTGGTTGACGAAGGAGTCCAGATTCATGGCGGCTACGGCTATCACCAGGATTATGCCGTTGAGCGAGCCTACCGCGATGCGCGCATCAATCGGCTCTTCGAGGGTACCAATGAGATCAATCGCCTGCTCATTACCGGCATGTTGCTGAAGCGTGCGGCGCGTGGCGACCTGGCGCTTGTTCCCGCTGCCCAGGCAATTCTCGGCGCAGACCGTACTCACGCCACGGAGCAAGCGGACGAACAAACGCGTCTTGTACGGAAAGCTAAGCAAGTCGCTCTGCTCGCAATCGGCGCCGGCTATCAGAAGTACGGAATGGACATGCAGAAGCAACAGGAAATTCTCATGAGCGTCTCAGACATGCTGATGGAAATCCTCGCGATGGAATCGTCCCTTCTGCGGAGCCGAAAACTGAACGCGTTCCAGAAAGACACAAACGCATCTGATATGACCACTGTTCTTCTTTGTGAAGGAATGGACCAGGTCGAAGTCCTATGTCGTGCGGTTCTGGGGAACTGCCTCGCTGGCGATGCGTTGCAGCACGCTATGTCGAGCCTGCACGATCTGGCAAGCTACGCTCCCGCCGATACGATCAAACTGCGGCGGGAGATTGCCGGTCGCCTGATCGCTGCCGAGCGATATTTATGTTAGTAAGTTGCGCAAGGAAATCCAAGGGCCCAGAACCTCAGGCAGGATTGCAGTTTTCGACGAATCGCACTTGAAGCGATTGCTTGCTTGTTACCTCGATTACCATACCCACCACCGCGCTCGTTGTGGACTTCAAACACACGCTGCAAGTTGTGACTTTGCTCGGCACGCTTGTGTCGTAATCGAGGTGCATGGAGGCGAATTGACGCACCTTTTACGCTCGTGACCGAACGGGTTACAAATTCCATTCGATATTCGCGGACTCTAGTTGTCTGAATTTGTTGACAACCGGAAACGCTCGTTGATCGCTGATTGCGAAGCAATTACAAAGTGTAAGTACAATTTTGCAGGATTACAGCTACTCCTAACTCGGCGTCAGTCGTTCAAAAATCTGCCAACCGCGAGCAGAGCTGAGTACCCGCAAACACTTAGATAACGAAAATAGAAACGTATTTGTGGCCGAAGCAGATTGGCGCTGCGTTTGCTAGGGCGTTGAGAAAACTCCGGCATTACTTAATCAGTTCCATCCGACAGTTGTCGGTTTGTCGAACGCGAGGATTGCCGACTAAAAAGATTTGTTGTGGTCCTAATCTGGCAACTCGCTCACGCTTCTCGGCTGCTGACGGAGATCTTCGGCTTGCACTGCTTGCATAGTGAGTGCGCGTCCGTGTCTCTACAGGATTCGGCAAAGCCTCCCTGAATGTCTGACAGACGATCTCCCGAGCTAGAGACGGCTCGCACTGGCACAGCTTACGGACTCTTTCAGCGATTACTAACGCTTCCCCCGTCAGTGCGCAAGAGAGCGTCAGAAAGGTCGATTAAGCAATGAACGCGACCATTACTACTGCCGTTCTGCCTGCCGTCGAACCTGAGAGGTCGCATCGCAGGCCTTTACTGGTCGGATACGTGCTTGCGATCGCGCTGGTCCTGGTACTTGTGGTCTACGGCTTCGACTACTACACCCTCGACGCCGCTCACCGTCCTTTCTCTTCCAAACACGCTGTCCTGAAACCGAGCGGGACCATCGGCCTCAAACTGGGCGAACTCGCTCTGCTGCTGTTTTGCACGATCTTTCTCTATCCCCTCCGAAAGCGCTGGCGATGGCTCTCGCGCCAGGGCAGTTCCAAGAATTGGCTGGATTTCCATGTGCTGGCTGGGCTCGCGGCTCCGCTCATCGTCGCGTTCCATTCTTCGTTCAAGTTCCAGGGCTTTGCTGGCGTGGCGTTTTGGGTCATGACAGCAGTGGCCCTAAGCGGCGTACTTGGGCGGTACGTTTACAGTCAGATCCCTCACAACTTAAATTCGGCGGAACTCTCATTGGCCGAACTGGAGCAGCAGCACACGCTACTGGCGCAGAGGTTGACCGCGCGTGGAGTACTG
>QIAH01000078.1:0-19338 GCA_003225465.1 Acidobacteriota bacterium | reverse complement strand
CTTCGGCTGCCAAGCGCGGCCGTGGTGAATAGATTGCCCTTGATGGTCGCGCTCGTTTACATGATCATGCTCGACCTGATGCGCCCGCTCCGGGTCGCACGCGCGCGCCGGCATGCGCTCGGCTGGGGTGAGAGACTCACGACCATCGGCGGCCTCCTGCGGACGCGGCACCAGCGCCTGGAACAGGCTATCGAAGCTGCCCGCGATCAGGCCTTGCTGAGCAAACGCATCCTGTTTCTCTCCCGCGCCCAGACGGTGTTCCACCTCTGGCATGTCATCCACAGGCCGTTTAGTTATTCCTTCGCGGCGCTGGCCGCGGTCCACATCGCCGTAGTCACCATGATGGGTTTCATGGGATGAGAGTTCTGAGGAGTCCAGACTATGAGTTTCTCTACTGCAGCTTTATTTGTTTACGTCTTTATCGTTGCTGTCCCGTTGTTCTTCTACGTCCGGCGCCACAAGCGAAAGGAAGCACTGGCGCGCGAGGCTGCGAAGAGGAACGCAGACTCCAAAGGGCCACAGGCGCAGCACCCGCACATCGATACCGGCAACTGCATCGGTTGCGGCACGTGCACGGAAGTGTGTCCCGAAGGCGACGTGTTGGCTATATTCGGCGGCAAGGCGGTGATCGTCAATCCGCATAAGTGCATTGGACATGGTGTCTGCGCCGAAGCTTGCCCGGTCGGCGCCATCACCATGGTGATGGCGAGTCCCAGCGTAAGTGCCGACCTCCCGTATCTGACGCCAGAATACGAGACGAGCGTCCCCAACCTGTTTATCGTCGGAGAACTCGGCGGCCTGGCATTGATCAAAAACGCGATCAACCAGGGGCGGGAATGCGTCGACATCATCGGGCAGAGACGCCAGGGACCCGGAGCAGGCGGATCCGTCGGGGAGGTCTACGACGTCTTGATCGTGGGCGCCGGTCCGGCCGGCATCAGCGCCTCTCTGCGCGCCATCGAGCGTCAGCTCAACTACGTCACCCTGGAGCAGGATGAGATCGGGGGAACGGTTACGAAATACCCGCGACAAAAACTGGTTCTCACCAGGCCGGTCGAATTCCCTCTGTATGGGAAGTTCAACAAGACGGAACTTTCTAAGGAAGATCTGCTGACATTCTGGCAAAAAGTGATGCAGCGGGCCGACTTCAAAGCCCGCACGGGCGAGAGAGTAACGGACATCCGAAAGGAAGCGGACGGGATCTTCGCGGTGGCGACAACCAAGAATCAATACCGCGCGCATGCAGTCGTGCTGGCGCTCGGCCGGGGCGGAACACCCCGTAAACTCGGGGTCAAAGGCGAGGAACTGCCGAAAGTCATGTACCGCCTGATCGAAGCCGACCACTACACAAACAAAAAGATCCTGGTGGTGGGCGGCGGCGATAGTGCCGTGGAAGTGGCCATGGGCCTGGCTTACCAGAAGGGCAACCAGGTCACTCTCTCTTACCGGCAGACAACCTTCAACCGCATCAAGGAGAGGAATGCCCAGCGAATCGAGGAGTGCATTCGGAAACGGAAGCTGCAGGTGCTGTTCGAGTCTGCGCCGGTGGAGATCAAGCCGGAAAGTGTCGTCCTCAAGGTAAAAGGCGAGACGCAGGAGATCGGCAACGACTACGTCTGGGTTTTCGCGGGCGGCATTCCTCCCAATGATTTTCTTAAGAAGGTCGGTATCCATTTCGGCATGCTCGACGTGACCGCGGAAGGAGGTAAAGAGGAAAAACAGGCCCGTGCCGAGAAGCCACAGCTGGCAGAGGTTGCCGCGGTTGTCGGCTAAGGCGCGAAGTGTTGCGGTTGATTTTTGTGATTTAGCGAACCAGAAGGGGGAGAACGGAGATGACACAAGAAGAAATCCGGCTATCAGAATCGCGCACCCGCCAGAAGCACTGGAAGCGCTGGGGGCCATATCTCAGCGAGCGAGCTTGGGGCACCGTGCGTGAAGACTACAGCGCACACGGGAGTGCGTGGGAATACTTGTCTCATGATCATGCCCGGTCGCGTGCTTACCGATGGAACGAAGATGGCCTGGCAGGAATCAGCGACCGTCGCCAGACGATCTGCTTCGCCCTGGCGCTATGGAACGAGCAAGACCCCATCCTGAAAGAAAGAATCTTTGGCCTGACCGGGAACGAGGGCAACCACGGTGAGGATGTGAAGGAGTACTACTTTTATCTCGACAGTACGCCGACCCATTCTTACATGAAGTACCTTTACAAATACCCGCAGGCGGAGTTCCCCTATGCGAAGTTGCTAGAAGAAAACCGGCGCCGAGACAGACTTCAATCGGAGTACGAACTGCTCGATACAGGCGTGTTCGACGAGAACCGCTACTTCGATGTATTCGTAGAATACGCAAAGGCCGATGCCGAGGACATTCTCGTCAGGATCACAGTCACGAATCGTGGTCCGGAAAGCGCGAATCTCCGCGTTCTGCCGACCATCTGGTTCCGCAATACCTGGTCGTGGGGACAGCGCGAACTCCGCCCAGAGTTGCGTCGTTCGCGTTCGGGTCCTGACCCGGTCATCGAACTGAATCAGGCCCAACTTGTCAGTCGCTGGCTTTATTGCGCAGGCAGTCCGGAACTGCTGTTTACGGAGAACGAGACCAATTATCAGCGTCTCTGTGGGTTCTCGAACCGCGCCCCATATGTCAAGGACAGCATCAATGACTACGTCGTGCATGGTTGCAAAGATGCCGTTAATCCCGAACATACGGGCACCAAGGCGGCAGCTCATTACAAACTCACCCTTGGTGCGGGAGAAACGGCCGTAGTCCGAATGCGTCTTGCCGAATCCGATTTCAATACAAACAATGCCTTCGATGATTTCGACTGGATCTTCGCCCTCCGCCAAAATGAAGCCGATGAGTTCTATGCGACCGTGACTCCACAAGACCTGTCGCCCGATGAGCAAAATGTGATGCGTCAGGGCTTTGCAGGCATGTTGTGGTCAAAGCAGTTCTATCACTACGTTGTCAAAGACTGGTTGCGGGGTGATCCGGACAACCCTCCGCCGCCTGAACAGCGGAGGAAGGGGCGCAATCATAATTGGTCTCATCTCCATAACGCCGATGTGATTTCCATGCCGGACAAGTGGGAGTACCCGTGGTATGCCGCGTGGGATCTGGCGTTTCACTGCATTCCACTCGCGCTCATCGATTCAGACTTCGCGAAGGAGCAGCTGATCCTGATGCTGCGCGAGTGGTACATGCACCCCAATGGGCAGATTCCCGCCTATGAATGGGCGTTTGGTGACGTCAATCCACCGGTGCACGCCTGGGCTGCGTGGCGCGTGTACAAAATCGACAAGAAGCGTCATGGCAAAGGGGATCGTGCGTTCTTGCAGCGGGTGTTTCACAAGCTGATGCTGAATTTCACCTGGTGGGTGAATCGCAAGGACGCCGAAGGTAGAAACATTTTCCAAGGCGGGTTTCTAGGCTTGGACAACATCGGTGTGTTCGACCGCAGCGCACCCCTTCCCACCGGTGGCCACATCGAGCAGTCTGATGGGACGAGTTGGATGGCGATGTACACCCTCAACCTGCTGACCATCGCGCTGGAGTTGGCAAAAGAAGAGCCTTGTTATGAAGACATCGCCAGCAAGTTTTGGGAACACTTCATCCACATCGCTCATGCGATCAGCCATCGCGGGCACGATAGCATGGGGTTATGGGACGAGGAAGACGGCTTCTTCTACGACGTACTGAGGCTGCCAGACGGCTCTCAACAGCCATTGAAAACCCGCTCCATGGTGGGATTGATCCCGCTGTTCGCGGTGCAAACGCTGGAGCCGGAACTGCTCGAGCAACTGCCGTCCTTCAAACGACGCCTGGAATGGTTCATCGACAACCGCCCTGATCTCGCGTCGGACCTGGCCTCTGCGCGCACCGAAGGTGTGGGCGAGCGCAGATTATTGGCCATCGCCGATGAAACCAAGCTGCGCCGGATTCTAAAGCACATGCTGGACGAACGTGAATTCTTGTCCCCGTATGGTATTCGTGGGCTGTCCAAGCTTCACGGCGACCAGCCTTATTGCCTCGCGGTAAACGGCAGCCAGCACTGCATTTCCTACGAACCCGGAGAATCCTCCAACGGAGTGTTTGGAGGAAATTCCAATTGGCGCGGACCCATCTGGTTCCCGTTGAACTATCTGCTGATCGAGTCTCTTCAAAAGTTCCACCACTATTTAGGCGACGACTTCAAGGTCGAGTCACCTACCGGATCAGGCAACATGCGGAATCTGCGCGAAGTGGTGAGTGACTTGTCGCGCCGCTTGACAAGCATTTTTCTTCGCGATGAAAAGGGCCGGCGGCCGCTTTTCGGTTGCTCGGAGAAGTTTCAGACCGACCCCCACTGGCGTGACCTCTTGCTTTTTCACGAATACTTCCATGGCGATTCCGGAATTGGGGTGGGTGCCAACCATCAGACGGGCTGGACGGGCCTGGTCATAAAACTAATGCTCCAGAACGGCGCGTCCTCAAAACCACAAATCTTTGAAAACATGATTACCGAGCTGGCGCCTATAGCGTGACGAGAAGGTTACCGCAATGCAAAGGAAAATCCTTCTGAGGAAGGGGTGAGAATATCTACTTGTGACGCCGCCAGAGATCAGGTCTTTCGAAGTAATCAGCGAGGCCCCACAAGGCAGCGCATAGGAAAAGGAAAATCAAAAGGCCTGCTAAGACGAGCGCGAGGTGGTCCTTAAAGGTGTTAACGATCAGCAGCAGGGTTGCAGACTGAGACTTGGAAAGCTCGTCCTTCGTGAGGAAAATGATTGCAAAAACCGCGGTGGCCAGTATTGGAAGTCTATACGCCACCCATTTGACGACCTTCCATACCGACACGTCACTCGCACCTCACGCGATAGGTTAACATCGCGAACGCTGGAAGTGGTCTCAAAAAACGGCTGCTGAAAGCGCGGAATGCGAGCTTGGCGCGTGCGCACCAAACTCATTTTTCTCTCAGCTCGCAAACTGCTCAGCCCTGACGCGTTCCTCAAGGGAGTGGTCGGGATCAAAGAGCAATTTGACCAGCTTTGACCGATCCTCCAGCACCTTCACGGAGACGATGTCGAAGAACTCTTTGAAATCCGCCGAAGCACTCAGCGGCCGCTTGTGCGGGTCGAGGTTTTCAAACTCGATGACCGATGTGTGCGATAGCAAAGCTCCCCTCCAATGTCGCGGCCGGAAAGGGCTGACCGGAGTGAGAGCGAGCAGATTGCTCTCGAGAGGAATGACGGGTCCGCGTGCTGAAAGGTTGTAAGCTGTACTGCCGGTGGGGGTTGCCACCATGACTCCGTCGGCCGCAAGCAGAGCGATCCTAACGATCCCGTCAACAGAAATCCGCACGTTCGCCTGCTGCCGCGTACGGCGGAGGATGGATACTTCGTTGAAGGCCAGCGACTCCTCAACCTTGCCGTCCATGGTTTTAGCTGTCATCCGGAGTGGGTGGAGCGTTACCTCCTGGGCTGCCCGAATTCGTTCAATGAGCGTGTCTGACCGATAGACATTCAACAGAAACCCCACAGTTCCACAGTTCATCCCAAAGATCGGGCGTCGTAGGTGCAGGTACTGATGGACTACGTGTAGCACGAATCCGTCCCCGCCTAACGCGACGATCACATCGCTTTCCTCCGGCGCTACGAGCTCGTATAGTCCAGCCAGTTCGTCGCGGCTGGTTCTTGCACGTTCGGAACCGGAATCAACACAGGCGATTCGCGGGGACGAGAAACTGTGCTTGCCGACAGAGTCTGTTTTTGCCATTGCGCTTGCCTCATCTTCACCACTCGCGCCAGACGTGACATTCTGAACGCCGCGGCAGGATATCGTCAGGGCTAGCACGACACTAAACTGTGCGAGCACTTTACAACTCTTTACAACTCTCTCTGCAAGTCCGCTATGGTTTTGACATTCATTCTCCAAAGGACGGGAGCAAGGCTATCGAGTTTCCCGTCAGCGTGGATGGAGGTCGAAAAGAAATGCGTGACGAAGCAACCATTGTGTTTTATGTAGACGATAATGCCAAATCCAGAAGACTACTAACCAGCATTCTAAGAGAAAGTGGTTTCGAAGTGATCACCGCGAGCGATCCGCTCGAAGCCCTTGGAGTTTGCAAGGAGATTTCCTTTGACCTCGCCCTCTTGGACCAGCAAATGCCAAAAATGACAGGTTCGCAACTGGCGCAGGAGATCAAATTCTTGACTCCTGATATTCCAATCGTACTGATCTCGGGTAGGGGAGCGCTTCCGCCAACGGAATTGGCATTTGTGGATGCTCACTTCGGCTCCGGGACCACTCTGGATGAACTCCTGGACGGGTTGCGCACGCTGGTACGACCGAAACTGCCCCTGGTGCGGTTGAGTCGTTCAAATGTACGTTGGGCTGACTCGACCTGATACGCGTTGAACTCGCTGATCCATCGAACACGAACGGCAAGGGAGTGGGAGTGGCAGACGCTAACCTCAGAGCAGACAGGTCTGCCCTCGCCCTCGCAATTTGATGCGCAGGTCCGCGCATTGTTTGTTCATGGACAAGTAAGAGATCTGTAGAACGTTGCGAACTTCGCGGCCAATTAAAACTGGTCCCTGTACTGTTCCAGTGCAACCCGCACCAGTTGACTGCGCGTGTGCACGCCGGTCTTGGAGAACAGTTGCTGCAGGGTGGCCTTGACGGAGCTTTCCGAGACGCCAATCTGTTCGGCAATCTCCTTGTTGGCGAGGCCTTCAAAAACGAAAGAAAGAACTTGGCGCTCGCGCTGTGTAAAACGCGGTTGCGGGCGTGGGTTCGCGTTGCCGGCGATCGCGCCTTGTAGCAACTCCTGATCGAACCACACCTTGCCTGCCATGACGTCCCGAATACCCTGGGGAAGCGAAGCGGCCGAGTTGTGTTTCATGAAAATTCCACTGATGCCCGTGCTGATGAGCTCCGTCACCTTACTCTCATCGACTCCGGCAGTCACTACCAGGACTCGGCCATTGAAGCCCTGCCGTTTCGCGAGCCGCATGAATTCCGTCCCGTCTCGTTCTCCCAGATCGAAATCGAGGAGCACGATATCAATGTGCGTGTGGCGAAGTGTTTCCAGAGCTTCTTGAATCGATCCGCAATGCGCCGTTACCTCGAAGCCGGGTTCGGTTGCCAGCAAGCGAGCGACGCTCTCTCGAAAGAGTGCATGATCGTCGAGGATCAGGATCGAAATGGTTTTTTGCGCGGGCTCAGGCATGCACGCTTTCTTCGACCGGGGAATAGGCATGTAACACGATGGCAAAACAACATCCGCGTGGGCGCGGCTCGTACAGCAGCTCACCTCCAAAACTCCTCATAATAGCGCGGGACATGTAAAGACCTAAACCGGTGGATTCCGCTCCCCTCTGGAAGGGCCGGAAGAGGTTCTCTGTGCTGGCAATGCCGTGGCCCGTGTCCTCGAAACGAATCACCACGTTCTTATTCTCTTCCTCGACGACCGTAACATCCAGCCGCTTCGTGCTGGCTGTCCGCATGGCGCGTTGGCTATTTTTGGCGAGATTGAGGAAAACCTGGATGAGGCCGTGCCGGTCCGCCAAGACAACGGGAAGAGTGGATGGAACGTGCCAGCAAACCTCCATCTCGGATTCGCGATACGCGGAGTCAATCAGTACGTGGGACTCGTCCAGCACCGAGGTCAAGTCGACAGGCGTTGCACTTTGCACCGAGGAAGGACGCAACTCGAGGGCAGTCACTTTTTCAAGGCTTTGAATGAGCGTATTGAGCGCATGAAAGTCTTCGTTGTTTCCCAGCTCCGGAACGGCAGAAAGATTCTTGTGAACCACGAGCATCGCGCTGCATATGTTGCGAACTTCGTGAGCGACTGCAGCCATCAGGATTCGGCTGCTCTTCAAAAGATGATCGAGGCTGAGCTCTTCGCGATTGCGCAAGTCTTCCGACAGGTCCACGACGATGGCGGCCAGTCGCGGGCCGGAAGGACCGCTGTAGGTAGAAAACCAAATACCCGCAAGAAACGCCTCACCGTTGCTGCGCTGTCCCCGGCACTCCAAGGTCGTGCGAAACACGCGCGTCGCTTGCGTTTGTATGACAGTTCGCAGCGCGGGCAAGTAGGAGCTGACGTCCTGACCTTGCAAACTGCGGGAGTCGGGTGCGAGCAATTGCTGGGCAGCCTCGTTGGCAAGTAGGATCTGTCCGCTCAGATCGATGGTGACGGCAGCTTCATCAAGTCGCCAAGATGCTTGCGCGTCATCATGCGGCGATTTCGCAGAAGCTCGGAAATGAACAGGCCCGTACCTACGAATCCCGCCGAACTAAAAATAAGGTGAACGAGAGTCTCATCCTTAGGAAGGTTGGTGAAATCAAGCACGGCACATGCCAGCGCTATGACGACGATCTGCGGCCGGGAAAGAAAGCCTCCCACAATCATGATGGGAAACAGGTAAAGGAAGCCGAGCGAAATGTAGGGCTCGATATACCAATCCACTACGGCGATGGCAATAAACAGGATCCCCGCTACGGCGAGTAGCTTTTTGCGGTGGGCAGGCGCGTAGATGGAGGATAAGGGATCTTTACCCATGAACCTTAATTCTCGCGCAATTTCAGGGTATGTGCGAACTGTCTTTGCATGAACTGCCCAAAAGATAGCCTCGACCGATATGCGATGCTGGCCGTGTAATCCCTTTTGCTGCTTCGTCTAGCGCTCGCGGTGACATTTCCTGCGCGTTACGCTCTTTCCCGGCGCGTCAGTCGCCAAGAGCCCCTCCATCCGCTGCCCCTCAAAAGGGTACCCCAAAGATAGGGAAGCCATATCCGCATGATCTGTTCAGAACTGAAAGATACGATTCCATTCCGTCAAAGAATTGAACATTCTAAGCCATCTCGGATGTGGAGTTTAGCGCAGAATCGCAAAACTTGCGATTTCCCCCTGTCTGCTTACCATGCCGCGAGGGGTGGTCTGTTTGAGCGTTGATTGGGATCAGAAACTGCGCACGCAAACTCGTTTACAGAGAATCAATGTGTCCACATTCAGCACGTCAGCAATCTCTTCCGAACAAGACGCGTTCCGGCCTCTAATCGCAGCCATGCCTCAGAACAACGTGAGTGATTTGTTGACTGCAGGGTTCGGAGCTCTGGACTTGCTGAACATCGGTGTCGTGATATGTGGGTCGTCCGGTGAGATGCTGGTTGCGAATGACACCGCCCAGGAAATCCTCCGTGCCCGCGACGGACTCGAACTGGATGCGCAAGGTGTGCTTTGCGCAACCTGCCAAAGCGGCGCCTCGCTTGCCGGAGTGATACAACAGGTGGCCCGGGCGCGCAATGGCACGGACAATGATAATGTCGATAGTGCTTTCGCTGTGCGGCGGCCCTCCCGCAAACGCGCGCTGACCTTGTTTGTGCGGGCTGTCAATGCAAAGGCCGAACCGCCGGCAGATCACGAAGCGGCAGCCCTAGTGATGATTTTGGATGCCGCACTCCCAGTGGAAGTAACCGAATTAGAGCTGCGCCAGCTCTATGGATTCACATCCACCGAAGCGCAACTGGCGAACCTGCTGATGGAAGGTATGGCTCTGGAAGATTGCGGCGACGAGTTGGGGATTCGTCGCACGACGGTGCGCATGCATCTGCGAAACATTTTTGCTAAAACTGGTGCGCGCCGACAAGGCGAGCTGGTCGCATTGCTGCTTAAGAGCATTGGACTTGGTCCGCGCGTGAAATAAGAGCGCGCTCCGTCCATTCCGACCATTCTGCTCCCATCATGGTCATTACTGTTTGTTCGCGCAGGCACACTTGCGTGAAACCGTCACTTGCGATTCATTCATGTGAACGTAGACATGCGCCCGGCTCTCTCCTAACCTAGCGACTGTCGATGGCTGTTCGTGTTGATTTGCGTTTAGCATAGTTTTTCCTCCCTCGGGTGGCGCGAGGCATGATTCGAATCTTGCGCCCAACCGCCTACAAGCTGACGACCAGACTCCCCCTGTATTAGAAGGGGACGGGTTTATTCAAAAAACAACTCGATCCATGGCGACCAGCCAGCGTGTTCCCATTTCGGACGAAAGCATCCAGTGCCCGGTCTGTGGCGCTTCGGCGGCAAACGGCGGCTGCAAAGAAGCCGGCGGTTGCATCGCCGCCCATGTGGCGATGGAGAAGGACCTTACGCGGGAAACGGCGGCAGCGGAATCGGTGAACAGAGATGCTCGGGTTCTGGAGGCGGGGTTTGACGCGCTCGCGCTGCTTCACATCGGGCTGGTGTTATGCGCAGCAGACGGAAGAGTCATTGGCGCGAACGAGATTGCCGACGAAATCCTTTCGACGCGCGACGGTCTAGAGGTTAGTCAAGATGGATTCTTGCGAGCGAGTCAGGAAAGCGAACGCCCGCTGCAGCAATTGGTGCAGCAGGTGGGGAATCGTACACGGGATGGTGGCCTCGTAAGCGAGGTTCTCGCCGTCAAAAGGAAGCGTAAGCGCCCGCTGACATTATTAATACGCGCCAGCCATGCGACGGTGGCAGCCGAGGGAGAACGCAATGTTCTCGTCATGGTCATGGATTCTGCGCTGCCGGTGAGGGCCATCGAATCGGAACTCAGACAACTGTTCGGTTTTTCGTCGATGGAAGCTCGCTTGGCGATGCTCCTGATCCAGGGGGATGAACTCGAGGAGTGCTGCCAGGAACTCGCTATTCGTCGTTCCACTGGTTGCACACACCTCAAAAGGCTTTTCAAGAAGACCGGGGTGCATCGGCAGAGCCAACTGGTGACCTTGTTACTAAAGAGTATTGGCCTCGCATACCTTGGCGGTCTGGGCGCGAAGCTCGCGTCTGTGGAGTCGCTGCCGGCGGAAGATCCGGCCGTGCAGCGTGTGGGTAGATCGCAGATTACGTTCTGAGAGCTTTGTATCCAGCACGACCCATAGGCAATGCTTGATATTAGGCATCGGCGCGTAGCAAATGAAGTGGGAGTCAAATTCTCGTATATTTCACGCGAATCTTTGGACCCTATCATTCATCTGAACGTAGACAGCGATTGGTAAGTCGCCTAATCTGCTGCAAGTTCTGAAGACCAGACTCCCCCTAGTCTGAGTCCTCCCCTAAAAGAGAGATGGCAAGCCAGGGCATTTTCTCCCTCGCCCTGGGCGACACAACCTACATTTGCTTCGGAATTCTGTGGAGGATTCCAGTTGGCCCTGAATTGCGCCCGCTTGTCCGACAAACAGGACATCAACGCTCGCCCGCGCGTCTTCGCATGCGCAAGTAGTGCTGTCGCTCAAGAGCGCGATCCTGAATATGGATTTTTCGCAGGCAGCCATCTCCCAACTCCTTCACTTCAACCCTCCCCCAAAGTTCAAAAGGCGCTAACTGCGCCGCCAGGTTCGGAAGGAGACCGTACCGTTATGAAAAGAGCGCACCAAGTCTGGTTGCCAATACTTCTCGTCTGTCTAGTAACCGTCGCCGCGAACGCCCAGTCGTTCCGGGTTCAGTGCCCGACCAGCACGATCACACACCCCCAGGCTCTGCACGACAACAATTCAGAGCCTGCTTACAGTGGCCCGACTGTTTATACCGCGTGTACACCGGGACAGACACTTCCGGACGGGTCGACCTGCTCAGCATGGGGTAGATATGTCAGCTCGAAGGTAAACGGCGCGATCAAGTGCCAACAGATTTCGGGCGGCGACGGCTACGCGACCATGGCCGATGGCACGCAGACTTACATGTTCTCCTTCGGGCCACTCTCCGGCTTGGCAAAAATCGCTAGCGGACAACCGGGCACAGACTTCCCGAGCGAGTTCAACACATTGTATTCCGGTGCGAATCCGTTGCAACCTGGCGACCCCGCCACCACCAATGGGGCGACTGACTCTCCTTATTCTCCGGGGAACCTCGCCACCTTTAGTTTCAATGGTGCAGTCGGATTGGCCAACGACATTGCCAATGCAGTGTCAATCTACGACATCAGCGAATCTGGCCACGTGGTTACGGTGGTCGGCAATGCCCCCTTGGGGGTGGCAATTGGCCAGAAGGTGACGATCGCGGGTCAGGATACAACTGGCTATAACGGCACTTTCACGGTGACTGCTGTCAATGTTCCCAATCCCTTCTTCGCCGCTAACCTTGCCTTCCGGTATTCCGACCCTACTACTGGGCTGGCGGAAGTGTTGGAGTCGACGAGCGCTAGTGCTTCCATTCGCGCCGGAATTGACGGGCACGTCGAGACCCGCCCGATCCTGGATGTCGGCGTGATGAACGGCAACATTCCCGCGCCGCTCATGGCGATCGATGAAGACGATGAGTTCTTCCTCACCCTGACCAACGTGGGCATGATCATGCGCCCCGACTTGTTCGAGCAGCACACGGTTCACTTCCACGGATATCCGAATGCTTCTTCCTTCTACGACGGCGTGCCCGACGCTTCCGTCGCCATCAACATCGGCGGCAGCTTCACGTACTACTACCTGGCTCCAGATGCAGGCACTTACTTCTGGCATTGCCACATCACGCCACCGGAACACTTGCAGATGGGCATGGTGGGTCAGATTTATGTCCGCCCGAGACAGGATCGTTACTCAGGAGACCTCTACGCTGGACTTCAGGCGCAGGAGGGGGATCTACGCACGGCCTGCAACTCTGGCGATATTCTCTGCAGCAATCCCTTACCGCTCGTCAAAACCGGCAAGTCTGGACCGGGTCTCTATGCCTACAACGACGGCGACGGATCAACTCAGTACGACGTCGAGTACCCAATTCAGATTCACGGCTTCGATCCCAACTTCCACTTTGTCGGCATGACCTTCAACCCGGAAGGGTTCACTGACATGAAAGACAAGTATTTCCTGCTGAACGGAAGGAGCTATCCCGACACAGTTACATCCGGCCCCATGTTCACGCAGACGGTAGACGGCTCCATGCACTACTCGCAGCCCCTGCCGGCGATTATCAATATTCCGGCTGGCAAGAAAGCGTTGTTGCGGATTTCTGATCTGGATGTCACCGAGTATCAAACCCTCGCTTCGCTCGGCATTCCGATGACGGTGGTTGGCTACAACGCGAAACTGCTTCGGGACCAGGCCGGCAACAATATGTACTACAACACCAACTCGATCACCCTGGGTGGCGGTGAATCACTCGACGTAATTCTGGACGCTTCCGACACCTCGAAGTATCCCTCCGGGAGCGTGTTTTACCTCTATACCCCCAATCTTGACCACCTCTCAAACGACGCGGAGAACTTTGGCGGATTGATGACCGAAGTTCACATCAATTAGGAGCGCAGCCATGAGGGCGACGAACATGAAAAAAGCAATCTTGAAGACACGACTTCTGGCGCCGATGGTGGCAGTGGCCTTGCTACTCACCGCTACGGCCTTTGCGGCGGCTCCTGGAATCAAGGCAACGAGCTTCGCGCTCACTGCACAAGCGGCTTACGTCAGTCAGCCCGACGGGCAGATGATTTACTCGTGGGGCTATGGATGTGCCCAGGCCCCGGGAGCGTCGGCCTTTGTCCCGCAAACCACGACGGCTCCGTTCTGCAACACCATGCAGGTGCCTGGGCCGACTTTGATCGTCACCGAGGGCGTTCCCGTTTCCGTTGCATTGACCAACAATCTTCCGGTTGGCGCGGGCAACACCTCGATCCTTTTCCCGGGATTTACGGTGAACGCGACGGGCGGTGTTCAAGGGCTGCTGACACAGGAAGCGGCACCGAACACGACCGTTACCTACACTTTTACGCCGACTTCGCCCGGCACCCGTGCCTACTACAGCGGCACGCAGAGCGACCTGCAGGTTGAGATGGGGATGTACGGCGCCATTATCGTGCTCCCCAAGACGATACCAACCGCCTGCACTACTGGCTTGGCAGCGGCCAACGTCACAGTAGAGGGGAATTTTGGCGAAACCGATTTCCGGTTGGCTCCGGCCGCCTACAACAGCCCCAAGGCATGCTACGACCGTGAGTACTTGTTCCAGTTCTCCGAGATCGATCCCAACATCCACACCCAGGCCCTGGCGCAGATCAACGCTATTGCGGCCTGTAAAGCGGCAAGCACTCCGATATGCCCGAACCTGGATGTTCCGACCGAGCCTTACCACCCTGCTTACTTCATGATCAACGGCCGCTCTATGCCGGATGACATGGACCCGAACTACTCACCCCAGTATCCGCACCAGCCTTACAACGGCAATCCGCACATGCATCCGGGAGAACAGGTCCTGCTGCGCATCATTGGCCAGGGACGCTGGCAGCATCCCTTCCACGAGCACGGCAACCACGTGCGCATCCTGGGCCGTGACGGCAACCTGATTCAGAGCGCGACTGACGCGAACAGCTTGGCTGGACCCCTTCTCTTCACCACCACAACCACGCCGGGCCTGGCCATGGACGGAATCTTTTACTGGACCGGGAGAGGCCTGAACTGGGACCCGTATGGTCACAATCCGAACTCCACGGATCCCGTCGCGAAGCTTTCCTGTATCCCCGATGCCAATGGATATAACACCGGGGTCGCGGCTCAGAGTCAGATCAACTACTACGAGTGGTGCGCGGATCACAATAAGCCGGTGCAGGTGGCGCCTTTCGGTGACGTCGCCGGCGGCGGCCCGGTGACCTTGCCGGACGCGAACATCCTGACCAATGGCGCCTGGTACGGGGGCAGCCCGTATTTGGGCCCAAACGCTACCCAACGGGCGACCGGATGCAGTTCCGATCCTTACGCAAATCCTAAGACTACCTGCGGCGGAACCGGATCTACTCCGCCCTCGGGCACGATCGCGAACCCGCCCGGGAGCGAAGCTGGCTTTGCTTTCATGTGGCACTCGCACAACGAGCGCGAAATCACCACCAACAATATTTTCCCCGGCGGAATGATGATGATGATGCTGGTTGATTCCCGGGAATTTCAGATCGACGAGTCGAACTAACTGAGGAGAAGAGCACAAATGCGATCCAACTATCTCAAAACTTTGAAGACAGCGGTCCTGGCGATATCTGTTCTCCTCCTCGGAGCCAGCGTCTCCTTCGCCCAGCAAGTCTTTTTGACTGCGGGCGCGGCTAATGCACCTCTGCCGGACGGTTCCTCGGTACCGATGTGGGGCTATACATGCAGCGGAGCTGTGGTTGCTCCCGTTACTTGCGCGGCCTTGAACCCGCTCGCGGCTCCTGGATGGTCCCCGATCGTTATTACGACCCCTCCCGGCAGTCTCACAATTAATCTCACGAATAACCTGACGTTTGCGAGCGGCGCCAATAACATCCCAACGTCGCTCGTGATCGTGGGCCAACTCGGTGGTGGTCTGGGAAAAACTGCAACGAAGGCGCCGAGCCCACAACATCTCCAACAGGGGGCCACGTGGCCCATCGCCGGCGATAATAGCGGTGCTGTTTTCAATCCTCCTCCCCAGCAGGATCGTGTGCAGTCGTTCTCTACCGAGGTTCTGGTAGGCACTCCGCAGAATCTGACCTGGAGCAACCTGCGCCCCGGCACCTACTTGATTGAGTCTGGGACTCATCCTTCGATTCAGGGCCCCATGGGTCTGTACGGAATCCTGGTGGTGACGACCGTCCCCAATGGAACGACCGCGGGACAGGCATATCCGGGCGTTTCCTACGCTGCTGAGGTTCCGCTCGTGATGAGCGAAATCGATCCAGCCCAAAACGCAGCGGTGCAGGCAGCGGTGGTTACAGCCGGCTTCAGCGAAACGGCGACTCACACGATGGCCGACGGCGTCTCCGTCGCAGTGACTGCCGGAGGCTCGGGCTACACCGCTCCACCGGCGGTTTCGTTTGCGGGCGGAGGCGGTTCAGGCGCCGCAGCTACAGCGGTCATTGATACAACTTCCGGAAGTCCGACCTTTGGGCAAGTGATTGCCATCAATGTCACCAGCCGGGGAACCGGCTACACTTCTAATCCATCCGTAATCCTCAGTGGTGGCGGCGGCACTGGGGCGGCAGCAGCCGCAACATTGGTACTGGTTGGGGGCGCCCCGTGCGGAACTGCCGCAGCATGCTATCCGCCGGCGGTAAATTACACGCCCCTGTACTACCTCATTAACGGACAAGCGTTTAACAAGACCAACGCAATTGGCTCGCAATTTGCGGCTTCGCCGACCTCAGGCGTGACCGGTGGTGTGCTGGTGCGCATGGTCAATGCTGGCCTGCACATGCACGTGCCCTCGATCGTGGGCTCGGTCACGACACCTGCTGTCGTTCCGACCGGAGTCACTGCGGCTGCAGTTCCGGGCTTCAGCCTAGTGGCTGAGGACGGCAATCCGCTGCCTGGTGTTTCTCGCGTACAGAGCGAAGTCTTCATGGCTGCGGGCAAGACTTATGATGTGATGATCGATGCGCCGGCGTCCACTTCGACGGCTCCCGCCCTTCCCATCTTCGACCGCGAGTTGAGCCTGTCGAGCAACTCCGTCGGGCGCGACGGCGGCATGCTGGCCTACATCAGCATCAATGGTGCTACGCTTCCCACCACCGGCGCGTTCTCCGCCGCTGCGGCGGCGGCGCAAGCCAACTCCGACAGTTACAGCATAGTTGCCGGCCAGACTCTCACCGTGTCGGACCCAGCGAAGGGCGTCCTTGCCAATGACGTTAACGTGTACGGCGTTAAGGTCGTGGGTACTGTCGCCGGACTGGCTCTCAACGAGAACGGGACGTTCAGCTACACCGGTAGTCCGACATCATTTACGTATTGCGGCAACGGCACTACCTCTGGAGCCGCCTGCGCCACAGTGACCATCGGCGCCGCAGCCCTGGAAGCAGGCACCGGTATTACCTGCGCCGGGCCCTTCACCTATACTTCAAACGTCGCTACAACTTTGAGCATCAAGCCCCCGGGCGTGCTCTCGACTTGTAAAGATGCGGCGGGCTACCCGCTCACGGTAGATCCGGCGAGCATCACGTCGGCTGGATTTACGACTCTTTCCGTCGATGCGAACGGCGGTTTCAATGCCATCGTTCCTTCCTCCGGCACTTACACCTTCCACTTCAAGCCGAAGAATTCCCAGGGAACCACCGGTTCGACCTCGTATCAAGCTTCGATTACGTTCCAGAGCGCAAGCGGCTTAGTCGTGAAGGTTCTGGACGGCGGCAACAAGTCACCGATCGGCGACTACCGTTGGATCATTGAAGAAGACCGCACGTTCTATATCAACCCGTTCTGTACGACCAATCCCCCACCCGCGGGCTGCCCGACCCAGAGCAGCGGAATCGTTGCCACCTTCGGAACGAATTTCCACACCAGCTATATGCCCCTTGTAGCGGCAGGTTGTACGGGTCCACTGTCCTGCGAATCAGGCCAGACCGTCCTCGGCGTACCGGCAGTTTGCGATGCTGGCAACGGTATTTGCCATACCGACGCTTCGCAACAGGCAACACTTGATCCCAGCCAGGTCCATCTCGATCCGACCAAGCGGTATTACATCTCGGTTCTGCCGGGTGACGCCGCGAACTCGTTTGAGAATGTGAACAATTGCTTAGGCAACGCAACTCCAAGTTGCGGACACGGCATGGGCGGAGCGCCCATCTCGTGTTCGCTGACGGGGACTTCGGTAGCTTGTAGCGCTACCAGCACTTTCCCAGCAGTGAACGTGCTCGTGCAGCCGAACCCGTTCCCGCCTTCGAAGCTGTCGGTGTTCGTATTCGAAGATGACTTCCCGCTCAACGGTGAGCAGGATGGCGGCGGCGGAATTGACGTGTTGTCACCCAACGAGCCTGGCTTAGGTGGTTTCACCCTCAAGCTGTTCGATGATGCCGGCGGAACGGGCGATGCGACCGGGCAAATGAGCTACGACATGTTCAACATGCCGTTGTCCAACAGCCTGGCCGGAACCCTCGATCCGGAAACAGGCTTGGATGCGTGCCCGCTTTCCGCGCAAGCGACCGCGAGTATGCCTTCGAATGGCGGCGATGGCAGCCAACTGGGCATCACCGGTGAGATCGTGACCTGTCCGAAGTTCGAGGCGGACGGCACGACCTTGTCCCCGATCGCGGGCCAGGCAGTGGTTGCCAACCTGATGCCGGGAAGATACGGCGTGGTGGCTACACCCGCAGCGGATCGAATTGCCCGCGGCGAGGAGTGGCTCCAGACCAATACACTGGACGGCCAGAAGGCGCATGACTCCTTCCTCCGCGTCGGCGAGCCGAGCTTCTTCCAGGAGTACGGTCCGGCCGGATTCCACGTCTCGATTGGTTTCGCCAACCCGGCCATCATCAACGCCCGCAAGCAATACGTTTGCAACGGCACCGACGCGAACATCACCGGTACGAATTGCACCAACACCGTGACAGGCGTGGTCACGACCGAGCGTATGAGCCGCACGCCTGATGAGCGCCTGTACAGCAGCGGCGACAACAGCAGCTTCGCTTTCACGCAGTGCTACGTGAGCTTCGGAGACGCGGATGGCTTGGACTTTGCCTTTACCAAGTGCGCCTCTGATGGTTCCTTCAGCCTTTCTGGTCTGCCCGATGGCGATTGGAGAATCACGGTCTTCGACCAGTGGAACGATATGCTGGTGGATGGCCTGTCGACGCCGGTAAGGCTCGATCACAATAATCCCAACTCCGGGAAGATGGGCGACATCGCCATGAATCAGTGGCAGGCGAACATCTACACGAAGACCTTCTTGGACCTGAATAACAACGGCACTCAGGATGCGAACGAACCTGGTCTGACTCTGGTTTCGACCAACATTCGGTTCCGCGACGGCAGCTACTCCAACTTCAACAACACAGACCTGAGCGGCAACGCCGGCTTCAACGAAATATTCCCCCTGTTCAGTTGGTACGTGGTGGAAACCGACACGACCCGTTATAAGGCCACGGGCGTGCACGTGGTTTACGACGCGGGTGGTCCTGCGGATGGAACCTCCGGCGGCGGAAATTCGCAAATTGCTATGAATATGGCGAACTCCAGCGAAGCGGTTCCCGTGCCCTCACCATTGCGTGTACCCGGAGCGTACTATTGCGCCAATGCGGACTGCACAGACGCCGCAGTTCCTTTTGCACCGGGTGGCCCTGGTGGCACCACTGGCCGAATTGATCCGCCCTTCTGGTTCGGGACGGAAGGCTGGCAGGGCTTCTCTGGCCAGAACAGCTTCCTCGAGTTCGGCAAGAAGCCGTTTGTCGCCGGCGAGACCGGCGGCATCCACGGCGAGGTCATTTATGCCTCGACTCGGCCGTTCGATGATCCCGCGCTCCTGATCCACACCAGCTGGACTCCGGACGTTCCCAATGTGACCATCAACCTCTACCAGGAAGGAACGGCGCCGGATGGCAGCCAGTCCCTCACCCTGGTCGACACCACCAAGACCAGCAGCTGGGACGACTGGGCTCAGGGCTTCCGTACCGACGGCATGCCCAACAT
>QIAH01000077.1 GCA_003225465.1 Acidobacteriota bacterium | reverse complement strand
GTCTAAATCTGAAGTCGTACAACGGCATCGAACCCAGGCAGAATTCACTCCTACTCTTGCTTTCGGAATCTCGATTCATCGATGGGATCGCCGCTGTGACATATGTTCCAGCGAGCCTGACCTGAAATTGCATGCAGTTGAGCGCCCCAAAGAGTTCCAGAAGATTCAGGCTGCGCGGCGTATCTCGATGGGTGTGGCGAGATTGTGGATGGCGAGTGCGAACATCACGTATGACCAGCCCCGCAGGATTAATGAGACCCCAACGGCCAAACCTAGGAACCACACACCAGACCACGGCCACTCAGCCCACAGCAGAATCCCGAGGCCAAGCGTAACAATCCCGTCGAAAACCGCCCAGCCCCAATTTGGAAATTTCAAGCTGATCGCGGCAATCATTCGGAAGAGGCCAATGACGGTGAAGAAGGAAGCGAAGAGCAGCGTCCAAGCCATTGCGCCAGCTACAGGATGCGTGACCACAAGCAAGCCAATGAGCACTCCGAGAACACCACCGATCAGATGGAGAAAGAGACCACCCCACCTGCGCACTCGAAAGGCATGGATCATCTCTATAATGCCGCTGAACACAAGCAACCAGCCCAACACCAATACAGTGCCTAAGGTAGCTGCAGGCATGATGAAGAGAGCGATGGCGCCGAGGATGACCATGAGGATTCCGAGGAACAGCAGCCATCCCCACCTTGGGCGGAGGACCTCGCATTCGAAAAGCAGTAGATGAGTGGCCATGTTCGCCCTTCGTCAGGAAGCTGTCGGCCTCAATTCGGGAGATGTGGGACACCGAACTGCCCTGACTTGCTGCAGAATTCAAACTGTCCCCATCACTCGACCCGCCTCAATCCGGCTCTTTCCTCGGATTGAGACTGCGTAGTGCATCTCAAGCGTGGATACTAACGAAGCGGGCCCGGCCATGACAATTCCTCCTGAGAATGAGTGAGGATTCCGTAAGAACGCGCAGGACGGAATTAACCTTGAGTGAGAGGCGCTTCTACGACCTTCGCTCTATTGCAAAGCCTGTTGGAAAGCTTGAAGAATCTAGCAATCTAGTAGTTGTGGTCACCCTGCCTCCGACAGGGGACTAGTTTCAGTCGTCGCGCTATGGCAGACAACGCCCCGTCGCCGATTCATGGTTGATGTAAGTGCCGACATCGCGTGGAGATTGTGAGAGCGACCATGTTAAGAGACAGTATCCCCTTGAGAGACAAGATCCGCCGGTGGTTGCCTGCCGTCCTGCAGACGGTGATCACCGTCGGGCTGGTGCTTCTCTTATGGTTACCGTTCTTGCCGTTGCTGCAATCGAGCCCTGTTCAGCAGGTCTCGTATTCCGAACTCCTCCAGGCGATACGTGACGGCCGCGTGCAAGCAGTGCAGATCAGCTCCGGAGAGATACGCGCCTTGCTTCGCCCGGACCAGGCCAGCAAAGGACGAAATGTCCCGGCACACGCTATGTCCGCCACCAGGCCGCCCGATTTATACGACCCTGAATTGCTGCCTTTGCTCAGAAACAAGGGTGTGGAAGTCGTAGGTAAAATCGAGACTCCGAGTTTGTGGCGCTCCCTTTTGGTTTCGGCATTGCCTATGTTGCTGCTAATCGGTTTTTGGACTTGGGTCATTCGCAAAATGGGTCGCGGGGGCGAGGCATTGCAGTTTGGGCGTAACCGCGCCAAGATCTACAACCGCACCCAGCGAGAGAAGGCCACGTTCTCGGATGTAGCTGGCGTGGATGAGTCCAGGGCTGAACTGGTCGAGATTGTCGATTTTCTCAGAAATCCAGAAAAGTATCAGCGGCTAGGTGGACGCATTCCGAAGGGTGTCCTCCTTGTGGGCCCGCCCGGCACCGGGAAGACTCTGCTCGCACGAGCCGTTGCCGGTGAGGCCGAAGTACCCTTCTTTTCCATTTCAGGTTCTGAGTTCATCGAATTATTCGTGGGTGTGGGAGCCGCCCGGGTTCGGGATCTGTTTGACGAAGCAAAGAAGCATGCCCCCTGTATCGTGTTCATCGATGAGCTGGACGCGATTGGCAAGTCCCGCGCCGGCGTTCTCGCAGGCGTGGTCGGAGGTCACGACGAGCGCGAGCAAACGCTGAATCAGCTTCTGGTCGAAATGGATGGGTTCGACTCCTCTAAGGGTGTGATCATCATGGCCGCGACCAACCGACCCGAAGTGCTGGATCCGGCGCTGTTGCGTCCCGGACGTTTTGACCGGCAAGTGGTGGTAGATCGACCTGACCTGGCTGGACGGGAAGCGATCTTGAGAGTGCATGCCCGCAAGATCAAGCTTGCCGATGCGGTCGATTTGCATGTCATCGCGGCGCGAACGCCGGGCATGGTAGGGGCCGACCTTGCCAATATTGTCAATGAAGCAGCGTTGTTGGCCGCGCGCCGCGGCGCAGCCGCGGTCGAGATGCGCGACTTGGAGGAAGCCATTGACCGCGTCACGCTTGGTCTCGAAAAGCGAACGCGAGTAATGACACCAGCAGAAAAGGAACGAGTGGCATACCATGAAACTGGTCACGCCCTGACCGCTCTTTCCGTCAAGCATGCCGACCCCGTTCACCGAATCACGATAATCCCGCGTTCGATTGGGGCGCTGGGCGCCACCCTGCAGCTGCCCACCACAGAGAAATACCTGCTGACTAAGCCCGAATTGGAGGACCGCGTGGCCGTCATGCTCGGCGGCCGTGCGGCTGAGGACATTATCTATAACGGGGTCATCTCTACTGGCGCGCACAATGATCTGGAACGTGCTACGGAGATGGCCCGGCAAATGGTCATGCGTTATGGCATGAGCGAACGACTCGGGAATCAGGTGTTCGGCAAGCCCATGATGGGGCAGTATCTCGAATCCACCATGTCGTTCGGAGAACAACGGAACTTTAGCGAACACACGGCGGAACGGATTGATGAAGAGGTCGCACAGCTCATCGAACGAACCTATCAACGAGTGAAAGACATCCTCTCGCACAGACGCGGCGTGCTGGAGCGGATCACAGTTGAGCTGCAGAAGCGCGAGACCATCGATCGCGAAGAGTTGGAGAAGATTGTGTCTGAAACAGAGTCTCCGCCTAGGCCAGCCGCAGCATAGAGCGCAGGAAGTTTAGTGTTATGCCGGTGATTCGAACCTGCAGACAGTGTGGACGCAAGAATCGCGTACCAGCGGGACGTCTCTCTGATACTGGTCGTTGTGGTGTCTGCAAAAGCTCACTTCCGCCGTTGGATGAGCCGTTGGAAGTTGACCCAGAGCTGTTCACTGAAGTTGTCCAAAACGCCCACGTTCCCGTGCTGGTCGATTTCTGGGCGGCCTGGTGCGGGCCCTGCCGGATGGCAGCGCCTGAGGTTGCACGCACAGCCGCGGACATGGCCGGAAAAGCGATTGTCGTGAAGGTGGATACAGAGCGTTATCCGGCACTGGCAGCTCGGTTCAATGTGCGCGGCATTCCACACTTCGTCGTCTTCCATGCTGGACAGCCAGTGGCACAGCAGGCGGGTGTAGTGAACCATCAACAGCTGGAGAGTTGGTTGAAATCCGCGGGGTCACCATCAGCAGCCTGATCGTCCAGAGGCACTTTCCTTTCTGCTCTTCATGGAACGGCTTTCCGTTACAACCATAGTCGTACGAGTTTCTCTGACCAGGGGTGGGTCAGGCTCTAACCATCTTTTCGGAATCGCGGTTTATTCTCGTGAGGAATTGTGCTCGGCGTCTTCAATCACTAGCATTCCGACCTGAGATGGCTCGTGGGTTCGCTAGTTGTCAGAGTCAAGAAGGTGAACTGCAGATGCCCACTGAAGCAGTGCCATACCACGGCTCGACGGTGATCCCGTCTCGGAGAGTTGATGTCTTGTACCTGTTCGCGTGCCGAGTTCAATGGCGCAAAACTGGTCACCAGGAGGCCTTCTGGGAATTGTTGTGTGCTCGAACGTCTCCAGAACCCGAGACGAGACTCGTGGCTCAGGGTCTCTTAAGGGACTGCTGACTGCCTCTTGGTAAAGGGATGCCACGGGCCCCGTGAGGCTGGTTAGACATGATTGCTAATTCTACGAGGAGCGCTGTTCTCATGTTTGCCCAAGGCCATGCCGACCCCAAGCTGCTCGAAGAGACTCCCAAGCCGTCCGCGGAGGAACTGGAAGCCTTGGTGCAGCAGCGCACGGCTGCGCTGCGAAGTCTTTCGGCACGACTGCTTCGCGTGCAAGATGAAGAACGCCGTCGTTTGGCGCGGGAATTGCATGACAGCACGGGTCAAACCCTAACCGCGCTAAAAATACAGTTAGCGAACCTCCACAAATGGCTGAGAACTGGCGAGCCTGCTTCAGAAAGCTTCGCCCAAGTGAATGCGCTGGCAGATCAGGCGCTTCAGGAAATTCGAACAACGTCATACCTGTTGTATCCGCCTTTGTTGGAGGAAGCCGGTTTTTGCTCTGCTGCCCGGTGGTACGTAGAAGGTTTTGTCAAGCGAAGCAATATTCAAGTAAGACTGCATCTCGCGTCAATTGAAAGATTGTCCAGACCGATCGAGATAGCCCTGTTCCGCATCCTGCAAGAGACTCTTACAAACATCTACCGGCACTCGGCTAGCCGAACTGCGGACATCCGGCTGAGCCAGGAAGCGAACACGGCTACGCTCGAAGTACAAGATTACGGCCAAGGAATTCCGGCCAGGCTTTTGGACCAATTCAAGCGGGCGGGCACTGGCACTGGTGTTGGATTCGCGGGAATGCAGGAGCGAATTGAAGACCTTGGCGGTCAACTCGAAATCATCTCCGCAAAGGCTGGCACCGTCGTCCGAGTCACGGTACCGGTAGCGACAACGCCAGCAGGCTCGGGTGAGATTGCAAACTCTGCGGGTGCCGTTGCGTCCTAGAGAATTTCATTGGGGGGAATACTCATGTTGCGACGAAGTGCATGGCTTCTAACATTGTTGGTGTCGGTGGCAGTACTGATAACCCTTGCAACGACCCAGGAAACAAAAGGAGGGCGTTACGACCAGCAGATCCAGGAAGATATCGAGAGGGTGCTGCAGTCGAATCCGAGGTTCCAAAATGTGCATGCCACCACGGAGGATGCCGTCGTTACCCTTTCGGGAACCGTAAAGCTTTTTATTGACAAGTTGGATGCTGACCGGCGCGCCCACCATATCAAACACGTGGGAGGGGTGCGCAATGAAATCGAAGTCGAAGGCAACGTTTCCGATGATGTGCTGCTCCAGAAGTTGGCCGACAAGCTGCGCTACGATCGCGTCGGTTTCGGCATTATGTTCAACAATCTGAAGTTGAGCGTAAAGAACGGCGTGGTCACAATTAGCGGCGATGTGCATGACTATCCGTCCCGCGATTCCGCTCTTGCCATCATTGAGACTGAGCCGGGGGTAAAAGATGTGGTCAATGAGATTAATGTGCTGCCCGTCTCAACTTTTGACGATGAGCTGCGGATTCGAGTCGCACGTGCGATCTATGGCCATCCTGCCCTGCAGAAGTATGCCATTGATCCTCAGTCGCCCATCCGTATCGTCGTTGAAAACGGACACGTGCGGCTCGAAGGGGTCGTCGATAACCAGATGGATAAGCAGATCGCTGGAGTACAGGCCAGCTCCGTCCCTGGCGTGTTCAGCGTGCAAAACGACCTCGCAGTTGCGAATGAGAAAACAAAATAGTGTGAGAGATCACTTATGAGCGCATGTGCCCAGGTAAAGCAGGCGAAGGTTGGCGAGAACAAGGTTCTTAAGCTTGTAGTGCTATTGGCGCTGCTGCTCATGGCAGCGCCGGCCGCAGTTCAAAATCTACGGGCAGACGGGCCCAGCAACAACAACCAGGCCGCCGAGGGACCAAACAGGGGCCAAATCCAAATTCCCACTCGGAGGCCAACTCCGTTATTTGAAGGCAAAGAGGGCAAGCAGAAAACAGAAATCCACTTTGATCCTGTCACGCACATGGTGACTGTAAAACTGCTCGTGCAGGATCCAAACGGCTATTTCATTCCAAACATCCGCCGCGACAATTTTGTGGTGTACGAGAATGACATTCGACAGCATAACGCGACGGTTGAGATTGAGCACGCGCCGGTAACGCTCGGGCTGCTCATGGAGTTTGGCGGCCGCGCTCAAGCATTGAGCCGATTGCTGGGCATAGAGGTGGCACGCGCCGGTCGCCAACTCCTGGATGAGCTTGGACGAGAGGACAAGGTTGCAATCTGGAAGTACGGCGATAAGGTGGAAAAGGTCGCCGACTTCTCCCAGGGGCATGAAACACTCGATCGAGTGTTCCAGGATCTCGGCACGCCCGAATTTTCGGAAACCAATCTCTACGATGCTCTCATCTACGTCGTGGAACAGATGCGGCCCGTAGAGGGGCGCAAAGCCATCGTCCTGATCTCGTCAGGCGTTGACACTTTCAGTAAGGCCAAGTATGAAGAGGTCTTGAGAGCGCCGCGGAACTCTGATACTCCGATCTATGTCATTAGTCTGGCACCAGTCCTGCGCTACCTTATCGAGGCGCATGGAGCTACGGGGCCGCTCGCACGGGTCGACTGGAGCAACGCAGACAGGGAGCTTCAGGAAATTGCCAGAACATCGGGAGGCCGTGCCTACTCTCCTGAAAACACTGTTGATCTCTCGTCGGTATACGACGACATGATGGAGAACCTCAGGGTGCGATACGTAATTGCCTACCGATCCTCAAATGAGCTTGACCTAAGCTCGCCCCGCACGGTGCGCGTCGAACTGGTCGATTCGAAGACGGGCGGTCCTTTACAGATCACCGACCAGAGAGGCCGACCAATTCCGGCTCGCATAGTCGTTCGGGACAGCTATGTGCCCAGTACGGCATCCGGCGGCGAGGGCAGTGGTGGATCAACAAGGTCTTCAAAATGATGGCCGAGTTCGGCAAAATTCTTGTCTTCTTTGGGGTGCTTCTCCTGGCGTTAGGCGCCCTTTTCTTGCTCCTTGGACGTACCAGTCTTCCCGTGGGCCGTCTTCCTGGAGACATTCTCTACCGCGGAAAAAACACGACCTTTTACTTCCCACTCACAACTTCCATTCTGCTCAGTGCTGTGCTTTCCCTCGTGCTCTATGTGATCGGTAGAATCAGGCATTAGCGCAAACGCGCTTGGTCTACCCGCTACGGCTAAGGTCGTATGAACACCTCTTACCGGAAGACGACCCTGGTCTAGGCGTGCTTGCGGAACCACGGTTCATCCTCACGAAGAATTGGCATGCGCTGTATCTGATCATTAGCATCCTCAAAAGAGGGAATCGCCACGTGACGGTGTTTTTCCTCAAGACAGGAGGAGGTCGGACGCATGGCGGTTAATTTCGTTCCATTGCACGATCGGATTTTGGTGCGCCGCGTGGAAGAGCAAGAGACCACGAGAGGTGGAATCATCATTCCCGATACGGCCAAGGACAAGCCACAAGAGGGCGAGGTCCTGGCTGTTGGCAAAGGCAAGGTAAAGGAGGACGGCAAAGTCGTTCCCTTGGATGTGAAGCCGGGCGACCGCATCCTGTTCGGCAAGTACGCGGGCACCGAGATCAAGATCGACGGCGAAGAGTATCTCATCATGCGCGAAGACGAGGTGTTGGGGATCCTGGCAAAAACGGGAAAGCGCGCCAAGGTTGCAGCCTGAGCCGGTCCCATGCTCAGTTCCGGTTCCGCTGCAGGAAATCCGCACGGTGGGATCGGTGAGGGAGAAGACATCTCGGTGGTGCCATCGATCG
>QIAH01000076.1 GCA_003225465.1 Acidobacteriota bacterium | reverse complement strand
GGGCCGCTTTTGACCGACCTGTTCACGAAAAGGAGGGGTTCCATGCCCCGTATGCGCCACCAGATCCGATTTCACTGCTTCGCAGTGCTTCTTTCCATCCTGTCGTTCGGGCTGCTCGCGATCCCCGCGATCGCGAAAACCGTGACTGTCGAGTGCGAGGAAAACACGATCAGCAACGCACTCAAAACCCTGGATCCCCAGGCTAATAACACCATCCGGGTGATCGGCACCTGCAAGGACGCTATTGGAATCTACGACTTCGCCGACCTCACGATCGCTGGCGTCGCTACCGGAGGCAAAAACGCCGTCATCAATAGCCTCAACGGCAATGCGATCTTCTGGATTGTTGGATCCCACGTGCAAATCAAGAA
>QIAH01000075.1 GCA_003225465.1 Acidobacteriota bacterium | reverse complement strand
GGTGTCGAGTGCCGCGAGTTCAGTGTTTGCCGGTTCATCGGAAACACGATCCAGAACGCGACCGGCAATGGCGTTCAAATCGACAGTGCCGACGCCACCTTCACTGGGGACGTAATCCAGAACAATGCCAATTACGGATTGAATATGACCGCGTCCCGGGTCCGAGTGACACGGGTGACGGTGAAACTCACGACTGCGGGCACATCCGGCCCCGGAAATGGCGTGGAAATCGACTCCGGCAGTACGCTAACCGTCGAACAGCTTACCGTGCAGAACAACCAAGGGGCGGGGGTATCTCTCATCGGGGGCTCTAACCTGACCAACCGTTCCTGGGCGGGCCCCTTCCTCGTGAGCAACAACGGTGTAGGCGGGATCTGGGTTACCGAGCAATCGAGCGCGGATCTTGGCGGAGCCACCTCCATCAACAACACCGGTGGTGCGGGAGTCGTCATTACCGGCAACTCGGAAGCCTCTTTCTGGCAAGGCGGGACCTTCACAG
>QIAH01000074.1 GCA_003225465.1 Acidobacteriota bacterium | reverse complement strand
TTTATTGCGACCCATTGAACGGCATCGCAGCAGCGCCCCAGTTGGCGACCGTCGGCTCTACCAATTGCCCGAACACTTACTGACTCCATGAACCGCAACGTCGTTGGGCGGCGCCCCTTGAGGCTACGCTTCCGGCATCTTCAAAGTCGACTTGGGTTTCCCTACTCTCCGCGCTGGTTGCGGAGGGTAGGGGCCTCCTTGCGACACCGGTTCCATCATCGCGTTTTCACGGTCCAAGCATCTGCCCATCGGCCTCGACCTGCCGAGTTCCAGCCCGACAAGCTTCCAGCCCCAATGGTTCGCTGGGCCAGAATTCCAATTGGTTTGCCCAGAACGCATTCCGGGATTCCGTTGTATAAGCGGGCAAAGCAAGATAGACTCTCCCGAATTTCGGCATCAGAGTCTCTTCGGGGGAATGCTCGGATGTCTACCGAGGGCGTACAGCAACCCGGACTGGAAGATGAGGACCTTTTAGAAGGTTGGAAGGCAATCGCCGACCACCTGAATAAGACGGAGCGAACCGTTCAACGCTGGGAGAAAGCCAAGGCTCTTCCCGTACGGCGACTGAAGTCTGGTTCGTCGGAAGATCAGGGCCGGGTTTTCGCGTACAAAACGGAATTGGACGCCTGGTGGCAAGAGATGCTCACCCGGCCTGACGGACTCACTCCGGAGCCGGACCGCCCTCCCGGTCATTCGCCACAAACGGGGCCACCCCCGGAGCCCCTGCCGACCCGGCCATGGCACTCCAGCTCTTTTTGGGTCGTCATCACTCTGGCAGTGATTCTCGGAGTAGTCACCTTGCTGCGTATGCCGGATCCAGCCCAAAACCTGCGCCCGCAACCTTCCCGAAGTAGAGTCACGCTCGCTGTCCGCCAGTTCCGCAATTTGAATGACACCTCTGGCAATGACACCTCCAGCCAGGATTTCGTTGCCGTCGGATTGACCGAAGAAATGGTCACGCACCTGGGCCAGCTCCATCCGCAACAAATGTCCGTCATTCGGCTGACGCCTGGCTACGCGGCGGCCACCCTCGACCGTCTCGCCAAAGACATCCGCGCCGACTACGTGCTCGAAGGAAGCATCCGCCAGATCGCGAACCGGATGACGATCAGTGCCCAGCTGGTGCAGGTTAGTAGTCAAACCGTAGTCTGGGGTCATAGTTATGAGCGCGACGTAAAAGAACTGCTACGTGTCCAGGAAGAGGTCGCCGCCGCAATCACCGGCGAAGTGCTGAACAACTTGCCGCATACCGCCCCCGCCGCTCGCGAGGTAAACCGCGAGGCGTATCTGGCTTATCTCGAGGGCCGCTATTTCTGGAATAAGCGTACGACCGAGAGTCTGACCCGCGCCCTCGACCTCTTTCAGCACTCCGTCACCATCGACCCTACTTACGCGCCCTCTTATGCCGGGCTCGCGGACTGCTACGAACTTCTAGGTTCAGCGCCGTACACCGCACTGCCTCCCAACCAGGCATTCCCCAAGGCGGAAACCGCCGCGAAGAAAGCGCTCGAACTGGACAGTACCCTCGCCGAGGCGCACGTCTCGCTGGGCTACTCGAAATTGGTTTATGAATGGAATCTGTCCGAAGCCGAAAAGGAGCTGGCTCGCGCACTGCAATTGCGGCCCGACTATGCTACCGGCCACCAGTTCTACGCTTACTACCTCACGGCCATCGGCAACTTGGGCGCTGCCATCGCAGAACGCAAGCGCGCTCTGGAATTGGACCCGGTCAATCCCTTGCTCACCTCGGCTCTGGGAGAAGCCTTCTACCAGAACCGTGAGTTCGATCGCACCATCGAACAGAACTCCAAGTCTCTTCAACTGGATCCCAGCTATGCGATCGCCTTGGTGAATATCGGGCGGGCGTACGAAATGAAAGGCATGCATCCGCAGGCTCGCGATGCATTCGAGAAAGTTCTTGCGGTCGCTCCTGACGACCCCGCCGTACTTGCGCTGATCGGCCACGAGTACGCCCTCTCCGGTGAAAAGGCGAAGGCAGCTGGGACTATCTCCAAGCTCCAGCAACTCTCCACGCACAAGTATGTTCCGGCGATCTATGTGGCCCTGGTCTACACCGGACTCCACGATCTTGACCACTCCTTTGCATGGCTCGATAAGGCCTTTGACGAACGATCCGAATACCTGGTTTACCTGCCGACGGAACCATTGGCCGATCCTCTCCGTGGCGACCCGCGCTTTTCGCAGTTGTTGCAGCGCTTAGCCCTGAAGAAAATTGTCATCGCCGCTGCGCCGTGACAATAGATCTGGGGACCTAGTTTTTCCACCTTGTTTGCGCAGACTAGGCAAATAGTGGCTCTGGTTTGCAGACCGGAAGTCGGAAGCTCTACAGGCGACAACTTTGCCTTGGCGCCTTGACGAAATCAAGATCAGAACGGATGCGGGCCAGAAGTCTTAGTGCAAGTCGCCTTCTGGAAAGTCAGCAGCGGTTAGCACTCTGCCTGCTCAAACTCCCCCAATCCTCAACAAGTCGCTCAGTTTGCGGATTCCCTTGGCTTGGATGGTGTACATCATTTTTTGCCAAACCTGCGCCGTAAGAAACGCGTCATAGAGCGCATGGTGCGCGTTATCTACATCCAGACCGTAGAACTTCGCCACCGTTGTTAGTTCCAGCATCTCGAGTTGGACGGGGAGGTCTTCCGAGTACTGGCCGCATCTCAGGATCCACTGGTGCACTCGCGCCGTATCCACTGCCGGGTTGTCCAGTTCGTGCCTGTTGCCGCCCAGTTCTTTCCGCAGAACCTTCAGATCGATGTTCAGGAAATGGCCGACCAGGACTGTGCCTTCGACGAACCGGCGTAAGTCCTGGAGAGTTCTGGCCAGCGGTTCGCTGCCTTTTAGATCCTCGGATCGGAGTTGATGAATGACGACGCTTTCCGGAGGAACCGGCACGCGTGGATCCACTATGCGATAGAACTGCTCTCCAAGTCTGATCTTTGGCCCATCCATGGCGATTGCACCAATGGAAAGCAGTCGATTAGAACGGCTGTCGAGAGAAGTTAGCTCAGTGTCGAGGACTACATAGCGCAGGGAATCGAGAGCAGTGTGGTTGGGCAATGCAGCTCTGCCCAGTTGCTGGCGCCGAAGTTCGGATTTCAGCCAGCGCAGCATTCATCGACCCAGTTGCGCCCAGAGTGCCGTCCGGAAATTCTCGTCAATCACGGATTGTACCCGGGCAACGGCCCGGAAAGCTTCCTTCAATAGGCTTCTCTGAAGGTGCGTCAGTGCTTCGGGCGCAACGTAATTGCTCAGTGGCCGGCCTTCACGCACCTGCCTCAGCTGGCATTCGATGCGCAACAAAGTCAGAAACTCGAAGGCCTCCTGCAGATCCTGGAAAAGCACGGGGTCTTGATCCCGTCGAGCAGGCAAAGCGGCGAGCCGATCGCATGTATTGGTGTGCTCAACGTCCGCATCGAGGGCCAACAGCCGGATGGCATCGACGATGGGGCCGGTGCCAAAGAGCTTGAGATCGAGTTGATTCTTGTGCTCGCCGCTTCGTTCCACCACAAAATTCCGAAAAAAGCCCAATGGGGGCTTGTTCTGGGTAGAGACGAAGGACAGCATCGATTTGAACTGTGCAGCGTCTGCTAAGCATCTGCGCTTCTCCACCATGAGACTCTCGAAGAGCGAGAAATCCCCGCCCACCGGCCGCATGTCGAACAGTATCAGGGCATCCTCGGTCTGGTGGCGTTCTGCTTCGGAGATCCAAGAGCGGAAGTAGTTTAACCACACCCGGAGCGGCTGGCGCCATCGCGGATTGCTTGCCATATAGTTGCCCGGACACGCCGGATAACCACAGGCGGCCAGCGCATCCTGGGTAAAAGCGGCCAACTGCGTGAAGTATTCAGCGACGTCGTCCCGGCCTTCGGCATCCGCATAAATCAGGGCATTATCCTGATCGGTCTTGAAAGTCTGCTCGCGGCGTCCTTCGCTGCCTAGCACCACCCAGCAATACGGGACGGGTGGAGGTCCTAATTTCTTCTCTGCGAGGCGCAATACCTTCACCGTGAGGCGGTCGTTTACCTCCGCCACCACGCGAGTGATGTGGCTGGCCTTGGCACCTTCGCGCAGCAAGAGTGGCAACAAGCCGGCAACACGGCTCTGTGCGGCGGCAAGGTCCGTAACACTGCCTTGTTCTTCAAGATGTCTCACGACATTGAGCGGGGACTTGCCCTGCAATACCATCAGGTCGTGAGCGGTGAGCACGCCGGCGGGTACTCCCTGGTGGGTGACCAGCACATGGTGAATGTTGCGGCTTACCATGGCCAGCAGAGCATGAAACACGCGCTCATTGCCCTCGACCGTGATCACTGGTCGGCTCATGATCCGCGTAACGGGCAACTCGAGGGACAATGCCTCGGACACCACCTTGGCGGCGAAATCCCGGTCCGTGAGAATACCCTCCGCGGCACCATCCCCGCCGACGACAAACACGCACGTTGCGTTGGTAGATGCCAGCATTTGCGCCGCTTCCCGAATAGTCGTTTCCCTTTGGCAAAGAAGCGGCGGTGAACTGACTACGTCGCCGGCGGCAAGTGAGTAAAGCAGTCGTTCCGAGTCCCCCATCAGGCCTGCCTGCGTCCGGAGCGCTTGCAGGCTGCGGTCCATGTAGCGCGAGAGGGAGATGCGAATCAGATAGCTGGCAAACTCGGGCTGAGTGGACATCAGCCGCTGTACCTCTTCTGCGGGAATGCTATAGCAAAGAGTGTCTTCGATCGCGGTGACGTCCAGACGGGCCGGCTCTCGGCCCATCACCGAGAGGAGCCCGAACATTTCGCCCTCGCTGCGCATGTCAAGCGTCATTCGTTTGCCGACTTGCGAACTCAGCGCCAGCTTGACTCCACCCTTGTGCACGACGTAGAGCACCTCGGATTTGGGACCGCCCGCGCTCAGTATCACTGCGTCCTTGGGAAAGAACTCCAGCGTCATATGGCTTGCCAGCCGGGCAAGCTCGGTGGGTGCCAGGAACTGGAACGGAGGAATGTTTTGCAGGAAAGCGATCACCATCCCGGTAACCACCGACTGCGACGAGGTGTGAGAAAACCCGGCCATCATGCCTCAGAGAATGCCCAGGACGATCCCGATGTTAGGTTGTGGCATCGCCCAAGTCAAAACATGCCGGGGATAGTGTTCAAATGACCTGAAAGAGCGGCGCGCCATCGGGATGTGAATGACGAGTCTGGTTTGCTGCGGTTCGTGAAGAGAGAGCTACTGGAGCCCCCAATTGGAAACTGAAAGAAGGCTAGTCAGGTTCTGTCCGCCGTAAGCCAGTCAGCATATCCGGACGAGTATTTCCAATTCTGTCGAGCAATCGCAACCACACCGAGCGATAACATTTTACCTCCACTGAATAGACTCTATGTAACTGGTTGCGTTCTCTAGCCTGACGTTGCCACAAGTCCGGGCCATCCTGCCAGCAACAATGCTGTGACGGGGGTCACCGCTGGCGCTCATGGAGAAGTATCACCATAGGACGGGAATGGACCACAGCCATTTCGAGTGGAGACTTCCCCATCATCTTTGAGCTGCAACACTCGATGGCACCGCGCAACCGTCAGGAGGGGGCTTTCGATGGCCGATTCACAACTTGAGCGACTGAAATCCTTCAGAGGCTTCATTCAAGAGGCAGAACAAGGGGCTTCCGTACCACCCGTCTCCGCAGATGATCTCAAATTGCTTCACAACGTTTGCATAGAGATGACGAAGCGTTACTCGGGCAAAGACGGGGTAATTACCCTCGATGTAATGGCTCGCACTTGCAACCCGGGTGCGAATCTGGCAGCAGTGTGGCTCCGCCACTCCCGACTGAGGTTGCTGGTCAGGCAAGGTCTTCTTGCGGAGTGGCAGCACGGCACAGACCTGGACGACGCTGTCTATTGGGTCGCAGCGACCATTCCCATGAACGGTATTGATCTCGATCCAGAGACGTTCATTCGAGTACTTCGCGACCAGATCGCCAGGGGAGACTGCCGCACGTGCACCGACAGGAGCGGCGAGTCAGAACCGCTGCAATGAGATCTATCGGCAATTCAGCTGCAGCATCGTTCAGAAAATCCGTCTTCAGCTCATCTCTGAGCCGCACACAACGTCTGTTGCCGTGTACGGATTGGTACTGCTCAGAACAGTCAAGGAACGGCAATCAATCGGCAAACCGCACGTAATCGAGCCGGGGTCCGGTTGCCCGTCGCCAAAGGCCTTCCCGCGGCGTTCTCAGTTTTCGGTCACGCGGGATCGAAACCTCCATGTCCTGACAAAACCGATGCAGTGACCTAGAGCTCTATCGGAGCGCCGATCGGCAAATGCACTTCATTCTTTGCAGCCATTAGTCGTTACAGCGATTTGTGGCAGTGCCGGCGCCTTGCCGTTGCTCGCTTTGGCGTTCAGGACTGAAATTTCTTGCTCGTTGAGCTGCTGCCACTTCATTGAATCGTTGCTGAGCACATCGCAAAGTTGTTGCACAGCCGTCAGGAGAGACTGGGCTGGACGCATATCCGCGTTTTCGACGCTGAAAAGGAGCCGCCCTAAGTCACGATTCACTGGGCCAAATCCAGGTGCGGTTTTCGTACCTTTTTCCAGTCCCTCGATCTCCTTACTGATCCGTTCAACTGCATCCTTTGTCCCGGCGTCGCCGCTTTGAAGAAGCTCTTTGTGCTCGGTCAGTGCCTTGTGCAACGCAGCCACTTGCCCATAAGAGCCGTAGCTCGACTGCATGCCACGCACGATCTTGAGGCCCAGATCGCGTTGTTGAACCAGATCTTGGAAAGAAGCGTGAACTCGAGGATCAAGTTCCACAGTCAAAGGTTGCCGCAAAGTTTGTCCACCATGGCGCAGTTCGACAGAGTATTTCCCGGGTACGATCCGGGGACCTCGTAGCATTTGGCGCGGAGTGAGGCCGGGAATCGCATGGTCTGCCAGGGTGTATTCGGTGTACTCCAGCAACTCGCCGTAATAACTATAGGGCAGCGAAGCGGGTGGCGGATATCTCATCTCCCATACGAAACGGTTCATGCCGGACAACTTGGGCACTTTCGTTGGCGACGCGAACCAGTAATCCGGAACGTTTGCGGGTGAGAAATCG
>QIAH01000073.1 GCA_003225465.1 Acidobacteriota bacterium | reverse complement strand
GAGATCCCCAAGACATCGGCGGCCTTAGTCTGCACGCCATGGGATTGGTTGAGGGCGGCCTGCAGCAGCGAGCGCTCGATCTGGGCCACGTACTTTTCCATGTCGAGCCCTTCCGGCAGAACTGAGCCGGAGGTGGAAGCGTCGGGCATGCCGGGAACTCCAGCCGCGGCCGCGGCGGCTTTCGCCTTGGGCCGTTCGGCGGGCAACTCGACGTGCAACTGGTTGGTGGTTTCAAGCGCAACCGCGCGTTCCACAGTGTTCTCCAGCTGGCGGACGTTGCCGGGCCATTCGTAATCGCACAGCCCAGCGAGGGATGCCGAATCCACCCGCTCAATGCTCTTCCCCGCCGCCGGCGCGTACTTCTTGAGGAAATGATTGACCAGCAGCGGGATGTCTTCGCGACGCTCGCGCAAGCCGGGCACGCGAATGGGAATGACGCTCAACCGGTAGTAAAGGTCCTCGCGGAACGTGTTCTCCGCGACCTGCCTGTCCAGATCGCGGTTGGTAGCGGCGATCACGCGCACATCAATCGGAATCTCCGAAGCGCTGCCCACCGGACGCACGGTGCGCTCCTGCAGCACGCGCAGCAGTTTTACCTGCATCGCGAGTGTCATCTCCCCAATTTCATCCAGAAAAATCGTGCCGCCGTCAGCTACTTCGAAGAGCCCGCGCTTGTTCTGGTTGGCCCCAGTGAACGCGCCTTTCACGTAGCCGAACAGTTCGCTTTCCAGCAAAGTCTCGGGAAAGGCGCCGCAGTTGACCGACACGAACGGCTCAGTCACGCGCGGGGAACACACGTGCACGGCGCGCGCGACCAACTCTTTACCCGTGCCGCTCTCGCCATAGATGAGGATGGTGCTGCCCGTGGACGCGACGGTGCGAATGGTCTGCTTCAGCTTCTCCATGGCGGCGCTGACGCCGATGATGTTGTCGAGCGAATTGCGGGCCGCGGCATCGCGGCGGAAGGCAAAATTCTGTTTGCTGAGCGAAGCTTTCTCGAGCGAGCGGTTGATGGCCAGCTTGATTTCATCGACCAGCCCCGGGCTCTTGCGGATGTAGTCGGACGCGCCCCCGGCCTTCACCGCCTGCACCGCAGCTTCGTAGTCATCGACCGCGGTGATCAGAATGACAGCCGACTCCGGCGAGGTGGCATGCGAGTGCCGCAGCACTTCGATGCCATCAATGTTCGGCATCTTGATATCGGTGATGATGAGGTCGTAGAGCGCGCCGTCGATCTTGCGCTTGGCGGCCTCGCCGGAATTGACCGTTTCGATTTTGTGGCCCTCACGCCGCAAGGCGATGTCGAGCATTTCGCAAATAGAGCGCTCGTCGTCGCACACCAGGATATTAGCCATGCGCTCTCCTTCCCGCGCCCACCGCGCTCTTCGATGCCGCATCCAGGTTGCCTGCTGCCAGCAGCTTCTTATCGTCGCTCGAGCTGGCACTCGATCGCACCCCGGCTCCCAGGCGCCGCAGCCGCAGCACAAAGGTTGTTCCCTCATCCAGTTTGGAACGCGCCCAGACCTTGCCCTCATGGGCCTGCACGATCTGGTACACGATGGCCAGGCCGAGACCGGTGCCGCCGTCGAATCCGGACTGGAAGGGTTCGAAAATCTTTTCCGATTGTTGTGGAGTCATGCCGTGCCCGGTGTCGGCGAAATGGATCTGCCAGTCTTCGCCAATCGATTCGAGCGACACGGTCAAGGTGCCGCCGTTCTTCATCGCGCGCTCCGCGTTCTGGCAGAAGTTCCAGAACACCTGCTTGATCTTGTCCCCGTCCGCGAGCGTAGGCGCTTCGCGGTATTTCAGATTGCGTTCAATGCGGATGCCTGAGTTTTCCGCCACCAGCCGATGCTCCAGCAGCGTCAGCGTGTCTTCGAGGAGCAGCACCAGGTCCACCTTGTCGAAGCGATATTGCTTGCCGCGCGAATAGGCAAGAAAGTCGGTGATGATGTTGTTCAGCCGCTCCGATTCGCGAGTCACGATCTGCAGCAACTGCCGTTGCTCTTCCGTCATCTCCGAGGCGCTCGAAAGCATGCTGACCGAACCGGCAATGGAGGTGAGCGGATTGCGAATCTCGTGCGCGATGGCGGCCGCCAGCCTGCCCACCGCCGCCAGACGATCCTGAATGCGTACCTCGCGCTCCAGCCGGCGAATCTCGGTCAAGTCATCGAAGGTGTAAACGCAACCAGCGGCGCCCCCGTCCGGAACGCTCAGCGTCGAGACAATGACGCGAAACGTTTTGCGGAAGCCGTTGGCGGGCTGGAAGCGTACTTCGCCATGCGCCCGCTCTGAACCCAAGTTGGGCAGCGGATCGAGAAACAGCGACTTCACCGATTTTCCGATCAGCTCGTCCCCGCAACCGAGCATGCCTTTCGCGGCCATATTGACCAGGGTGATTCGGCCTTCCACGTCGGTCGTGATCAGGCCGCCGCTCATGCACTGGATGATGTTTTCATGCAGCGCCTGCAAGCTTTCGAGCGCGCCGCTCGCATCCTTCAGCTGCACATCCACCTGGCGCAGCTTCGCGGCCAGCAGCCCAGCCAGGTACGCCACCGCCAGATACGCGAACAGGTTGACAAACATGATCGCTTCCAGCGATTTCAGCTCCGGATGGGTGGTGGCGAAGGAGGGAATAATGTCGTAATAGTTCAGCTCAAGCACGCATCCATAGAGGATGAAGGCCAGCGCCGAGGTGAGATAGGCCCAGACTTTCGGAAGCAGGATGCAGGCTACGATGATGACCAGCGGATAGAGGAAATTCAGCGAGCTATCCCAGCCGCCGGTGAAATGGACGACCAGGCTGACCATGGCCATGTCCGTGACGACCTGCAGAACCGCCTGCACCCGCTGCTCTTCCCAGAACGAAAGCAGCAGGATGTAGAAGAGCGAAAGGGCAAACCACAGGAGCATGCTGCTGACGAAGGGGCGCAGCGGCAGAGGGTTCTCCGACAGCCGCGCCACCGCCAGCTCAATCCCAAACAGAAAGGTAAGAATGATGACGCGGATTTTTACCAGCCAACCCAGCCAGTTCCGCTCATCGAATGTCGCTTGCATGCTCAAGTCCAGGGTCCGCGCGCCGCTTTCCACCCGGTACGGCGGGGGCGGCAAAACTTGCGGCACACCGGCAGAAGATCGTTACCGGTTGCAGGACGGCCATACGCTTTCCAGCGCCGGCTGCCTCGTCTCCGCTCGCACTAACCAGCCAACTTGCCAATCATCGCGAACAGCGGCATATACAGCGAGATGACGATACCGCCGACGGAAACACCAAGAATGCCGATGATCGCGGGTTCCAGCATCGCCATCATGTCGCGCGTGGCGGCGTCCACCTCGTCTTCGTAGAAGTCGGCGATCTTCTGCAGCATGTTGTCCATCGCGCCCGTGGCTTCGCCGACACCGATCATCTGGGTCACCATGTTGGGAAAGACTCCGCTTTCCTTGAGCGGATCCACAATGGTGCGGCCCTCTTCGATAGCCTTGCGCACCTTCATCAGAGCTTCCTGCAGCACGGCGTTTCCGGAAGTGCGGGCCGTGATGGCCAGTCCTTCCAGGATCGGGACGCCCGAGGTGATCAGCGTGCCCAGGGTGCGGGTGAAGCGTGCCACGGCGATCTTGCGCAGCAACATGCCAATGACCGGAAAGTTCAGCATGATCTTGTCGGTGAAGTACAACCCCTGGGGATGTTTACGAATCTGCTTGATCCCGAAGAACGCGGCCACCGCGCCGCCAATGAAAAACCACCAGAAGTGGCCGACAAAGGCGCTCAGGCCCATGACCATGCGCGTGGGCAGCGGCAACGCGACGCCGAGACCGGTAAACAGGTTAGTGAAAATGGGAACGACCCACTTCAGAAGCGCGCCGACGATCAACACGGCGATGGACACAACCGCGACCGGGTAGATCAGAGCCGACTTAATCGCGGAGCGCAAGCGCACAGCTTTTTCGACATACTGCGCCAGGCGCTGCAGGATGACGTCGAGAATACCGCCAGTCTCGCCCGCCTCGATCATGTTGGTAGTGAGGTCATCGAAAACCGCTGGATACTGGCGCATGGCATTGGCCAGGGTGGCTCCGCCCTCCACCGTGGTACGCACGCCGTTCAGCGTTTTCTGGAACGTGGGGTTCTCCTGGTTGGCCGCAAGAATTTCCAAACACTGCACCAGCGGCAATCCGGCATCGATCATGACCGAGAACTGCCGGAAGAAGATGGCGACGTCCTTGGTCTTGACCTTCCCGGATCCGAACGTGGGAAGGGAGAACTCCTTACCCTTTTCGCGCACCGAGCCGGGCGTGATGCGCTCGCGGCGCAGTTGTTGCAGCAGCACATCCTTGTTGGCGGCTACCCGTTCTCCAGTGACCTTCTCGCCCGATGCACTCTTTCCCGAAAATGTAAAGACTGGCATAGTGACTGTCTCCTCGACTCCTGATACGTTCCGGTCTCATTCCGGCTGTTCGCCGGCAATCTGTACTGCATTCAGCGTTTCGTGGGACTCGCTCCCTTGGCCATCGCAGCCCCCGTGGTCGTCGGGCGGTTCAGCAGCCCGGCTCCGCGATTGATCATTTCCTGCAATTCGTCCTGGTTGCTGGAACGCATCAGCGCGGTTTCCAGCGTAATCTGCTTCTGGAAGTACGCGGTCGCCAGCGACTGGTTAAACGTCTGCATGCCGAACTTTTCCTGTCCCGACTGCATGGCCGAATAAATCTGGTGAATTTTGTCTTCGCGGATCAGGTTGCGGATGGCGGCGTTCGGCACCATGATCTCCATGCACATGGCACGACCCTTGCCGTCGCCCTTGGGCAGCAGGCTTTGGCACATGATGCCTTCGAGCACCAGCGACAACTGTGCGCGGATCTGCGGCTGCTGGTGAGCCGGGAAGACATCGATAATACGGTTGATGGTGGAAGAGGCCGAGTTGGTGTGCAGCGTTCCGAAAGTCAAGTGGCCGGTTTCCGCGATACGCAGCGCGGACTCGATGGTTTCGAGATCGCGCATTTCGCCGATGAGCACCACGTCGGGATCTTCGCGGAGTGCGGCGCGCAGCGCATCGGTGAAGCTCTTGGTGTCGGCGTGCAGCTCGCGCTGGTTCACCAGGCAATTTTTGTTCATGTGCACGAACTCGATCGGGTCCTCGATGGTGAGGATGTGATCGTGCCGCTCGGTGTTGATCTTGTCGATCATGGCCGCGAGCGTGGTCGACTTGCCCGAACCGGTCGGTCCGGTCACCAGCACCAGGCCGCGCGGCTTGTCGCAAAGTTTGCTGACCACCGCGGGCAGGCCCAGCTGGTTGAAGGACTTGATCTCAAAAGGAATTACGCGGAACACCGCAGCGGTCGCGCCGCGCTGGTTGAAGCAATTCGCGCGGAAGCGGGCCAGGCCCTTCAAACCGAACGAGAAATCGAGTTCGAGATTTTCTTCGAAACGATGCTTCTGCGAATCGGTCATCACGCTGTAGGCGAGCTGCTTGGTTTCGGCCGGGGACAGCTGCGGCAGATCGAGTGGAACCAGGTGTCCGTGGACACGCACCTGCGGTGGTGAATTGGTGGTGATGTGCAGGTCGCTGCCTGACATCTCCAGCATCCTTTTGAGCAGATCGCTTAACGAGAGCGCCATAAACCTTCCTTCCCCTTTGCACCAAACCTCAGTGAATCGTTTCGCGCGCCACTTCTTCCAGAGTGGTCATGCCCAGGGCGACCTTGATCAGCCCGCTGCGGCGCAAGGTGATCATCCCGCGCTCAATGGCCTTTTTCTTGAGTTCCACCGCCGAGGCGCCTACCAGCACGAGTTCTCGAATTTCGTCATCGACTTCCATGACTTCATACAGACCGGTTCGCCCCTTGTAGCCCGTGTTGTTGCACACGCCACAGCCCTTGCCCTTCTGGATCTTTACCGTCTTGGCCTCTTCCGGCGTGTAGCCCTCCTCGAGCAAAGTCTGATGCGGCACTTCGATCACTTCCGTGCAGTCCTTGCAGATCCGGCGTACCAGTCGCTGGGCGCAGATCAGGTGAACCGAGGTCGCAACCAGGAAAGGCTCGATGCCCATGTTCATCAGGCGCGTAATGGTTTCCGGCGCGCCGTTGGTGTGCAGCGTGGACAGCACAAGGTGGCCCGTGAGTGCGGCCTTGATGGCAATTTCCGCGGTTTCGAAGTCTCGAATCTCGCCCACCAGGATGATGTTGGGGTCTTGCCGCAGGAACGAGCGAAGTGCCGCCGCGAAGTTCAGGCCGATCTGTTCCTTCATCTGCACCTGGTTGACGCCCTGCAGCTGAAATTCAACCGGGTCTTCCGCGGTCATGATGTTCGTGTCCGGCTGGTTCAAGCGCGCAATCGAGGAGTACAGCGTGTTGGTCTTGCCAGAACCCGTGGGCCCCGTGACCAACACCATGCCGTAGGGCTTCAAAATCGCTTTCTCGAACTTGACCAGCGACTCCGGCTCGAAGCCGAGCTTGGTCATGTCGAGGCGCAGGTTTTCCTTGTCCAGCAACCGCATCACGATTTTTTCGCCCCACAGGGTGGGAAGCGTGCTGACGCGGAAGTCGAGCTGCTTCTTCTTGCCGCCCACTGCCATCTTCAGCATGATGCGGCCGTCCTGCGGCAGGCGCTTTTCGCTGATATCAAGCTTCGCCATGATCTTCAGGCGCGACGTGATGGCGTCCTTGAGCTTCAGCGGCGGCGTCATGATGCTCTGCAGAATGCCGTCAATACGGAAGCGAACACGGAACTCTTTCTCGTAGGGCTCCATGTGAATGTCGCTGGCGCCACGCTTGACCGCATCCGTGAGCACAAGGTTGACGAGTTTGACGATGGGCGCCTCGTCGGCGGCCTTCTCAAGCTCGTTGAGGTCCATCTGCTCTTCTTCGGCCTGCAGTTCGACGTCCGCATCACCCAGTTCGGTCATCGACTGCATGACCTGCTCGAGGTCTTCCTCTTTCGCTGTGCCGTAGGCCTTTTCGATGCCCGCGGCGATGGAACTTTCCGAGGCAACCACCGGCTCGATGTTGAAGCCGGTCATGAACTTGATATCGTCCATCGCGAACACGTTGGTCGGATCGACCATGGCGATGGTGAGCGAGGCCCCTACGCGGCTCAGGGGCAGGATCTGGTAGCGCTTCGCGGTTTCAAACGGAATCAGCTTGACGACGGCAGGGTCGATCTCGAAATAGGAGAGATTGATCGCGGGCACACCGTACTGGCGCGACAGAAAGTTCGTGACATCTTCATCGGTCAGAAAGCCCAGCTTCACCAACGCCGAGCCCAAGCGGCAGCTGGTCTCCTTCTGAACCTTGGTTGCCTGTACCAACTGCTCTGGGGTGATTACCTTCTCTTTTACGAGAAGATCGCCCAGCCGTTGAGACATACGTTCGATCTCCTATCGATCGACAGAGAAATAGCGCTAAACCGCTTGTCGCTTGCGCGAAACCCGCTTGTTTTCTAGGGGAGAATCGCAGCGTAGTTCGCGTTGACATAAATTGTCAACGCAGATGAGTAATGGCACCAGTAACTTTGGTACTTGTCCTTGATGGAGTCAGTTACAAACAAGATGGCAGGCGCGCAAACTCGCCGATTCTGCGCAAAATTGCGGGCGTTTACGAGCGAATTTCCTCCGACGTACATGCACCTTCGTACAATGGGAACAGCCTTCGAGACGTCCAAAAAGTAGTCCGCAGAACCCTTCTTCCCATACACATCACATCACGTTGTGACGACTTCCCTTTCCTGCTTTCCCACCCGCGTGAAAGCTAGCAGATGGACTCGCCATTCATGCGCACTCCACGACGGCTACGACTTTTGCTCGTGTGCGTGAGCCTGACTGCGTCCTGCCTCGCTCAGTCGCTGCGCGAGCAAGCCGATGCGCTTGGCTTCCTGGTCGGGACCGCGGTGCGGCCCTATGCTTTGGCCGAACAGCAGTACTCCGCCACGCTCGGCCGCGAGTTCAATATGATCGAGGCCGAAGATGCGATGAAATGGTGGGTCCTTCGCCCCGACCAGTCGACCTTCGACTTCAGACAAGGCGACCAGATCGTCGGGTTCGCCGAAACGCACCGCATGAAGGTGCGCGGTCACACCCTGGTCTGGGGATGGACCAATCCGCCCTGGCTGACTAGCCAGACTTTCACTGTGGAGCAACTCGCGCACATCTTGCACGAGCACATCACGCGCGTAGCCGGACACTATCGCGGCAAGGTGTTTGCCTGGGATGTGCTCAACGAAGGGTTCGACGAGAACGGAAAGGTGAAACCTTCCTTCTGGTATGACCAGCCTGGAATCGGCTTCGCAGGCAAATCTACCGCCTACATTGAAC
>QIAH01000072.1 GCA_003225465.1 Acidobacteriota bacterium | reverse complement strand
AGCTCATCGAGGCCTTGCGGCGACGCGATCCCGCGCTGGAGTTCTTCGGCGTGGGCGGCGAGCGCATGCGTGAAGCTGGCTGCGATACCATCATCGACGCCAGCGATCTTTCCGTAGTCGGAATTACCGAAATTCTCGGCCATCTCCCCAAAATCTGGAGACTCTTTCACAAACTGATCGACGAAGCTGACCTTCGGCGGCCCGACCTCGCCATCGTGATCGATTCGCCCGCATTCAACTGGCGCGTCGCGCGCCAGATGAAGAAGCGGGACATTCCCGTCATCTACTACGTCGCACCGCAATTCTGGGCGTGGCGTCAGGGACGTGTACGACTGCTGCGCAAGTACATCACCAAGGCCTTGGTCATTTTTCCTTTCGAAGAGAAGTTCTATCGCGATCGCAGAGTGGATACCGCGTTCGTGGGGCATCCGCTGGCCGAACTGCCTCCGCCGTCCATCACCCGCGAAGATTATGCCGCACAATTCAACCTTGACCTCGCGAAACAATGGGTCACGATCATGCCCGGCAGCCGTGTGAAGGAAGTTCGCATGAATCTCCCCACCATGCTGGATGCGACCGCGCTGCTGGGTGGCGGTTTCGAATTCCTGCTGCCCGTGGCCGCCACCATCGATCGCCAACTGCTGGCAGAAAGCACCAAAGGCCGCGGCATCACCCTGGTTTCCGGAGCGCATCCCGCGCTTTATCATTCCCGTGCGGCCATCGTGGCCAGCGGCACCGCGACCATCGAAGCGGCCATGATGGGCACCCCTTTTGTGATGGTCTACCGCGTTTCTCAGCTGACCTATACCCTGGGCAAGCCTCGGATCAAAGTCCCTTATTTTGCGATGGTCAATCTCATTGCCGGAGAGAGGATCGTCCCGGAGCTGGTGCAGGGCGACTTTACCGCCGAACGGGTCGTCGCCCGCCTCCGGGAGATCCTCCCCGACAGTCCAGCCCGCACCACCATGCTGGAAGGCTTGGCCCGGGTGAAAGCGCGACTGCGCTCGCCCAGCGAGCGGGGTTCGGCCGCGGACCGTGCCGCCGATGCCGTCCTCACATTGGTTTCTCACGAAGTTAAGAGCCAGTCCGCGTAAAATTGCAGCCACCACCGCCGAAGAACGGCTCTAAAATAGCCTTAAGCTCTTGTACCGCCAGCATCTTTTGCGTCAAAATCTTCATCATAGAGAAGGTCGAGAGATCAGGAGATTGTTTTTAATGCGCGTTTCCCGTCGGCGCTGCCGCCCAGCCCTTTCGGCAGGCGTTTCCCTACTTCTCGTTGTTTTCATGTCCCTGTCGGCCCGGGCGGCCGACCAGAAGTCCCGCCTACGCGTGGATGACTACCAGATCGAAGCGGACCTGAACCCCCATTCCCACAAGATCAGCGCGAAAGCGAAGGTGAAGTTCACGGCGCTCGACGATCTGAGCGTGGCAACTTTCGAACTTAACAATGCACTGCGTCTGACCAAGGTGACCGACGCCAACAACAAGCCGTTATCGGCTGAGCGCGTTACCCAGGATTCCACCGTCCGCATTCCCATCACTGCAGGCCTCTCCAAAGATGCCAGCACCACCTTGACGTTCGAGTACGAGGGCGTGTTCGATTCCGCGGACGAAAGCCCGGTGCAGGGATTGAAGTTGGCCTCGATCAACGATGACACGAGTTATCTCTTGTACGCCGGCCGCTGGTTTCCGATAAACGCCTACGGGATCAACCGCTTTACCTCCACCATCAGCATCACCATTCCGCCGCACATGGTAGCGATCGGCAGCGGCAAGATGACGGTCGCCGACAGCGCTCCGTCGAAGAAAGCTGGAGCCCTGCCCGGCAAGACCTACACATTCGTCAGCGATACGCCCAGCTTCCCCGGCACGATTATCGCGGGCGTATTTCAGGAAAGCCGTAGTGACGACGCCGGCGTCGACCTGCACGTGTTCTTCAAGCCTCTACACCAGAAGCTTGCCCCGGAGTACACCAACGCCGCTCTGAAGGAATTCACTTACTACATCACGGCATTCGGACCTCTGCCTTCACCCACGCTGCGAGTGGTCGAGTTGCCCGATGACACCGTGCCCACCACCTCCGCGCCGGAGTTGGTCGGAATCGCCGGCCGCACCATCACCGATAAGACCAACTACCGCCTACTCGCGAATACCATTGCGCATCAATGGTGGGGATGCTCGGTGAGTCCCGCAAGCAAGGAAGACTGGTGGATTTCAGACGGCTTCTCGCGTTACTCGGAAGCGATGTACGTCGAGCAGGCTGCCGGCGCGATGGGTTTGGAAGAAGCCGTGAAAGACATGTCGGTGGGTGCGCTTGCCTATGACACGGTGCCGCTCTCGAGCGTGAGCAAACTGGATGTGTTCTCGCCCGAATTTCAGACGCTCGTCACCGATAAGGGCGCGATGATCGTGCACATGCTGCGCTGGGTGGTCGGGGATCAACAGTTCTACAAAATCATGCGCACCTTCGCCAGCCAGTACGCGGGCAAGTCGGCCACCATCGGCGATTTCCAGACCATTGCCGAGAAAGAGCACGGCGACAAGCTGACCTGGTTCTTCACGCAATGGCTGGATTCGACCGGCGCGCCTGAATTCAAGACCAAGTACACCGTCTATCGTTTGGGCAACAACAAGGGATTCCGCGTGGTCGGCGAGATTTCGCAGGATCTCGACCTGTTCCGCATGCCGGTCGAGTTGAAGATCGATACCGACGGAAAAACGGAAGAGAAGCGGATTGAAGTTGTGGGAACAAATTCACCTTTCAGCCTGGAGACTTTCGGCAAGCCGCGCCGGATTGCGGTCGATCCCGACGACAAGGTTCTCAAGAATTCCGGCGATGTGCGCATGAGAGCTTCCATCACGCGCGGACAGGCTCTGGTGCAGCAGGGCGATCTGGCGGCCGCCCTGACCGAGTTCAACAAGGCGCTCGATGCCAACAAGAACAGTTCGCTGGCACATTACCGCGTGGCGGAAGTCTTCTTTCTGCAGCGCAACTACCAGGCGGCCGCGAATGCCTATCGTGAATGTTTGAACGGCGACGGCGATCCGCGCTGGACTGAAGTCTGGAGCCACATTCAGCTCGGAAAGATCTTCGACATCACCGGACAACGCGAACGCGCGGTCAATGAGTATCGTCAGGCCCTGCAAACCAACGACAACACCCAGGGCGCCGGCGACGAAGCGCGCAGATATATCCAGAAGCCCTACGAGCGCGAGAAGGCCACCGCGCCCGGCGCGTAGGTCTCGGGTGTCGGGCCGCGCCGCGGTTCAAATCTGAAATCTGAGATCTGCAATCTGCAACCCGGAATTTCAGATTGCAGATTTCAGATTTTAGATTGCCATTCACAACGATTGCCGGCAGCCGACTTTTCCCGATTCCTTCCACAAAGGGTCTCCCTCCATTAACTAGAAGATAACTTTTGCGCCAGGATGAGTTCTGCTGGCTTCCTGAGGGTCTGGGTGACCCAAACCATGTCTCCGACTCCAACTCGAGCGCCAGGGCCCTCTAAGGGCTGCTGGCGGGCATTCTGCGCGATGGTCGTGGAGTTTCTTTGGACCAAAAACTAGCCCTCGCGGATTTTAAACGACTTAGCTAATAGAGAATCATTCTGAAACAGTAGCGGAGTGTGTCGTCTGCAAAATCTCAAGAACGAAGCCTCAGTGGAATCCCACCTTTGCGCACAGAACGCGCAAAGATGGGGCACCCGCGTCTGTCGCTTGTTACGACTTTGCTTACCCGACGACTAACGACTTAACGACCAACGACTAGAGCGAAACGCATCCCTCCCGAAATTGAGCCCGCTCAACCCCTCCACGGTCTTGAGATGAATGCCCTTGCTCCCCACCAGCACGTGAAATATCTCTCCCATGCCCGCGGGTGTGACCAGGTGCTTAAGTTGCAGTGCGACCTTGGCGCGCTCTTGCGGCAGACGGCAGTCTTCGAACGCATCCGCGAACTGATTCGCTTCGCCGATCCCGAGCAAAAACTGCGACTGCGTCAACAACTTGTGGGCATGCATGCCATTTTGCCTGGCGACCGCCGCAAGAGCGGTGAAGTTTACGTGAGCGGTGATGTCCTGTTCCCCGGGAGCTTCGTAGGGATTCGGGCTCGCCGAATGCTGGCGGTAGGCCATGACGGTGCCCAGGTGCCGGCCCGCGAGTTGCTCCTCGCGCGTGTAGCCGTAGTCGATGACGACGAAGAATCCTGTTTGCATCATCTCCGCATAGTGCGAGATTTGTTGTTGGGATAGGACTGCGACCTCGGTGCGAGCCTCACCTTCTGGATGCAGGCTGTAGCGATCGAGAAATTCCAGTTCTTCGGCCGACGCCGGCGCCCATTGCTCCACAAAATTCTGCCCGCGCATGTTGATGCGCAGCGATCCCTTTTCTGACAGAACTTCGACCGGAAGCGCGTCGAAGAATTCGTTGGCGAAGATGACGAGGGGGACCTCGGGTGCCAAGGCCCTCCTTGTCACATGGTTCGATTGACGGGCGGCCTGCCCGGAGTTTGCCGAAGGGTCCTCGCCCGTCGGATTTGGCAATGAGACTTTGCCGGCTTCGATCGGGCGGCGAAATCTGGATGCCAGTTGGCCTCTCAACGACGGCGAACTCTCGGCCAGCGTGTAATGCAGTGCTCGGAAAAAATCAGGAAACTTTTTCTCCGACCAATCGAGCACATCCTGCGCAAACAATCCGCGCCCCGGGCCCAGCTCCAAAATCTCCATCTGCTCGGGTTCGCCCAGCGCGCGCCACATGTCTTCAAACTGCCGCGCCAGCACGCGTCCGAACACCGCATGCACATCGCTCGAGGTGTAGAAGTCCCCGGCCTTGCCGAATTTTTCCGCGTTGCGCGAATAATAGCCGAGTTCGGGATCGTACAGGCATAGCTCCATGTAGCGCGAAAAGGGAATGGGCCCGCGCTCCCGAATTTCCCGCTCGATTTTCTGCCGGAGATTCACAGGCCGCGCTCGCGCCGGTCCATGCGATCCTGCGGCGTGCGGATGAACATCTCGACCAGGTAGTCGTGCAGCGCGTCATAGAGTTGCCGCTGAAATTGCCACTCAAATTGCGGGTGGTCGAGATCGCGGGGATGCATTTCGTACACGTAGGTGTGGACGGGCACCGTGCAATGCATGAGCTGGATGCTGACTTCGACGCCTTCGCCCTTCGCTCGCGCGTCGAAGCTCAGCAGCGGATGCTCGTAGAGACGCAGTTGGGCGAGCACGCGGTCGAGGCGGGGACTCACGGTCTCGGGCATGAAGGGATTGTAATGGCTTGGTGGGAAGCGCGAGGTTCGTGAGTTCTCGATTGCGGCTGAGTGAGGGTAGACATCTACTACCGATAAGTTTGGTGCTAACGCCTATTTAGAACAGCGATGTGGCTGGAAGTTGGTCGCTCAACCGATGGCGCGACGAAGGGCGACGGCTAAGATTGCGTCGTGTACCCCCTTGCGATTTTCTTCGACTTCGGCCCATTAGGTCCGATAATTCTTTTGGCAATACTCGCAGTGCTCGCCGGGTTGGTGTTTTTTGCCGGAGTCGTCGTCGGTGCACCTATCACACTATTGTTCTTGCGTCGCAGGAAACAAGAAAGCAGGAAAGCAGTCAGTACAACCTGGGAACAACGTGCATCGCCCGGAACAAACCTCGCAAGCTGGGGAGAACGAGTGTTAGCAAGCGTCACCAAACTCCTCTGGGCACCACCAATCCTTCAATCGTTTTGCTGAACTCGCTTGCGGTTTGCGTCCTGTTGGCACCAATGCGATTGGGCGTCTAGAGGTTTTTTCTACTACCCAGGAATTGTTCTGACGTGCGACGATCGGCAAGGCTCTGGCAACAAGGTGCGTACGAAGCGAGCGGCGCATGTGAGCTTCAGTGGACAACCTTCGGAATTCACGCTGTGTGAAAACAATCCCCACTGCCAAGAGCCCTAAGACACCAAGACTCAAATACAGGAACCATGTCCTGTTGGCGGAGTCCGCGGGCTCCGCATCTCTTCGCTTCCGAGTTCCCTCCGGAGGTCGAGCCGACCCGGTCGTTGGGGCGCTTTGCGCGTTTTGAACTTGAACGGCACCTGGCGGATTTATCGAGTCTGATGGCGGATAGGCCTCCAGGTAGCCGTAGACATCGGCGGCCTCGGTCTCGGTCAAATAGAAGAAAACAGGCATGCGACCGCGGAGCGAGTCCGGAACTTCGCCCATGTTGACGGACGCCCCCACTGTAATTTTGCGGATCAACTGAGCGCGACTGACGCGGCTGGTTAGCGTGGCCAGGGGTGGGATCGCTCCAGCTGCAAGCTCCGCCGGACCAGGATTTGGCCCCGTGGCGGCATGACACGTGTGACAGGTGGACTTGACGATCAACTCACCCACTCTTGCGTGTGATTCCGAAACGGCGGCCTGCCGAGCCGCAGCGTTGGGTACGCCCGCCAACAGGTTCAGGTACGCGACCAGCGACTGAACTTCAAAATCATTTAAGTAGGAAAAAGAGGGCATGTCTTGCCCGCCATTGTGGATGCGTTGCAGCAATGCAGTCTTCGATTGCCCAGCGAGTTCGGTGGCTTGCGCACGACTGACGTCGGCGCCCACAGACTTCATGCGCTGCATGACGAGGGCCACGGACGTCGAGCGTACCGGGTTGATGATGGAAGCGATTTCCGGAGGTGCCCCAAGGCCAGATTCTCCGTGGCATCCCTCACAGTTCATGCGATAGAGATCAGCGCCATGAAGGACGACCGTGTTGGTCGAGGAAGAACGGTGTGGAGCAGAGGGCGCGGGGTCGGCCGTTTCCTCCGGTGCCTGGAGAGGTGGTCCCAGACGCCATGTCTTGCCCATCGCCGTCTCCTCGAACGGGCGGTGAAGGTGACCCAGCACACTGTCACCCTCGACAGCTGTCACAGTACTGTGTTGACCGAGGAGACTCGGCGCGCACAGAGTCGCCGCCAGGCCGAGAACCACGACGAGGCATGTTAGAAATCGCGCCGCTCGAGCGCCACGCGTCGTCCCGGCAGCGGGCATGTCGATATTTGTGCATGAGCAAAGCATAGAGGGACGATATAGAAATTGGTTTGTACTGTTGTCTTTGCGCCGTAACTTTGTCGTCGATTATTCGGCGCAAACGTGCGGGATGAGATCGCGGATCACTAAGGAAGGGGGAATGTAGGGTCCTTGAATGAAGACTATCTGCCGTGAAGTCATCCTACGGCTGGGGGACCGAACTGATAGTTGGACGTTACTCGATTTGAGTGCAAAAAGAAAAGCGCAAACTGAACGCGAGTATGTAAATTCTTACTTTACGCTCCGATGTTTCGTTCAATCATTCTGAGAGCAACAAACATTGTGCCAGCCTCGCCCCCCTCCAGCCGTAATCCATCGTGGGAGAGGTCGTATAATCACGGTGCACATCGGAGGTGACTATGTCCGATCGCATATCGATCTCCTTCCTCCTTCTTCTCCTGTTGGTCCCCCTGGCGGATGGAAAAAATAAGAAAAAACAGACGTTGCCGGACTATGTGCTGAACGCACAGACAATTCTGGTTGTGATTCATCCGGATGCGGGAGAGCCCGTTACGAGTCCGATGGCAAATCGAACTGCCCAGGAGGATGTGGAGAGAGCCATGATGAAATGGGGCAGATTCAAGCTCGTGATGGATGCAGAAACCGCCGACCTGGTCGTCGCCGTTCGGAAGGGGCATGCGAGTGGGCCAACGGTGCGCAATTCACCCGTGGATGACCGGCCGGTCATCTATCAACCAAGCGGTGGAGACGTCCGCACTGCGGGTCAACACGGTCGTCCGGATCTCAGAGATCCAAGTCTGGGCGGAGCGACGGATCGAGGGCCGCACCTCAGCAACGAGATTGGCTCGG
>QIAH01000071.1 GCA_003225465.1 Acidobacteriota bacterium | reverse complement strand
TGCTTACGCAACTGGAGATTCCGGTAGCAGCCGCCGAAGCAGCGTTGTCCCACGGACGAGCAAACGGTGGCACCACAATTCTGAATCCTGCTCCTGTGCGGGCCCTGCCCGCTTCCGTTTTGCAACTGGTGGATGTGCTCACGCCCAACCAGACGGAAGCGAAGGTGCTCACTGGACGAGATCCGGATGACCGCTCGGAGCCTGAAGAAGTCGCACGCGACCTGCTTCGACTGGGCGTGAGGCAGGTGGTGATGACCTTGGGTGAACACGGGGCGCTCATCGTGACCGCTTCCTCGTCGAAACACATTCCTGCCACGCCGCTGCGCGCCGTGGATACGACCGGGGCGGGGGATGCATTCAACGCCGGTCTCGCGACGGCGCTTGCTTCGGGCGAGAGCCTCGAGTCAGCGGTCGAGTTTGCGGTGGTTACCGGAGGCATGGCCGTCACGAAGGAAGGCGTGATCCCATCGCTGCCAAGGCGCGACGAGGTAGTGCAGTTCTATCAGCAGCGCAGTCTGCGGCCCCCGGAATGGCTGCTCACGAGTGATCCTATGAATAGGAAATGAGGTTCACGATGAGCGACCCGAAGAACAATTCCGGCATTCTGGAGACGGAGGCATCGCGCCTGGCGAGCCGGATTCAGTCCACGATCATTTCGAACACTCTTACGCGCGCGCGCTGGGAGCAGCACGTTGCGGAATGCCTGAAGTATCACTTTCAGGCCGCGATGATTCCTCCGGCATGGGTAAAGAGGACTGCGGAGGTTCTCCGGGGAAGCGGGGTGCGGGTTGCGTCGTTTGTCGATTTCCCGTATGGCACGATGACCAGTGCTGGAAAAGCTTACGAGACCGGGCAACTGGTCGAGAACGGAGCCGAGGAGGTCGATTTGATGCCAAATGTCGGAGCGGTCATCCGGATCTCGTCCAGTGAGCACCTTCGCTTCCGTCTGGTTGGGCGTGAGCACATCCACCAGTTGCAAAACGGAAGCGGGCAGGGCCCGCACAGGAGCAGGATTCAGAATTGTGGTGCCACCGTTTGCTCGTCCGTGGGACAACGCTGCTTCGGCGGCTGGCTCCAGCGCGGGTTCGCGTGAAAGCCTCGGGCGGAATCAAGACCGCGCAGCAGGTGCGGGAACTGGTCGCGGCTGGCGCAGATTTGGTGGGTACAAGCTCTGGCGCGCAGATTATGGCCGAGGTTGAGACTGGTGGAGTTGCAACAGCGAAGCGGGATTCCGGGGAATATTGAGGCTTCGAAAATAAACAATGCGCGAGCGAGAATCCGCTCGCGCTAGCAATCTTGTCTTGACTTTTCCTCGTGATCGCCTGAACCTCCCTCATCAGAAGATGTAAACCGCATCAAACTGCAATCGTGTGAGCCAAGGCTCGGGGCTTGCGAGCGGACGGCCGATAAGAGCTGTGAAGCCCAATTGCACGTTGCGGTCAAGCTGGTAGAACGAATCCACGCGGTGCTGGGTGACGTTAGTACCTTGGCGCAGTTCGCTGTAATTGAAGTTGCCCAGTACGGCCTCTCGCTCGATATAGATGTGGGCATAGCCGATCTGGAAGTCGCCCTTGTTTTGCAGGCGGCCCACCCGGGCCTCCGCCCAATAGCCGTGCCGTTGATGCGGGTTGCACGGCGCATTGACACTTCGTTTGAAAGTCTGCGTGGACGTGTTCGATGGAGCGGGCAGGATGTTGATGAGATTGGCGCAAGCTTCCGTATTCTGGACATAATCGCCAATCAAAGCCAGCGGCAGTCGGGGATGTGCAGTATCGATGTCGATGCGGGCGATGTTGTCGAACATGCCGAACTTGGAGGCGAATTGCGAATTGGTGACGGACGTGACTCCGGTCGGGTAAGCCGTGCCGCTGATGGTCACTACGTTGGTGGCAGTCGTGGTGTACATGGAATTTTGCACCGGGCTGCTGGAGTTCAAAGGCAGGACGCCGGTGAAAGGAGTCTGTGGATTCTTGCTGCTGGCGCGCGCGAGGGCGATCGCAACTGCGTCTGCGCCATGGAAATCGTAGTAGCCGGAATAGGCGCTCAGCTTGATGTGCGGAGCGATTTGCCACGTAGTCTGCAGTTGGCCGCCATAGGTGATCTGCTGCCCGATTCTCTTCCCGTTCACGGTGGTGCCGGCGACCTCCGCGAAAGGCAATTCGAATCCGACCAGCGCGATTCGCTTTAACACCGGCGTGTTGAGTTGGAAGGCCAGGCTCTGCGCGGCACCCTCCGGATTGAGATCTTTATCCCAAGTGAGTTCGGTGTTGTACCAGGGATATCCAAACTTCCCGCCGGTAAGCGTCAGGGCTGTGAACTGCTTGGGCGTGAATTGCGCAAACGCCTGGTCCAGGGCGATGGTCTTGCGGGTGTAGAAGCCGCCGAGTGTCTGGTTGGTGGAGACGGGATCGTTAATGTCGCCGGTCGCGAGCGTCATGCCGGTCCGGAATTGCGAGCCAAGATCAGCAACTGCATTGAAGCGGGCCCGTACACGGCCACGCATGCGATCCAGCGATCCGTCCGCGGGTCCACCGAAGAAGGGCTCCCCCCGAAGACGCACGTCTCCGCTGAACGAGATAGGTCCGAGACCTTTGATCTGCCGCTCCAAATTACGGATGCGCTGGTCGGAGCTGCCGGCCTCGACAATCTGAGCAGGGGGCTGATTCTGTGGCGCAGCGGCAGGCGACGCAGGAGATGAAATAGAAGCTCCTGATTGGCCGACGGCGGCTGGTGCAGCATTCGCGGGAGCAGGTAAGGAAGCAGTGGTCGGACGCCCTGCCTCGAGCGCGTCAATACGCTTCTGCTGTTCGCTCACCAGGCGCTCCAATCGGTCCACCTGAGAGCGAAGGTCCGCATCTGGCGAGGAAGTATTCGCTACCTGGCTTGACGGCGGAGTCGATCCATCTGCGGAAGTTTGCGCGTTTACGAGCGCTGGAAGGACCGCTGCGAGCGACAAAAAAAACACGATCCGTAATCTGAAGCCTGACATGTTTCTCTCCTGGCTGTTCTGGCTTTCTAAAAAGGCCCAAAAATTTGCGATTAGGTCCTGTAAATCGCGAATGTCTATTTTGTAGATAGACATTATTCAATTACACTGGTATGCATGTCAAAGGCCAATCCAGATCCGTGCGGGTCCGCCTCTAGTTCCTTCCTTATCTTCTACTTATGGTGCGCGAACAGGAGTCCGGCAGCGAAAGGAGGTGCGCATCGATTTGCGCTTTGGGAGGAGAGATTTCGCTTACAAAGTGACGCTCAGTGAATGCGAGATGACAGAAATGGATATGGCAACCAAGCGGCACAGAGCACTACAGTTTGGCCATCAACAGCGGCATGACGGCAAAAACGACGAGCATCACGTAATAGGCAGTTCCAGACACACGGTCCCGGGTAGCGAGATACTGCCGGACTGAAAGGCCTCGAATACGGAGCACCAGACCGAACTCGGCAGCAAGCATGAGGAGCAGTGCGATGCAACCCGTACTCAATCGTGCAAGCGTTGACGAGGGCACTGCAAGGCGCACCACTGTCCAACGTGCTGCCGCGACGGTGACCAAAAGCATCACCGGCATTTCCATCAACTCGGCCGATCTCGTTCCTACGTGCGGCGCCACAAACAACGTTCGAACAACTCCAAGCACAAAGCCCGCTCCGAAAACCAGCGCGAAATAGAGCGAACTCGCGGTAAGAATCCTCATGGCCTGCAGCTTCCCTCAGGCTGCCGGGCTCGAGCACATCTTGTCGTCATTCTCGAACACCCAAGGACAATCAGTTCATTCACGATGAAGAGCGTGCCAAAAATGGTCTTGTTGTAGCGGGCCAGCCAGAGCGGTAGATAGATATCGAAATTGTCGGCTTGCTGGCTGGTGAAGCGTCCTGCGACGTCGGTTAAAGGACATCGTCCACGGTTCAGAGCGAGCACGAAACATTCCACGAGGATAACGGCGGTCAGAATGGCGGCCCAGTCGAAGCGACGCCGCAGCCCTGTGACCGGTAGTGCGAGAATGCATCCCGCCAAGAAGGCCCAGACTGCGGTATGAGCGAGCTTGATCGCGATCAACGCCATTTCGCACGCTAGAGACAGACCTACACGCCGATATTGTGACCTGGCTCTGGAGGCCAGGCAGTGATCAGGGTCACGCCTCTTAAGGCCAAAGTGAGACTGCAGGCAGAGGATCCATGTGTTACATCTGTTACATAGGGTTAATATTTTGCTACATTTGATGCGGCCAGAGACTTCCATAGGGAACGGCTTTGGCGGCATTCCGCGTATGCTCGGAGGCTCGTAATGAAGAAGTCGAATGCAGGACTGGACGGCGGCCGGGATCACCTGAGTTTTGCGGATCGGATCGCGGGGCTGAACAAGACCAGGCAGGAAATCATCCGGCCAGTTCAGGAGCATCCCCGGGAATTCGTGCTGATGAGTATCCGGCAGATGGCACAGCGTCTGAAAACGGACCCTGCGACCGTTCTGCGTATTGCCCGGGGTCTCGGTTTCAACAGCTATCCGCAGTTCAAGGCCTATCTGCACGAACTGTCAATTGCCAGCGCGACGTCCTTGGAAGGTATGCAGACCTCGTCCCCGAATGAAAGCAGCCTAGCCTCGCACGGACGCAAAGCGCTGGAGCGGGATTTGCACAACTTGCATTCGTTGCGCAATACGCTGGACATGAACCGGGTGGCGAACCTGGCCAAGAGAATCTACGAGGCCAAACGTATCATATTGCTGGGCGGGGACATGGCCATCGGGCTGGTGGATTTCCTGGACTACAAACTGACACTTCTGGGCCTGCCTGTGATTCCGGCGACGACGCCGGGCAAGACCATTCATGTGACCCGGACACTTGGGAAACACGACTTGGTGATTGCCTTGAGCTTCCGGCGTTGTCTGCGGCAAACCGTCGAAGGCGTGCAGCAGGCCCGAGCCAGCGGAGCGTATACAGTCGGAATCACGGACACCTTCGTTTCGCCGCTGGCCCGTTTCGCAGACGAGTGCTTTCTGACTTCGGTCGAGGCCCCGTTCAGCAATTCCTACTCTGCTCCCATCAGCTTTATCCACGTGCTCTTCACGATCTGCGCGCATTACCGGCGCGCGCGGACGCTGGCGCTGCTGAAGAAGGCGGCCCAGGAACAGCAAACTGGATTCCGCTGGTATTCGGCATAGACTTCGCCGCCTTCTCCTGAGATTCCTCGATGTAAATAGATAGTAACGTTCGTTGCGATTCGAAAGAGCATCCATTGCGCGCCCCCCGGCCCCAAACCTGCAGTTGTTATCAGTCACTGTTATCGGCATTTAGCGCACATGGTTATGAATACCATTCTGGGCATGCCATAGAAACATTTGTTGCATCGAGTGATGAAATTCCTTGACGGTCGTTTCCTACGTGCGGTATAAAGCGCTCGTCTAGAAACCACAGAGAACTACACAGAAGTCTTGCTGTGTTCGGAGTACAGCGGCCAAATGTACGACGCGGAATGGAGGATTTTTCTATGACCAGCAGAAAAGTTGCAGTTTGGGGACTTCTGATTCTCATCTCTGCCGGCATCGCCTGGTCTCAGACCGGTACGTCGAGAATTGCGGGCACTGTGGAAGACTCCACTGCGGCTGCTCTTTCCGGCGCGAGAGTGGTTGCGGTTAACGAGGGCACTGGGGTTTCGAGTTTCACGACCACCAATGCGGCGGGCGGCTACTCGTTCGAAAGCATGCCGCCTGGGGCCTACACGATCCGGGTGGAATCGCGCGGATTCAAGACTTTCGTGTCCACTGGCAACCTGCTGACCATCGGGCAGCCCATGACGGTAAATGCCAAGCTCACGGTGGGTGCGATCAACGAAAAGATGGAAGTGGTAGCGTCGGCCGAGACGGTGCAGACCAGCACATCAGGAAACTTCGGCAATCTGGTAGATCAGGTCGCGGTCGCGAATCTGCCGATTGTGGATGCCAAGGGCCGGAATCCGCTCGATCTCGTGAATTTTCAGCCTGGTGTTGTGGTGGGGTCCAACGCCGGGGGCGGAATTCACGTGCACGGAGCGCGTGACCGCGCCTGGAATTACACACTGGATGGAGTCGACGCTAACGAGACCAGCGCGCCCGGAGCCGGTTCTTCTCCCATTCGTCCCAATCCCGACATGCTGGCGGAATTCCGCGTGGTGACAGGAAATGCCACCGCTGATATCGGCCGAGCCAGCGGAGGCGATGTCGCCATGGTGACGCGCAGCGGCACGAATGCGTTCCATGGCAACGTGTCTTTCTTTTATCAGACGCCAAGTTTCAATGCGAATGAGGTGGCGAACAAGATCTCGACTCCACCACTGCCCCGGAATCAGTTCATCCAGCAGATTGGGGGCTTCAGCCTGGGCGGACCGATCCAAAAGAATAAGACATTCTTTTTTGGCAATTTCCAGTTCCTGCGCACGACCCAAACCGCGAAAGTGACTCGCTACGTCTATACGCAGCAGGCCCGGCAAGGTTTGTTCCGGTACGTGCAAGTCCCTGGGACATGTGATCCCAACGTCGATGATTGTCCGCGAAACCTGCCGGCCAACTCTTCGGGGGCATCGGTGGACTTGCACGGAAATGTTCTGCCCGGCGTCAATGTGGGAACGTACAGTGTCGCCGCAAATGATCCTCAGCAACTCGGGCTTGATTCCGAGATGCAGGCGTTTCTCAACAGGACTCCGTTGCCGAACAACTTTACGGTCGGCGACGGCCTGAATTTTGCGGGCTTCGACTGGATTCCAACCGAGAAGGAAGACCAGAAGAGCTATCTGATCAAGCTCGACCACACTTTCAACGCGCGGCATTCTGTGTTTGTGCGCTGGATGAGCGGCCACCAGAACACGCTGGGGGATATTGTGAACGCGGGCCAACCCGCATACCCCGGAAATCCGAACTGGGTAAACACCTACCGCATTCCCCGCAACCTGGCCATCAATTGGCGTTGGATCCCAAGCGATCACTCGACCAACGAACTGGTATTGGGCATGAACCGCTTTGGGTTTAACTTTGCGAATGGCGATTCCAATGTCACCAAGAATCCACCATTCGTTCCGAACATTCTGGCGCAGGATCCCAATGGCGTCCTCAACAGCTTGCCCTTGCATAACGATCTGGGCAATGCCCGCGAGCTCACCACATACCAGCTGTCCGATAACTTCAGCCTGGCCAAGGGAACCCATACTCTGCGCTGGGGCGGGCAGATTCTCTACCAACGCCACATCGACAATCGCGGCAATGTCGGAAACTTTGACGCAGACCCGCTGGTGTATTTCGATACGAATACGAATCCGGTTGATCCCACAACCTTCAACATTCCCACTGGCGTGAACTCCGTCTATGACTTGGGAACTGCCCAAGGGGCGATTAACGATCTGCTGGGCCGGGTAGGCGCGATCGATGTGGGACTGGTCGGGCGCGGAAATCAGTGGGCTCCCGCAGGAACATTCTTCAATTTCGACTCCCGTTTCCCCGAGTACGACCTCTATTTCCAGGACAACTGGAAGATTCGTCCCAACCTGGTCATCGATGCCGGCGTTCGCTGGGAGATCAAGATGTCGCCGCGCAATCCCCATAATCTGATTCTGCACCCCGACCATGCTATGGTCTCCGGGGCGGCGCCGAGCGACACAATCAGCTGGGTTCCTGGCAAGCTCTATAACGATTCGTGGAAGAATTTCGGGCCGTCGGTTGGGATTGCGTGGGATCCGAAAGGGGATGGCAAGACATCAATTCGCGCCAACTATCGGCTCGCCTACGATCGCATTAACACTTTTGTGGTGTCGTCGTACATCATCCAGAATCTTCCCGGACAGACTTACTCCTACGAAAATACCTTGTTCGGCTTTAACGGCGGGCGACTCAAGGACGGCTTGCCACCATACTCGCCGGATCCCAGCATTACGCCGGTTTCCTTGCGCACGCCCCCACCTTTTTCCACCAACTACACCACCGTTATGGATCCAAACCTGACAACGCCCAGAACGCACGAGTGGGGGTTGAGTATCCAGCATGATTTGCCCGCGAAGCTGGTGCTGGAAGTGAACTACATTGGCCGCCACGGCAGCAATCTTTTCGGCGGCTACGATGCCAACCGGCACCAGATCCAGAGCAATGGTTTTCTGAATGCGTTCAAACAACTACAAGCAAATAACTTCACCGGAGACAGCCCGCTTATCAATAGCCTCCTGGCGAACTATCAATACCTGGGTGGCCAGACCGGATCTCAGTTCATCCAGAACAATTTCGGAGGTTCACTGGCGCTCAACTCCATTGGCCCGATCGCGAAATTCATCAATCAGGCGACGGACGCCAATGGAAATCAACTGATTGCGACCGAAGGATTCAGCCCCTTCTTCTTCACGCCGTTCCCGCAGTTCGCAGACGAAGTTGACACGCTCGACACGCATGACTGGTCCAACTACCACGCTCTCGAGGTTCAGGTGCAACGGCGATTCAGCTCGGGCCTGCAGTTTCAGGCAAGCTACACGTACGCGAAATCGCTCGATACGCGCTCGTACGATCCCACATTCAGCACGGTGCCGACGGGCTCGTCTCAGAGCTCTTCCAGTATTCCCTTCGACAATGTTAATCGCCGTCTCAATTATGCTCGGTCCGACTTCGATCGCCGCCATGCCCTGCAGGGTGACTGGGTATGGGACCTGCCTTTTGGCCGGGGCAAGCAATGGTTGCACCCGGAGAACTCGATTCTGAACCACGTAGTAGGAGGCTGGCAGATCTCCGGTATCTTCACGCTGCAATCCGGTCGCCCGTTCACGGTGTACAGCGGCGCCTATACCTACAACGATACAGTCATGACGCCTGCGAGCTGCGATAAGTGCTCGCCGGGCATGGGTCACCTGAATTGGCAGGACGGCAACGGCAACCCCGCGAAGCCATTTTCCGGGGGAGCATCGTTGTACTACTTCACGCCCCAGCAGCAGGCTTTGTTTTATCAGCCAGCCCCCGGTCAGCTAAGCAACATTGGACGCAACTTCTTCAATCTGCCGCACAATTTCAACGTAGATTTGGGGATTTCGAAAACCTTCAAAGTCACCGAACAGCAGAAGTTCGAAATTCGCATGGACGTACAAAACCTCACCAATGCCGTGATCTACGACACTCCGCTCAGCTCGCGTATCACGAGCGGATCATTCGGCTACATGGAAGGACAGACTTTCGGTGGCTATCCCGGCTACAACGGTGCGCGCAAGATGCAGCTTGCCGGGAAGTACACGTTCTGAATAGAGCAGACTTTTTGCATGAGAGTGAATCAGCTGGCCCATCGACCGTGACACGAATAAGCGTGCTGTCAGGAATCTTGTTTCTATCCACCTATAGCCTGGCTCAGCTCAGCGCGTCGCCAGAGTTGGCGGTATCCGTGCCGGTGGCCAACATGTATTCCCGGGCCAGTGAAGACTCTGACGTTGTCTCGCAGGCAATTTACGGCAGTGATGTGAAAGTGCTGGAGGAAGCCTCCGGGTGGGCGAAGGTGCGCACTCCGGACGACTACACGGGATGGATGCGGCTCGATGTGACACTGCGAGGCGCGAACGGGGCTCCTTACGCTACTTCGGCCAGGACAGTTCAGGTCAATAGTCTACTTGCGAATCTATATCGCGAAACCGACGTGACCGCGCACCGTCCTGTGCTGAGTGTTCCGTTTGAAACGCGTCTTGAGGTCGAGAAAGAAGGCGCGGGCGACGATGCCGGCTGGTTGGAGGTGCGGCTCGTGGACGGGCAGAAAGCATGGATTCAGGACGGAGACGTGAATACGAATACACGGCCTCTGACCATCGAGGAATCCATTGCACTTGGCAAGCGCTTCCTGGGCGTGACCTATCTTTGGGGTGGACGCTCGAGCCTGGGCTACGATTGCTCCGGATTCACCCAGATGCTGGTGCGCAGCCGGGGCATCAATATGCCCCGCGAGGCCGACTTGCAGGCCGCATGGAGTAGTGTAATTGCGGTGGATCGCAAGCATCTGCGGGTGGGAGATCTCCTCTTCTTTGGGAGCGCGCGCGATCACATCACGCACACCGGCATGTTCATCGGTCATGGCGAGTTCATCCATGACACCACGCATGGTCATCCTGGAGTTCAAATCAGCCGGTTGCGGGATCAGCCCTGGACGCGGCTGCTGGTGGCGTCACGAAGGGTCAAATGAATCGCCGCGAATGGATGAAAGTTGCGACGCTGGCAGGAGCGGCCGTCGCTTGTGAGCCGCACGCTGGCTCGGCTGAGGCATACATGGATCGGGACGGGTGCCAAGTGCAGACGTCCATCACACGCCTGAAACTTCGGCATACGTGGACCACCACCATGTCTTCGAGCGAGTATCGCGATACTCTCTCCTTGCGTTTGGTGA
>QIAH01000369.1 GCA_003225465.1 Acidobacteriota bacterium | reverse complement strand
TTCAATGCGTGGTTGACACGATCTCATGCCGACGTCCACATGATGATCATGGGGAATCCGGAGACAGATTATCCCTACGCGGGAGTTCCCTGGTTTAGCACTGTCTTTGGGCGAGATGGGATTATCACCGCGCTGGAGTGCCTTTGGCCGAATCCACGCATAGCCAAAGGTGTGTTGCACTATTTGGCGGCAACTCAGGCATTAGAGCACGACTCCTCCACAGAAGCGGATCCAGGAAAGATCGTGCATGAGACTCGCCATGGCGAGATGGCTGCACTGGGAGAAATTCCTTTTCGTCGCTACTACGGAAGCGTGGATTCAACTCCCCTATTCATTATCCTGGCGGGCGCTTTCTACAGGCGTACCGGAGATCTCGATTTCGTCCGTGCACTGTGGCCGAACATTGATCTGGCGCTTTCGTGGATTGATCTGTATGGGGATCTGGACGGTGACGGATTTGTGGAGTATCAACGGCAGTCTTCGACAGGGCTAATCCAGCAAGGGTGGAAAGATTCCAGCGATTCGGTTTTTCACGCGGACGGCACACTCGCGGAGGCGCCAATTGCGCTATGTGAGGTGCAAGGATATGTTTACGCTGCAAAAAAAGAAGCAGCCTTACTGTCAGCAGCATTGGGGGACCATCCCCGCGCCGAATTGCTGGAATCACAAGCGCAATTGCTCAAGGAAAAGTTCGACGAATCCTTCTGGTGCGAGGACCTCTCCACCTACGCTTTGGCTCTCGACAGGAAGAAACAACCGTGTCGCGTTCGCACATCGAATGCGGGCCATTGTCTCTACACCGGCATTGCCAAACCTGCCAAGGCAGAACGAGTGGCTCAAATTCTGTTGGCCGACGACTCGTTTTCCGGCTGGGGCGTTCGCACCGTGAGTTCGTTCGAAAAGAAGTACAATCCGATCTCCTATCACAATGGGTCGGTGTGGCCACACGACAACGCCATCGCGGCGGCGGGTCTTGCCAATTACGGATTTACGCGCCCGGCGGCGCTGTTGACGGACGCACTGTTTGAGGCTAGCTCCTATTTCGAAATGAATCGCCTACCCGAACTGTTGTGTGGCTTACACAGACGTTCAGGTGAGGGTCCTACTTTGTATCCAGTCGCCTGCTCGCCTCAGGCTTGGTCAGCGGGCGCTGCATTCATGCTCCTGGAAGCGTCCCTGGGATTCGCACTGGACGCACCCAAGCGGCGTATCGTGTTTAGCCGACCGAAGCTTCCCGAGTCGATGTCATTTCTGGCAATGGAACGCCTGCAAGTAGCAGATTCGTTAGTGGACCTAGTAGTGGAGCGTCAAGCTCAGAATATTCATGTAGAGGTCCTGCGAAAAACTGGGGACGTGGATGTGGTCGTGAATCAGTAAGAGTGTCCACCTGTAACTAAAGGGCGGTACGTTTTGTTCTACCGTGCAGCCCGGATTTACTTTGAGCGCGCGAACTTGAATCGTAGCGTAAGGTGCTCGAGCGGCCACCAACACCCGCTTCGCAGGTCGCCTTTTAATCACCGAAAACCAAAACGGAGGAAACATGGCGCAGAAAACACTTCTCACGCTTTATGTCAGCGAACTCAAAGATCTGTACAGTGCCGAGCAGCAACTGGTCAAGGCTTTACCGAAACTGGTCAAGAGTGCGGAGACTGACGAACTAAGCGAGGCATTTGCCAATCACCTGGAGGAAACAAAAAATCATGTCACCCGTCTCGAGGAAGTATTTGAGAGTCTGGGCGAAAATCCAAAGGGAAAGAAGTGCGTAGGAATGGAAGGAATCGTTAAGGAGGGCGCAGAGACCATCGACGAACTCGAAGGAAAGGTCCTGGACGCCGGGCTAATTGCTGCAGCTCAGAAAGTCGAACACTATGAGATCGCAGCTTACGGAAGCGTTTGCGCTTATGCGAAACTGCTGGACAGATCTGATGATCTCAATCTCTTGAAGGAAACTTTGGAAGAAGAGAAGCGGGCGGACGAAAAACTCACGGAACTTTCGGAGAACGTGAACCAGGAAGCGGCGGAACTTCAGGAAGAGAACGCTCCTGCCGCGAAGACGGCGAATCGAGAGCACCTGCGCGCGCGCAAGACGAAATCAGCAGCTTAACGGCAAAGAGACGACTTCATTGGGGCGAAGCAGGCACGACATTCTGCTTCGCTCCAAATTGCGTGATTAGAGATTTCCTGCGGTCCCTTCTGAACCGACCGCCCCGGGCGATATGAGGGTTTCGATGGCCATCATCAGCTCGCGAGAAACTTCAGACTTGGTGACGTAGGCGCCGGCACCAGCGCTCAAGGCAGCCTGACGCATCAAAGAGGGCTCATGCTGGCTGAGAATCACCAATTTTGAATGGGGAGCTTGGCTGCGAATCAATTGAGCGGCTTCCAAGCCATTGAGCCTGGGCATGGTGATATCCAGGACCACGATGTCTGGATTGAGTTCCTTTGCCCGATCCACAGCCTCCTGGCCGTCTATGGCCTCGCCGCAGACTTCCCATTCAGGATGCGATTCCAGCAGTGATCGCAATCCTCGCCGGAAGATTTCATGGTCGTCGGCAATCAGAATTCGGATCGGCATCTCGTGAATGTTTGTGTCCTTTTGAGGCATTGAGAAAATATACCGCTTTCAGACGTAGAATTTTCACGCGACTTGCCCGGACGCCCACGAAGCGCATCTTCGATGATGGGCGACATCTTAAACTATGCAGTCGCCAGCACCCGATCGCGCGCCTGTTCTTCCACAGGAATAATGACCTCGACGACAGCTCCCGGATTTGCATTCGTCAAGCGTAACTCTCCACCAAATTCTTCCACACGCTGTCTCATACCTCCGATGCCGATGCCGACGGTACCTGGCCGGAACTTGGTTGTATCTTCTGCCAGCCCCTTGCCGTCGTCACGAATCTCAACCACGACGTTATTCTCATTTCGAAGCAACCGCACCTGGCTGTGGCTCGCCTGTGAGTGTCTGAATACATTCGTCAACGCTTCCTGAACTATGCGGAAGATCGCAGTTTCAAATTGCGGCGGGAGACGTGGAAAACTAGAGGGCTGAACCTCGAGCGTGGTCTCAATTCCGCTGCGCTTCGTCATTCCCTCCAAGTACCAGCGCAGGGCAGAGACTAAGCCGACCTCGTCCAACAGGGGCGGGTGCAAGAGATGCGACATCGTGCGAACCTGCTGAAGCGCACGATCGATGCTGCCGCTCGCTTCCTGGGCCGATTGATCTTTCAATTGCGAGGAGCTCTGTTTGGTAATTCCATCCACCGTCATTTTGGCTGCAGCAAGCTCCTGCCCCAGGCTGTCGTGGAGTTCCCTGGCAATGCGTCGGCGTTCTTCATCTTGCATGCGCATAAGCCGGCTGGAAAGGTGGCGCAGGGCTTCGGTTCGCTCCTCGACTACCTTCTCCAGTGTAGTGCTATTTTCCCGGATCGATTGCTCCAGGAGTTTGCTGTCATGGATGTCGGAGCAAGTCCCATACCATCTGACGATCTCTCCATTTTGAGCACGTATCGGAATTGCACGGGCGCGAAACCAGCGGTACTCACCCGCCTGCCCTCGAATACGATACTCCGCTTCGTAGATTTCACGCGACTGAAGACATTTTTCCCAATGACTCATGATGTCTGAGCGGTCATCTGGGTGAACAAAGTCTATCCATCCGAAACCCAAAGCCAATTCAGCTGAAGCTCCGGTGTATTCAAAAAAGTGGGCGCTGAGAAAGTCCCGAGAGCCGTCTCCGCGACTGCTGAAGATGATGTCAGGAGCTGTTTGCAAAATGGCATCGAGTTGCTCATTTTTACGGTTAAGCTGGGAATTCAATAGTTCCAAAGCTTCTGCTTTATTCCCGAGCTCCTGGGTTCGCTCCACGACACGCTGCTCCAGTTCGCGATTGAGCGCCCGCAATTGTTGCGCTTTTCGATGCAACTCAGCAAATACGCTTACCTTGGCGCGCAACAACTCAGGAATGACCGGGACAGAGATATAGTCCACCGCGCCGCGTTCGTAACCTCTGAGACGATCCAGATCTGTCAAGTGGACAGCCGAAATAAAAATGATCGCAGTCCGATGGAACCGTGGGTGCTGGCGAATCATACTGGCAAGCTCAAAGCCATCGATTTCGGGCATGCTCACGTCCATGAGCACAACGGCGACATCCGACTTCAACAGAAATTCGAGCGCTTCCCTTCCCGACGTTGCCTTTATGAGGTTTTCGTCGAGCTCCCCAAGGATCGCCTCATAGCTCAACAGTTTGGCAGGTTGATCATCCACCATCAGGATGTTCACCCGTTCTTTCGTGATCATTGATCCTCCGTCGAGCATTATTTCCTCAATTAGCGATGCAGCCACATGCGAAGAGCGGAGAGGAGCTGGTCAGTATTGACCGGCTTGGCCAGGTATTCCGAAGCCCCAGCTTCGAGGCACTTCTCGCGGTCACCTTTCATCGCTTTGGCCGTTAAAGCCACGATGGGCAGCCGCCGGAATGATGCGTTTTCACGAATGACCTGCATAGTCTCGTAGCCGTCCATTTCCGGCATCATGATATCCATCAGAACGATCGCTATGTCAGGAGTGGATTCGAGAAGAGCAATCGCTTCGCGCCCGGTTCCAGCGGTCAGAACTGTCATCCCGCGACGTTCCAGGACGCTGCTGAGCGCAAAAATATTTCGGACATCATCGTCGATCACCAGCACCTTCTTGCCAATCAATGCCTCATCGGAGCGGTGCAAGCGATCGAGCATGTTTTGTTTTTCAGGTGGAAGGTCGGCAATGACTCGGTGCAGGAAGAGCGCCGTTTCATCAAGTAACCGTTCTGGAGATTCGACTCCCTTTACAACTACGCTGCGCGCAAGGGTATGGAGCCGGGCGTCTTCTTCCGGGGAAAGCTCCTTGCCGGTAAAGACAACGACAGGCAACTCGCTCAAAGACGAGGTGTCACGAATGCATTCCAGGATCTCGAAGCCCGACATGTCTGGCAGGCGTAAGTCGAGGACCATGCAGTCGTAGTTCTCCTTCTCAAGCGCAGCGAGGGCTTCCCGGCCGGTGGCTGCGACGGAAATGTCGACGTCATCGTGGCCGAGCAGGGCTTGGATGGTAGTCTGCTCGGCATTGTTATCTTCAACCACAAGCAGTCGTTTCCGACGGGGACTCGAGTACGTCTTGATTTTGTTCAGTGCATCCGCCAGCCCGTCGGGCGTAGTCGGCTTCGTTATAAACGAGAACGCTCCACGTGCCAAGCCCTGCTGGCGATCTTCATCGAGGGTGAGCATTTGCACCGGAATGTGCCGAGTCGTGGGGTCCTGCTTGAGGTGGTTCAATACCGTCCAACCCAGCATGTCGGGCAGGAAGACATCGAGCGAAACGGCAATTGGGTGGTACTCGCGGGCAAGGGCGAGCGCCTCCATTCCATGACTCGCGGCTAAGACCTTGAAGCCCTTGTCATGCGCTAAATCGCATACCAGACGAGCGTAGTGCGGATCGTCTTCAACAATCAGCAGAACAGAATCGTCAGGCTGAACGTTGGAACGGTCATCGGGAATCCGCTCCAGCGGTTGCTCCGAAACGGCAACCGCACCCAGCTGCAGAGATGACACCGCGGGAGTGACTTTACGATCCCGCGCCGTCCCGGATAATGGTCCGGCGTAAGTTTGCGGTAGATAAAGGGTGAACGTGCTTCCCTTTCCCGGTGTACTGCGCAATTGAATCTCGCCGCCGAGCAGGCTGGCAAGCTCACGGCTGATCGCCAGCCCCAGACCCGTGCCTCCGTACTTGCGGCTGGTGCCAGCGTCCGCCTGCTGGAACGCCTCAAAGATGATTCTCTGTTTTTCAGTCGGAATGCCGATTCCGCTATCGGCGACTTCAAAGGCGACTACGGAAGCGGCCTTCGAGAGAACAGGGTGATCTTCGCTCCACCCTCCCGAGGCGACGGACACCGACATGCGCACGCTGCCCTGTTCCGTGAACTTGAAGGCGTTGGAAAGTAGGTTCTTGAGAACCTGCTGCAGACGTTTGGAGTCAGTGACGAGACTGCGGCCAAGCTGCGGATCACTGTTCACCTCGAAGGAGAGATGCCGGTTCTCAGCCTCATGACGGAATGGCCGAGCGACCGTATCCAGCAGGCTTGTGAAGAACACTTCATCCGCTTCGACGGATACCGTGCCTGATTCAATCTTCGACAGGTCGAGAATGTCGCTAATCAGATTGAGCAAGTCTGTGCCGGCGCCGTGTATGGTGCGTGCAAACTCGACCTGCTTGGCTGTCAGATTGCCATCTGGATTGTCGGTAAGTTGCTGGCCAAGCACAAGAATGCTGTTGAGGGGAGTGCGCAACTCATGCGACATGTTGGCGAGGAACTCCGATTTGTACTTGGAGGTGAGGGCAAGTTCCTTGGCCTTCTCTTCCAAAGCGCGCCGCGCTTGCTCGATTTCGCGGTTCTTGCGTTCCACCTCGACGTTCTGTTCGGCAAGTTGTTGCGCCTTGAGAGCCAGCTGTTCGTTCGTCTGTTGCAGTTCCTTCTGCTGGGTCTGTAGTTCGGCAGCCAATTGTTGCGACTGCTTCAGCAAGCCTTCCGTCTGCATGGTGGCTTCGATACTGTTGAGCACGATGCCGATGCTTGAGGTCAGTTGCTCAAGGAATGCCAAGTGAGAAGCGGTGAAAAAACTCAGTGATGCCAACTCAATGACAGCCTTCACGTGATTCTCGAATAACACGGGAAGCACAACGACATTACTTGGCACGGCCTCGAAGAGACTGGATCGGATGGGAACCGTCTGCGGCGGCAGGTCGGAAATGACGATGCGGCGCTTTTCGGCAGCACATTGACCGACTAATCCTTCCCCGCTTTTGAGGCGGCGCAGATGACCATCCTCTCCGTCGCCTGCGAACGCAGCCAGCAGCACCATGCTTTCTTCGGTCTCCATCTGGTAAATCATTCCCTGCTGAGCGTTCACCAGCGGAACCAGTTCCGACAGAAGCTTCCGACCCACCGTGGTGAGGTCGCGCTGGCCCTGCAACATGCCTGTAAAGCGCGCGAGGTTCGTCTTCAACCAGTCTTGCTCGGTGTTGCGATCGGTTGTGAGACGAAGGTTGTCGATCATCGTATTGATGTTGTCTTTGAGTTCCGCTACTTCGCCGCGGGCCTCCACCTGAATCGATCGGGTCAAGTCTCCCTTGGTGACGGCGGTGGCGACCTCGGCGATGGCCCGCACCTGGTTGGTAAGGTTGTCAGCCAAAAGATTGACGTTGCCCGTGAGATCCTTCCATGTTCCGGCTGCGCCGGGCACGTTTGCCTGACCGCCCAGTCGGCCTTCGACGCCCACCTCGCGGGCGACTGTAGTGACCTGGTCGGCAAAGGTGGCGAGCGTGCCCGTCATGTTGTTGATTGTTTCCGCCAGAGCAGCGACTTCGCCCTTCGCGTTCACACGCAGTTTCTGAGTGAGTTCCCCGTTGGCGACCGCGGTCACGACCTTCACGATGCCGCGTACCTGCTCGGTGAGGTTGGCGGCCATGACGTTCACGTTGTCGGTGAGATCCTTCCACGTGCCTGCCACGCCCGGCACTTGAGCCTGCCCGCCGAGTTTGCCTTCCGTTCCCACTTCGCGTGCCACACGCGTGACTTCAGCAGCAAAGGCGTTTAACTGGTCCACCATCGTGTTAATGGTGTTCTTCAACTCAAGAATTTCGCCCTTCACGTCCACTGTGATCTTGCGCGACAAGTCGCCACGCGCGACAGCGGTCGTGACTTCCGCAATGTTACGGACCTGCGCCGTAAGGTTTCTCGCCATGGCGTTCACAGAGTCCGTGAGGTCTTTCCAGGTACCGGCGACGCCGGGAACGTTGGCCTGTCCACCCAACCGACCTTCCGTGCCGACTTCACGCGCCACGCGGGTGACTTCTGCAGCGAAGGAGCGTAATTGCTCGACCATGGTGTTGAGAGTCTCCTTCAACTGGAGAATTTCTCCACGGACGTCCACGGTGATTTTCTTGGAGAGGTCGCCGGTCGCGATAGCGGTGGCAACTTCGGCAATGTTTCGTACCTGGCCCGTGAGATTGCTGGCCATGAAGTTGACGTTATCGGTAAGATCCTTCCACGTGCCGGCGACTCCGGGTACCTGGGCTTGGCCGCCCAACTTCCCTTCCGTGCCGACTTCGCGAGCCACGCGCGTAACTTCACCCGCGAAAGCGTTCAACTGGTCGACCATGGTGTTGATGGTGTTCTTCAGTTCGAGAATTTCGCCTTTCACGTCAACCGTGATCTTGCGCGACAGGTCGCCGCGGGCGACGGCGGTGGTGACTTCGGCGATGTTTCGAACCTGAGCCGTCAAGTTGCCAGCCATGGAATTGACGGAGTCCGTGAGATCTTTCCAGGTGCCGCCGACTCCCGGCACCTGAGCTTGGCCGCCCAGTTTTCCCTCGGTGCCGACCTCGCGGGCCACGCGAGTCACTTCGCCCGCGAACGCGTTCAACTGGTCCACCATGGTGTTGATGGTGTTCTTAAGTTCGAGGATTTCGCCCTTTACGTCGACCGTGATCTTGCGGGACAAGTCTCCACGAGCAACGGCGGTGGTCACCTCCGCGATGTTGCGGACCTGAGCCGTCAGGTTGCTGGCCATCGAGTTCACGGAGTCTGTGAGATCTTTCCAGGTTCCAGCAATTCCGGGAACCTGCGCCTGGCCGCCAAGTCGACCATCGGTGCCGACCTCGCGAGCCACGCGGGTGACTTCTGAGGCGAACGATCGCAACTGATCCACCATTGTGTTAATGGTGTCCTTGAGCTCGAGAATTTCGCCTTTCACGTCGACCGTGATCTTGCGGGACAAGTCGCCACGCGCGACGGCTGTCGCCACTTCAGCAATGTTGCGGACCTGTCCAGTCAAGTTGCTAGCCATCAGGTTTACGTTGTCAGTGAGATCCTTCCATGTACCGGCGACACCGGGAACCTGCGCCTGACCACCGAGCTTTCCTTCTGTGCCTACCTCGCGGGCAACGCGGGTCACTTCACCCGCGAATCCATTCAATTGGTCCACCATTGTGTTAATGGTGTTTTTCAACTCAAGAATTTCGCCTTTCACGTCCACCGTGATCTTGCGTGATAAATCACCCTTTGCCACGGCGGTGGTCACCTCAGCGATGTTTCGGACCTGTCCTGTAAGGTTGCCGGCCATGGAGTTAACGGAATCAGTGAGATCCTTCCATGTGCCTGCCACGCCGGGAACGTTAGCTTGGCCGCCCAGCCGTCCCTCAGTGCCGACTTCCCTGGCCACGCGAGTCACCTCACCGGCAAAGCGGTTCAGTTGGTCGACCATTGTGTTCAGGGTTTCCTTCAGCTGCAGAATTTCGCCACGAACGTCGACAGTGATTTTCTTGGAGAGATCTCCGCTCGCGATTGCAGTCGCTACATCAGCAATGTTGCGCACCTGTCCGGTCAAATTGCTGGCCATCAGGTTCACGTTGTCGGTCAGATCCTTCCACGTACCGGCGACTCCGGGCACCTGCGCTTGCCCACCCAATTTCCCTTCCGTGCCGACTTCACGGGCCACGCGCGTCACTTCACCGGCAAACGCATTGAGCTGGTCCACCATCGTGTTGATGGTGTTCTTGAGTTCGAGAATCTCGCCCTTAACGTCAACCGTGATTTTGCGCGACAAGTCTCCACGGGCGACGGCAGTCGTCACTTCAGCGATGTTGCGGACCTGTGCTGTCAGGTTTCCGGCCATTGCGTTGACCGAGTCGGTAAGATCTTTCCAAGTTCCAGCGACGCCAGGAACGACAGCTTGTCCGCCGAGTTTCCCGTCGGTCCCCACTTCGCGAGCAACGCGCGTCACTTCCGAAGCAAATGATCGCAGCTGATCGACCATCGTGTTAATGGCTTCTTTGAGCTGGAGAATTTCTCCGCGCACGTCGACCGTGATCTTGCGTGAGAGGTCACCGCTAGCAACGGCGGTAGCAACTTCGGCGATGTTGCGGACCTGACCGGTCAGGTTATTCGCCATGAGATTGACGGAGTCAGTGAGGTCTTTCCATGTACCCGCCACGCCCGGCACCTGTGCCTGGCCACCCAGTTTTCCGTCGGTTCCAACCTCGCGCGCCACGCGGATCACTTCGGCGGTAAACACGCCGAGTTGCTGAATCATAGTGTTTACGATGTTTGCCGAACGCAGGAACTCACCTTCCAAAGGTCGGCCGTCGACGTCGAGGCGAACAGTTTGGGTCAAATTTCCTTGTGCGACAGCAGCGATGGCGCGAGTCACTTCTGCTGTGGGTCGAAGTAGATCTTCGACGAGCGTGTTCACCGAGACTTCGATCTGTCCCCAGGCGCCTCTGGATTCATGAAAGCGCGTACGCTCCCGGGTTCTGCCTTCCTTGCCAACCGCCTTGCCAACACGTTTCAGTTCCTGTGCCATCTGCTCATTGGCGGCGACGATCTCGTTGAAAGTGTCGGCAATCTTACCTTCCAGACCTGTCCACGAACCCGGCAAGCGCACGGAGAAATCGCCGTCACGCATGGTTTGGAGACCAGCGAGAATTACCGCAAGGCTGGGACCTTCCGCCCCGGCTACGTGGCCGCCGTTACTTGGCGTGGGATGCGAGGGTTGTTTCTCAGTTGTAGTCGCGAGAGTATTCGAGCTTCTTTTCATGTGCGTCGCCTGGCTACTTCAAAAATTTCTAAATCGCCAACCTTAGGAGCATCACTTTCGGCCAGTATCGACAGAATGCGAGTACCGGAGGGTGGGCGCCCCATAGTAGAAAATGAGAGAAACAGCGGACTTACCTTCGAACATCTACCACGAAACCTTTAAGGCTAGCTCTACAGTGTTTGCTGTAGCCGGTTTACCTCGCCGTCGGGATTGTCCCTGTAAATTGCTGAAATGCTGGAAGTTCCGGTTTGAATGCCGTTAAGCTTCTAATGGATGAACTGGAGCACGTTCGTGGGGGTGCCACTCGCGGGATTGCGCAAATTTAGAGGCTCTCAGAAGTACGATGCATGTGCTTTGGTCGTCTTCTTGAGCCGGTAACATTGGCCCGTCTTTTCCATTCGTTGGATTGATACACGACGCAAGGTGACCTTCAGGAGCTAAAACTCTGCGTCAGCGGAAAAATTTACAGCAAGAACTCGATGGTGATCACTCCACCGACAAATTAGGGTCGGACAGAATATCGCAACATTTCGAGTGCCCCTGAAGGCTGTGGTGGTTGACAGCATTCTTCGAATGTAGAAAGGAATCTTGAATAGTTTCGAAAATGGCAATTTCTTGTTGGCTTTCATTGGTGTGGCGTCCTGATGTTTGAGTGCTATGGGATCGCCGCAGCGCAAGGCGACAATAGGAGCGGGCAGAGTGCTCCCGACAATACGAAGGCGAATGCTCACTGCAGGGCAAACTCGCAAAGAACTGCAAGTAGCATCGAAAGAATAAATATTTCATCAGCGAGGAGAATTTTCAGTCATGGCAGGAAAAAATAGGGCGGTGTTTGGGATCTATTCAACACGTGAATTGGTCGAGGGAGCGGTCGACGCTCTCCGAGAGGCAGGTTTTCGTAACACCGACGTCTCGGTGCTGTTTCCCGAGAATGCGGGAACCAAGGATTTCGCGCACAAGAAAGGCACCAAGGCTCCTGAAGGCGCCACGGCAGGAGCTGGGGCGGGAGCTGTGTTGGGAGGTGCGCTGGGATGGCTAGCAGGCATCGGCACCCTGGCGATCCCTGGAGTCGGGCCACTGGTCGCGGCCGGTCCTATCATGGCGGCACTTGCAGGCGTCGGTGTGGGCGGAACCATCGGGGGAATCACAGGCATGCTGATCGGGATGGGCATACCTGAATACGAGGCGAAGAGGTACGAAGGTCGAATCCGAGAAGGTGGAATCCTGTTGTCCGTACACAGCGACAATTCCGACTGGACGCGAAAGGCGAAAGACATTCTTGAGCGCACTGGTGCACAAGATATCGCTTCTGCGGGTGAAGCCAGCGCGGACTTTCAGAAGACCGACAAGCCGATGAAGCGAGCCGGATAACTGAGTCTACTGAGTCTCTCGAGGAATCGCCGTTCGCAGCTAATGAATGCAAGATCCGATCCGTTTCTCTCAACGGCAGGCGAACGGCGATTTCAAATCTTACGCCCGCTTCCTTATCAACGCTCTCCATATCAGTTTTTCCAGTTTCCGAGGGCCAACAGAAAGCCAGCTGAAGCTCGCACGGAACGCATCCAAACGTAAGCTTCAACTCGGCGCATATGTCTGCGAATGGAACGAGGTCTCCGTCGCGTGCTGTCCCGGTACCGTCGCCTGACACGGAGACCCAGCAGCCATGCGCCGCTGCTCCGCACGCTGGCTTAAGTTTTTCACTGAAAGCATTTCTTTCTCGGCTGGGACCCGGTCTGGTTACGGGCGCCTCGGACGACGATCCGAGTGGTATTGGCACATACTCCCAGATCGGCGCCCAATTTGGCTATGGGATGTTGTGGACCATGGTGGTCTCTTATCCACTGATGTCGGCGTTTCAGGAAATCTGTGCGCGGATAGGGAGGGTAACCGGACACGGCATTGCGAATAATGTGAGGCTTCGTCATCCAAGGTTGTTATACGGAATTGTCACACTGGTCGTGCTCGCGAATGTATTTAACCTGGGCGCAGATATTCAGGCCATGGACGCCGCGCTGCGGCTCATTCTGCCAGGTCCTGTTGGGTTATACGGATCGCTGTTGGCGGCCCTCTCAGTGATTGCGCAGTTTCTTATTCCTTACAACCGATACGCGCATTATCTGAAGTGGCTGACGCTGTCGCTTTTGGCGTACGTGGCAGCGGCGTTCTTTGTGCACATTTCCTGGCCCGAGGTTCTCCAAGGGACGCTTGCTCCTCATATCTCGCTTAGCAAGGCGTATTTCCTCGCTTTGATCGCAGTTTTGGGAACCACGATCAGTCCTTATTTATTCTTTTGGCAGGCTTCGCAGGAGGCGGAGGAGGTAAGAACGACGCGTGGTGAAAAAGCTCTGCGTCGGGCGCCGAGCCAAGCTTTTGCCCAGTTCAACCGGATCCGAACAGACACCTACTTCGGGATGGCGTTCTCCAACCTAATCGCCTTCTTCATTATCCTGACGACGGCGGCGACGCTGCACGAAATAGGTGAAAACGATATTGCCACAGCCGCACAGGCCGCAAAGGCGCTCCAACCGCTTGCGGGGCGGTGGGCCTTTTTTCTGTTCTCCGCTGGAATTGTTGGAACAGGTTTACTAGCAGTTCCTGTGCTTGCGGGGTCGGCGGCCTATGGACTCGGCGAAGCGTTTCGTTGGAATGCAAGCCTCGAGCGGAAACCTGCCGATGCAAAGAAGTTCTATGGCACGATTGCCACTTGCACCGCGGTCGGCGCAGCACTCAACTTTACTTCCCTTAACCCGATTAAGGCCCTGTTCTGGGCGGCTGTACTGAATGGAATCGCCGCAGTTCCGTTGATGATGGTGATTATGGCAATGGCAACCAGCCGAAAGGTAATGGGGACGTTCGTTTTGCCAGCCTATTTAAAAGTGCTGGGGTGGCTGGCGGCAGTCATCATGAGCATGGTATTTGCTGGACTGGTTCTAACTTGGCGTGCATGAAATCGAAATTCTGCACGAGCTTGCGCTGTTCGCATGAATCCTGTCCGGTTCAGAATGCGAAGCACGATAGTTTTAAGGAGCTCCACCGACCGAGTCGCTGTAGTATCCAGTCCTTGTGCGGACCCGTAGTTTGCGGTGACTGGAGTCATATGCGTCGACTTGGATGGCGTGATAGACGTGTCCCGTGGCATTGCTGGAAGACTTGTACCCGATCACGTACTGGCTGCGGATGGCGGAAGCGATATTGCGGGTGATGGAGTCTACCTCCCGAACATCGGTTGGGAAGTAAGCTGTGCCTCCAGTGTTCTGGCTGATTGCTTGAAGAGCTCGAATGGCGGAACTTGTGCGTCTCGCCGGGTTGAGGAGGGCGATCATATAGACCACCGGACTGTCTTTCTTTTGCAGTTGCTGCAGCGCTTCGTCAAGAGATTCCTGGCTGGCATTATCTTCGCCATCGGTCACAACCAAGAGGATGCGTTTCTGCAAGCCCGCACCTTGTTTCATATGAGCCGCTGACGCAACGATCGTGTCGTAGAGGGCCGTACTGCCGCGTGTTTCGATTTTGCCCAAGGCGGCTTGCAATTTGCTTACATCGTTCGTGAAATCCTGATCCAGGTAAGACTCTTCGCCGAAATTCACGATGAATATCTCGTCCTGAGGATCGCTGGAGCGTGCCAGATTTAGCGCGGCGCGATTGACACCTTCACGCTTGGGACGCATCGAGCCTGAGTTGTCGATCAGAATTCCTAGAGCTACCGGGACCTTTTCCTGATGGAAAGAGGTTATCTCTTGCGGTTTGCCATCCTCAAAGACACGAAACTCGGTCTGGGGCAAATTTGAGACCAGATCATTCTGCTGATCGACTACGACGGCGTGAAGGATCACTTCTTCGACTTTCTTCTTGAAGACAAATTGGCCGGCGTCGCCCTGTACATCCTGGGAACCCTTGTCATCGGGGGCAATGCTGGGAGATTGGGGTGTGGATACGGGCGGGCCTGTTGGGGGGCCTTGCGAAGGACTCTGTCCGAGGGCCGGCAAAGACAGCAAAAGGGTGAGAGACAGGAACAGCACCGTTTTCGCGATGGTTGAGTCTTGCGCGAGCGAATGCGGCTGCATAGGAACAGGGCCGAACTTGACGAACGACACCGAAGAACGGGCCAAGTCACACCTCTCGAGGTACGGAACTCCGGATGGATGAGTTGGAAACCGTGCAGGGTTGTTCGGCCGACTTGATGAAAAGCCGCTGCTTGATTATCAAGAAGTAACTACAGAGATTACTCGACTACAAGGAATCGGGGACCAAGAAAGCTATGGGTTCTGCAATCGAATTCGATCCAAAGTCTTTCCAGTACCTGCCAAAAGAAGGAAAGCCGCCTGCTTACAGGCGGCCTCGTCATTAGCGTCCTAAAAGGGTTGTCCGTCAGAAGCAGGCAGTGACAGGCGATACTTGACCTGAAACGACATGATTGAAATAGGTAACGTTATCGGGAGGATTGTAGGTTCCGTCAGAGCCAAGGCTCTGGTGCTGCCATTTCACGAGGCCATAGGGTTTGGCCACGTGATACTCCTCTTTGTTGAAGCAATTGGAATAATTGGGATCGCAAGTATAGCGGTAGCTGATAACCAAAGTTTCGAGATTGTTTGGAAGCTGACCTCCCAATGATTCTTTGTAGGGTCCCCAGACCTCGTTGATCACATGTCCGAGATTCTTTTTGACGAACGTGTTGCAATCGGAATGAATTTCGTACGAAGAATCGCTGATCTTGATGCTCGATCCAGGGTATCCGCCTTTGGCCCAACGCGGGACTAGGGGCAGGTTGAACTTTCCGAGCGTCGGACTGTGGAACACTTTGAAACTTCGCGGATTTTTCCAGTCCAGCTCAGTCACCCAGAGATAAATGAAGTTCTTGTCAAACAGCTGAACGTCCCAGGGATAGCCTGCCTGAGTTTTGGTCCAGTACATGCGACTGGAAGTCATGGTGGTGTAGAGGGAGTTTGCAGTTCCTGCCATGTGGTGACCGCTGCTTAAAGTCGGACTCATTGTCATCCAGCTGAGCATGTCGTACGTTTGCGTTGTATTGGGCTTGGCGATTGGGGTGAGGTCGGGATTTGCGGGGTTTGGGTTAACTCCGCAAGCTACCAGAAACACGAGCAGCGCAAAAACCGGGAGGTACCTCATGCGTTCAGTTCCTCAAGTTGGGTTGAGTCCTGCACCCCCTACTGTATTTACAAGCTGGTTAATACAGAAGATTACAGAGGGTCCTCCGGAAAAACACTTAGCGAATAGCACTTACTAAGGGAAACAACTGAGGATCGCCGGAGGGGAAGATCGGGAGGGCACCCAGTGAAGTAGGGATATTACGAAGGAAAAAATTAAGGGGAGACCACCTCTAAGGTGATCCCCCCGTGCCGGTCGTAGCCGACTCGACTACCAGTACGAGAACGTCAAGCGATCCAGCCAGATCGAATAAGGCTGTTGTTTGTAGTTTCCATCTTGCTGGTAATTGACAGTAATGCCGTACCAGTTTGAAGGAGTGGGGCTCTCGTAGTAATTCAAAGTGGCTGTTTGGCCGTTCAGAGAAATGGATTTAAACAGCAGGTGATTATCCGACGTTCTCTGAGCTTGAATGACCAGGTGATTCCACGAGTTGCTGACTGGATTGCAAGGAACTCCGGTGGGGTGCCATTTTTGCCCTGGGTTGTCCCAGATGTCCCACTCGTTGCCTCCCGCAATCCTGCATTCATGTCCCCAGATAAATGACTGTCCATTGACAAACTGGTTGATGTCGAATTCCAGGGCTTGCGCGGCGCTGATGTCTTGCGCGTAAAAATAGACATCGTACGTGAAGTTGTGGACGTTCGGAATAATAGAGTGATTCGAATCCGGAAGCCCTTGCGAGGAAAAATCTCCAATGAGGTGGTTGTTCCACAGCACATCGGAGTACAGAGTCTGCCCGCCTACATCCATGCGCGAGGAACTTCCGGTCAAGGCGGGGGACCAGACGCCCTGCGTCATTGACCATGTGGTCTGCGGACCAGCAGGAACGCAGTAAGGGCAAATATTGTAAAGCGGTGGTAGCAAGGCGTATCCAGTCCAGCCGGACTTCTGATGTAGATTGGCAAATTGCCCCGAGGTTCCGTTCGGCGACGGGCTGCCAGAACCGACAGTGATCACAACGGGCGCAGTCGCGCTCCCGCCGCAGTTGTCCCATTCCTGAACGACCGCATGATAGGTGCCAGCGCCCAGGTTCAAGACGGTGTTCAATGAACTTCCGTTGACCTTGTACACCAGATTTCCGGGGCTGGGATAGATGCCCATCGCAGCAACGCCTGCCTTGCATGGGCTCGTGGCCGAAGCAACAAATTGGACGGAAGGACTCACCGTAGCGTTATTGGCGGGAGCAGACACGACTACGCCGGAGGCTTGGGCGCTGGTCGAACCGGCGACGTTGATTGTGATCGGCGTTTTGGCGCTTCCACCGCAGTTGTCCCATTCCTGAACAACCGTATTGTAAGTGCCGCGATTCAGATTCAAGATCGTGTTCAGACTTGCGCCCTTCGCCAAGTATGCGAGAACGCCGGGCGCCGTGTATATTCCCATAGCCGAAACGCCGTTCGCACAACTACTGCTGCTCGCAGTCGCGACGTATTGAACCTGAGTGGCAACGTTCGCGTTATTCGCAGGCGCCCTCACCTGGACCTCAGCGGCACTCCCTTTCACCACAATGGTCACGTTCGTTTTGTCCACGCCACCACAGTTATCCCACTCCTGAACAACGGTCTGATACGTTCCGGGACTGAGGTTCAGCAACGTGTTTAAAGAGGAACCGTTGACGGTGTAGGCCAGCACGTTGGGTGCTGTGTAGATACCCATCGCAGACACGCCCTTTGAGCACGTCGTGCTTGCGGTGGCAACGTACTGCACCGTTGTGGCGACCGAACTGTTGCTCAGCGGGGCGGTCACCGACACGCCCGCTACCGCAGGGGCAGAAACCCCAAGCGCAAAAATCAAGGCAAACGTCTTCATCGGAACAAACCTTTCCTGCCTTTGGATCAGAACGGGCTGAGCAAAACAGGCTTCGTTGTTGGGTATGTGGCGATTCTAGGTGGGGCTTGAGGGGAATCTCAAGGAATTGAGCGCATGTTTTTTACTCGAAGGTTCTAAGACCTCTGGAAGCGCGTAGTGCGCTGGTGAATGCCACGTCGGGGACGGATCAGCTTGCGCCGGTCTGGAGAAATAGGGCGCTGAGAGAGTCTGAACGGCCGCAGCTAAATGTGAGATTGACTTGCGAATTTCCCGCTGCGTTTATCACTTCTCGTCGAGGATTCTGAATCGTAGGCGGGAGGCGGGAGCCGACGCTGTCGGCTCACGCCCGATGTGGATGGAGTCTTACAGGTTCACCGCACTGATAGTTAAGCGAGACCGGGTGTTCGTGCCATCCAGAGAACTCTGTAGGCTCACGACTCAGCGCGTGTAGCGAAAAACATTTCCGTTCATGAGCAATTTCGTGGACCAATCTCGGTTCGAAAACATCCAGAGACACCAATACTTGTACTTGTACGCCCGCATGACGTTCGACAGCTCGCACTAGAGTGTTACAGGAAAGCATTTATCGGAATACGGCGCGAGCCTGATGTTGCCCTGCATACGGAAGCCGTATTTTCGCACTACGGAGTCTAAAGACGTGAAGGCTGTGGATGTTAAACCAAGGAGTAATCAAACCGAAAAACGTAATTCCGACAGTGTTCTCGTACAGAGAGCGCTGCGCGGCGATGCGGACGCGTTTTCAACACTGTTCCAAACGCATAAAGGGCGAGTTTATGCGGTATGTCTGCGCATGACGAACAACACCGCCGATGCCGACGACCTGACGCAGGAAGCGTTCATTCAGGCTTTCCGAAAACTTGCCACATTCCGCGGCGAGTCGGCTCTTTCGACGTGGCTCCATCGGGTCGCAGTGAACACCGCTCTGATGCATTTTCGGCGGCAGTCCACACCGCACGCTTCCCTGGATCAACCCGCCGGAGGGGAAACGAGTAAGCGCGAATTTGGTCAACATGATAATCGGCTCAGTCGCTCGCTCGATCGAATCGCATTGGCACGCGCACTTGAGGCTCTTCCTGCAGGATATAGAACGATATTCGAGTTACACGAAATCGGTGGCTATGGGCACCGGGAAATCGCTAAGCTGCTTCGCTGTTCCGTTGGAAATTCAAAATCCCAGTTGCACAAGGCGAAGCAGAGAATTCGTGAATGCCTCGCTTCCCGACGACACTTGGCGAGACACATGGAAAGGACCATGAGGGATAGCCTCGCACGGCGAAGCATACCAGTGGACGATCCGGTTTTTATAGAGAAGGAATCCTGTTCTCTACCTGAAGCACGACTGGCAGTTCAACAGAGCGGCGCGAAAGTGCCGCCACAAAATACACCTGCAAGCCTGGTTCTCGCGTCTGCAATCCAGGACTTGGCAGAGACGACCATATAAGGGGAAACATCACGTGCAACTCGGAGCACTGGTGGTAACGCAGGGATCCAGTCACCAATCGGGGGAGGGTACGAATTCTTGGAGTTCGTCTTGGCCTGTCGTGGGAAAAACCGTGGTGGAAAGGTGGATTGATCGGGTTCGCGAATTGGGCGTGGGCATACTTTCGGTAGTGGACCGCGACGAACAATCGCCAGTTCGCATCACGGATTGGGTGAAAGAGGGCGTAGAACAGATCCTGTTAATTCTTTCGGGCTCTTACGCTGAAATCGACTTTGCTGATTTGATTCAATTTCATCACCAGGGACGAAATCGAATTACGCGCGTGTTTGACAAGAAAGGCCCTCTAGGAATCAGCCTTCTCAATCGCGGGGCTGTCCTTAAGAGCGGACTGCGATGCGGTCTTGATGAAACACTGAAGTCATCGCGCTACAACTTTCGCGGGTATGTTTCACGTCTCTCATCGACGATGGCGTACCGGCAGTTGGTGGAAGATGCTTTGGAAGGGCGTTGTGGAATCCAGCCCGCCGGACATCAGGCTGACGAAAAGATCTGGATCGACGCGACCGCTCGTGTCGATGCTTCGGCCAGGATTCAAGGACCCTGCTACATCGGCGCCCACACCCGGATCCATGCAGGCGTGATTGTCACAGGTTACTCTTCCGTCGAGCAGAACTGCGAAATTGACATGGGTACCACCTTGGACCATGCATGCATTTTGCCGAATACTTATCTCGCTCCCGGTCTGCACGTCAGAAATTCGGTGGTGGATGGAGCTCGACTGGAGCAGCTTGAGCGAGGCGTGACAGTCGACCTCGGCCGTGCTGCCTTGGCGGCGCGCAGATATCACGTTCCATCTGCAGTTACACGTACGGCGAGTGCCGCTTCTGAAGGCGGGAACCTTATTGGTTGCGATTGGGGCACCGATGCGCAAGCTCTAATGCCCGTCCGGGGAGATACTCATGACGTCTAAAGGACCGGTCGTCATTAAGGAATTTCCTCAAAGCCGTAACTTCGCTCGCCGAAAGTCGTTTCTCTCCGAGGTCCGCAACCTGGCGCGCCGCACGTATCGGCCACAGTTGGTGCTTGACATACCGGAGTCGGCTGAGATGGCGCCGGACGCCATCGAGTTGCTGCTTGAATGCGTCGAACAGGTTGAGCAGGCAGATGGTCGAGTATCTGTAGTTGCAGGCTCCCCACAAACAGCTGTGATCCTTGAATTAACTCGGCTCGCTTCTGTTCTCGACATATTCTCTTCTGTTTCTGAGGCTGTGAACGGCGGCACGCTGCACCGATATCAACATGACGGCTTGGTGCAGCCTATCGCCGCCTCGTAGGCCCAGGCCTGCAAACCGGCACAAGGGAGGGCGATCATCGATGAACAGTGGAATGCAGAAAATCCTCAACACCATACTTATCCTGATCCTTTCGAGTGCGACCGCACTCGCGGAGCCTCTTTCCCAGAGCACCCAGGAAATTGATCAGACTCGGCCGACGCAGGTGCCCGATGATTCGAACCGACCGCAACAGTCCACTCAGGGTCAAGACAAGAGCAATTCTGCGGCTTCTCCGGTGCATCAGGAATTACCAGATGCTCCGGCGCCTGCGCAGCCAGCTCAGCAGGGCCAGAACGATGTATCACAACAACAGAATCCAGAGTCGGTGCCCTCGGGGGCAGCTGGTGCAAAAGCGCCTACCGTGAAGGGTAGCCCTGCCGCCCGTCCAGTTGGAGCGGCCATCGCTCCGGCAAAACAACGGCAGAGACGATCGTTACTGATAAAGGCAGGCCTGATCGCGGGAGCTTGCGTAGCCGTAGGCTCGGCATTTGCCTTGTCGAAGGGTAGTCCATCGAAACCGCCTGGGGCTCCCTGATTAAGACGCGGCAACTGTTATTTATTCCATTCGTGCGCGATGTGTGAGCCTTAATGACTCGCTTATGACTGATCACGTCGGGAGGATCGTAACCTTCTCTGGAATCGATGGCGCGGGCAAAAGCACGCAAATTGAGAGCCTGTCGAAGAGCCTGAGCAAGCAAGGGTTTCGTGTCGTTCGCGTTACGTTTTGGGATGATATTGCTGTCCTATCACGCATCCGCGCTAGCATAAGTCTCCGGACTCTCGGAAATAAGCGATCCTCAGATCACTCTCCGCTTCTTCGAAACGATAAAAACGTCCACACTTGGTACTTAACGCTTGTCCGTTCGATTTTTTACCTCTTTGATTGTTTGCGCCTGCGCAGAGCTGCGCGCCAGCTACGCAAAACAAACTCGGACTTCGTTATTTTCGATCGCTACATATACGACCAAATTGTTCAAATTCGTGCACGACACTGGTTGGCTCGCACTTACGTGCGGCTTCTAGCTGCAATTGCACCCACGCCTGATGCAGGATTTATTCTGGACGCATCGCCAGATGATGCGTTTGGCAGAAAACCGGAATATCCGCTTGCTTTTATGCACGAATACCGACGTGCGTTTCTCGGATTAACGAGGCTTGTGCCGGAGCTGATCGTAATCGCCCCAGGAAGCATTGCCGAAGTACAGCAGCAGATTGTTGCACACTTACCGCACAATGCCGCGTCCTCGAGCAATAATGCGGCCTTGAATAGTGGCCCGCGCACTCCAATTCTCAGTAATTCCCGGTAGAACAAAGCCGACAAAACATTGCGTGTGAAAAGGCACACAACTTGTCTGCCCAGTGACGCCATCTCACACTCACTTTGTTCGCCGGAGAAGTCTGTGACACGCCTTGGGCTGCACGATAGATTCGCATTGGTGGTACCGACCCTGAATGAGGCTGGAAACATTGAGACCCTTCTTGGCATGGTTCAACACGCTCTAGAGCCAGTCGGCGTTAACTACGAAATAATCATTGTCGATGACGGCAGTAGCGATGGGACAGCCGAACTCGTGCAACAGTATGCGGAAGCAGATAGGCGCATCAGGATTCTCGCCCGCCGTGGAGAACGTGGCTTGGCAGGCGCCGTAATTCACGGCTGGAATCATTCGGATGCTGAGTTGCTTGGTGTGATCGATGCCGACCTGCAACATCCTCCTGACTTGCTTCCTGAATTGCTAGCGGCGATTGCCGAAGGGTGCGACATTGCGATCGCGAGCCGTTATGCCAGCAAAGATGGCGTACGCGGGTGGAATCCCTTACGCGTTGCCATTTCCAGGGCAAGCACATGGGCTACGCTTCCACTTCAGCGGAAAGGTGTTCGTGTAAAGGATCCGATGTCAGGATTTTTCATCGTGCGCAGGAAAGCAATTGATGGTTTCTCATTTGAGGCGAAGGGCTTTAAATTGTTATTGGAGATCCTGGTTCGAGCGCATATTTTCTCAGCGCGTGAGATTCCGTATCGATTCGGTCGCCGACGCGCAGGTAAGAGCAAAGCAGGCGCGGCCGTCGCGTTTCACTATCTGCAGTTGCTCGGGAAACTCTCTCGAGACCTCTTCCTCCGCCCGAGTCCCCAATGAAGATTGTGCTGGTAACTGCATTTCCACCCAGCCGTCAGGCGCTCAACGAATACGGATTCCATATCGCGGATGAACTCCGCCAGCGGACCGGGATAGAGTTGATAATTTTGGGTGATGACTTGTCGGAACCCATGCCGGAGTTGCCTGGGTTCACAGTCATTCGCTGCTGGGCTTTCAACCGCCTGGGAAATGCCCTTTCGCTCATTCGGGCAATCCGACGACTCAAGCCGGATGTCGTGTGGTTCAACCTAGGTTTCGCGAGCTTCGGTGGGAAGCCGCTGCCCGCGTTCTTTGGGCTGACTGCTCCTGCTTTAACGAGACTTTGCTCCTGCTACACACATGTCACCCTGCATCAACTTTTTGAGACCGTGAACCTGGCGGATGCCGGGGTGAAATCGCCCCTCTTATATAGCATCGCGGGAAACGTCGCTACTCATCTGCTCCTATCTGCCAATTCCCTTTCGGTACTACTGCCCGCCTACCATCGTACGTTGCGTCGGAAATACCGGCGCGGAGCGGTCAATGTGCGACATCACGGAATCTTTGCAAGTCGTCCCGAACCGCCGAACTTTGCCTTACGCGGCAATCCTGTACACCGTGTCCTCGCTTTTGGCAAATGGGGCACGTACAAGCGACTGGAGGTGCTGGTAAATGCATTTGAAGCTATTCAGTCGCAATTGCCCCAGACTGAGCTGGTCATTGCAGGTGGTGACCATCCTAAGACACCAGGGTACGTACGAGGGGTCGCGGAGTCGATGAAGCACAATCCCCGCATACGATTTTTGGGATATGTACCGGAGGAGTCGCTTTCGAATCTCTTTCGGACAGCAAGCTTGACGGTGTTACCGTACACGTCCTCGGCAGGATCGAGTGGAGTTGCTCATCTGGCGTGTCAATATGGTTTGCCCATACTCGCTCCCGATATTGATGACTTCGTCGAACTGGCTCAGCAGGAATTCGTCTCGATGGAATTCTTCACAGCCAACGATGTAGACAGTCTCGCGCAAAAACTCCTGACGCTGATTGGATCGCCAGACCATCTCGCGGTCATGGCGCACCAGAACTTCAGCGCCGCGTTGCAGATGAGCATGCCTCAGATCATCCGGCAATACATTCATTCCTTCGATATGCAGCAACGCGTGAGAATGCTGAAGTCGTTTTCACGGCTTCGCCGCTTCCGGCGCTGGACGCCGGCACGAAGCTGGGCAGTACGCCGGTTGGAACGACGACTTCTCACTTGGAACCGACCTGCTGAGGAGAAGATGGCGTCGGAGCCCGGCAGCCCGAATTAGGTGAAATTACTCTCGGCTTTGTCGTTTAAAAGCAGGTACTTCGGTCCACGCTCGTCCCAATTACGGCAAGTGATCTAGATAGCAAGGCCCGCTGACATTCTGGGCAGGCGGACTGGGAGGAGTGACCCATGGCGGATTTACAAAATCGAAGAACTCACTCATATCCATTTGT
>QIAH01000368.1 GCA_003225465.1 Acidobacteriota bacterium | reverse complement strand
CGTGTCCAACACCATTTCCCGCATTCAGGACAGCGGGAAACCAGCCACCGGCGCGACGATCGTTCGCGCTCTAACCGGTCGCTTTCCACGCTCTCCTGAGCGTATTGGCAGTTTGCGCAGGCGATCCGGGTCAGGAGTTCGCTCTTGACATGCGCCATCGACCGCAGACACTCGGCGCACTCAATGGGTTTAGGGTTCCCCATAAAGAAAAAAGCTGCTCCGCAGAGATGGAGCAGCGTTGTATGGGGAGGACTGCGAAAAACTGTACATGCAGGCTGCGGCTCGTAGCAGTGACGGTTGTCACCCGTCACTGTGAGACTGCCTTCCCTGAATCCGATAACCTCGATGTAGCCCAGCACACCATCCCGCCATGCCCCTGGCCCATCCGGGCCATTCCTCGTCGGCTTTCCGCGGACTAGCCTGAACCCAACTCACAGGTGCGAGGTGCATATGGTCGATCAGAAAACCGCTCTCGCGGAACTGGTGCGGTCGTTTCCGCAACTGTCTTCCTCGCAAATCTGGACTGCTTCCGGTAATCACGACCGGCAATGGTTTGAATTCGCGCGATTGCTCAGCGGTCTCTATCACCGCCGGGACTATGAATCCGTCCGAGCCTCCTTCGATCACCTGGAAAGATTCCTCGCGGAAGGCAACTCCTACGTGCGCGGCTGGGTGACGGGCTTCCTGCAGTTTCTTCAGGATGTGACTTGCTGGAGTACTCCCAATAGCGACGCCTTCATGGGTTTCCTTGGGCCAAACTCGCGGCGCCTCTGGCAGACATTCGATGCCATTCGTTCCGATCTGGCTGACTGCCCCGTGCTTGAAGCCGAGATTCTCATGTGGCGCGTCGCTCATCATGAGGAATCGACCCAAGTTGGCGTATCCGGAGGCATTGCGTCTAAGCTAGCTGGTCATTCGGGCTCGATCTGAGGAATCCAAAGCTCTTAGAAACAGGCAAATCCCGGCCCTAGGCCGGGATTCCAAATTCTGTAAGCTTCAGTTTTAAAAAGAGTTGCGTGGTAGGCGCCGTGTTGCCGAGGCGTCTAGACGCGATTGACTGGTGAACTTTGTGGTTGCGCCGGCGACTCCGCCAAGGTCTCGGGAGCGATGTCGCGGCCAGCGAATCCTTCCAGTTCCGACAAAGTGGTGGCAATTGCTTGCAAAGTGGCGTTCGATCTTTCCAGCACAGTTAAGAGGTACTTGCGGGCAACAGCTCGGTCTGCCGGCTGCACCAGGCACCACCAGCGAGCGATACACTCCACGATATCGCTCTCCGTCTTGGCACCTTCCACCGCTGCATCCATGAGCCGATGCACTTTGGTCTTAACGGCCTGATAGGAAACAGAAAGCTCCTGAGGCATGAGTGGGGACTCCTGGGTACTCCACAAGCAAACCGGACGCCAAACCTTCCGGTGCGATTTCAAGCTATTTAGTGCATGGCAAAATCCCAGTTGTTGTAGAAAGGCTTCCCTTCCTATGAAACCGCATATTCGTGAAAACGTAGGGTAAAAACTCTGTTGCAAGGGTCGCACGGAGTGACCGACCAGTGTGAACCCCATGCTATAATTTTTCGTCTAGTTTCTGCCGAAACTGCATTGGAGGATGGTATCGATAAAAGGTTTATCCGCACGAACGACCGCATACGCGCCCGCGAAATCCGCGTGATTGACGACGAAGGGAATCAGATCGGAATTCTGCCTCCTTACGAAGCGCTCAAGATGGCGCGCGAGAAAAATCTGGACCTGGTAGAGATCTCGCCCACTGCACAACCTCCTGTCTGCCGCATCATGGACTACGGGAAATTCCTGTACCAGCAGGAAAAGAAAGAGCGCGAGGCCAAGAAGCATCAGAAGCAGATCGTGGTCAAGGAAGTGAAGTTCCGCATCAATGTGGACGACCACGATTACGAGACCAAAAAGAATCACGTGCTCCGGTTCCTCGACGAAGGAGACAAGGTCAAGGCGACCATCTTCTTCCGCGGCCGGGAAATGACGCGCACGAACCTGGGACGCCAGATTCTTGAACGACTGATCAAGGACGTTCAGGAAAAGAGCATCGTCGAGTTCCGCCCCCGGCAGGAAGGCAACACGTTGCACGCCATTCTCGCTCCCAAAAAGGAAGAGGGCGGGGGCAAGAAAGAAAAACCGCGGCCCGCAGCACCGCCGCCACAACCGCAGGCGAAGCAAGCGTGAGGAAGAGCTATTAGCTCTTAGCCTTTAGCTTTTAGCTTGCGCGTTGGAATCCCGCGCATGATGAAGATGTAGCTTGCGCCGGTTAGGGGATCGCCTGTGCGCGCGCGCGCCGATTTTAGAGCTAAGGGCTAAAAGCTAACAGCTAAAGGCTGAATTTCTAAAAGGTAGAAAGAACGAATCTATGCCGAAACTGAAAACCCATAAAGGCGCCGCCAAGCGCTTTAAGAAAACCGCCACCGGAAAGGTGATGCGGCGTCATTCGCACCTTCGCCATATACTGACGTCCAAGGGACAGAAGCGCAAAGACAAGCTCGCGAAAGCGGTGCTGGTCAGCGATGCCGATACTCCCAAAGTCCTGCGCATGATTCCGTATGCTTAGAAGTATGTAGCGCCGGCGTCTCGCCGGCTGTCTCGAGGGCGTCTCGCCCTCGACGCAGAAAATATGGGCGCAGACGATCGCGGCCCAGGCGTGTGAAGAGGTCCCAAATCGTCGTTGACGATCCTTACCTCCAGCCGCCAGCAGTGGAGAAACGAAAAAGGAGAAGGCAATGCCTCGCGTAAAACGTGGAACCAAACGCCGCGCCAAGCGGAAAAAAATATTAGACCGCGCCAGCGGTTATTTCCTCACAAAATCAAAACTCTATCGCTCCGCGAAAGAAGCCGTCGAGCGCGGCTTGAAGTTCGCCTATTCGGGACGCAAGCAGCGCAAGCGCCAGTTCCGCTCGCTCTGGATCGTGCGCATCGGCGCTGCCGCCAAGCAGAACGGCCTGAGCTATTCGCGATTTATCAGCGGACTGAAAAAGGCAGGCGTGGAACTCGATCGCAAGATTCTCGCCGATCTAGCTGTGAAGGACGCGGCCGCGTTTAAGAATCTGGCAGAGCAGGCGAAGAGCGCGCTGGGCGGAGCAGCGTAGGAGCTGTGAGCTCTGAGCTGCGAGCTTGAAGCTTGCATCAGTATCGCTGTCCAGCATCAGATCAGTATTTAATTCGCGACAATGGAGCGGCGGGCGTCCTCGCCCGCCCTTCCCGAACCGCAGGAGAGACTCACTGCTGACCGTGATGCCGACGTCGCGGCACGAAGTAGATTCCTCCGCCGCGCTCGGCGTCGGAATGACAAGAAGTAACTGATTCTGTTTTGAAGCTTGTCATTCCGAGCAAAGCGAGGAATCTGCTTTCTTCTCCCAGCCTCACGAACGCAGGCAACATTATGTATACGGTCCCTAAACTAACCGACTACTCCTTATCCGCGCTGGACGCAGCCGCGCGCGATCTGCTGTCCGCGCTCGACTCCGAAGCAGCCGGCGTCAATGGCGAGAACGAATACAAGTTCTTCCGCGATCGCTGGATGGCCCGCAAAGACGGCATCGCCACGCAAATCAACGAACTCTGGCTCAAGGCCGCGCCCAAAGAAGCCAAGCGAGATGCGGGTCAGCGCGTCAACGAACTGAAGACGAAGATTGAAGCTGCGGTCGACGCGACGCTCGAGCGGTTGCGCAACGGCACTTCCGCTGGCCGCCTCGATGCCGAATGCATCGATATCACCCTGCCCGGCATCCGACGTCCACTTGGCGCCGAGCACCCGGTGATCCGCACCATGAACGAGATGGTGAGCGTGTTCCGCAATCTTGGCTACTCGGTTTCCGAGGGCCCCGAGATCGAGACCGATTACTACAATTTCGAGTCGCTGAACTTTCCGCCCAACCATCCCGCGCGCGACATGCAGGACACCCTGTTCCTCGCAGGGCAGGAGAAGAAGGCTCTGCGCGACCGGTTGCTGCTGCGCACGCACACCTCGCCGGTGCAGATTCGCACCATGGAGAAGTTGAAGCCGCCGTTGCGCATTGTGATTCCGGGCAAGGTCTATCGCAACGATCCGCCTGACGCCAGCCACTCGCCCATGTTCCACCAGATTGAAGGGCTCGCCGTCGACACCAACATCACCTTCGGCGATCTGAAGGGCACTTTGGATCACGCTATGAAAGCGTTCTTCGGCTCAAGCGTGAAGACCCAATTCCGTCCATCGTTCTTCCCGTTCACCGAACCCAGCGCCGAGATGATGGTAAGTTGTTTCATCTGCGGCGGCAGCGGGCGCCGCGGGAGCGAACCTTGCCGTCCTTGCAAAACAACCGGATGGATTGAGATTCTCGGTTGCGGCATGGTCGATCCCAACGTATTCGAGTTCGTGCGCGAGAACGGATACGATCCGGCGAAAGTTTCCGGCTTTGCCTTCGGCATGGGCGCGGACCGCATCGCAATCCTGAAATACGGCGTGGATGATATTCAACTGTTCTTTCAGGGGGATGTGCGGTTCTTGCAGCAGGTTGGGTAAAGTTGCTTTTGGCCCTTAGCTGTTAGCCTTTAGCTCAAGCCTTTAACCGCAAAGGGCGCGAAGAAACATCCGCAAAGTTCGCCAAGAGGAACTTGTCTTGGCGAACTTCGCGAAGCCTTTGCGATCTTTGCGGTTAAGATGTGTTGATTTTTTTGGCCGTCGTCAAATTGCATTCATAGCAGCCGATCCCTCTACTATCGAAGGAGCTAACAGCTAAGGGCCAAAAGCTGATTTTCATGAAACTTTCTGCAAACTGGATCCGCGATTTCGTTGAGGTCAAGGTCGATGACACGACCCTTGCCCACGATCTGAGTTCGATTGGGATTGCCGTCGAGGGCATCGAGGGCACTGGCGTGTCCACGGTTTTTGAGACTGAGATCGGCACCAATCGTCCGGATGCCATGAATCATTACGGCGTGGCGCGCGAGGCGTCCGCGTTCTATGACGTACCTCTCAAGCCGATTGCGCCCAAACTGCCGGCACATAGCGGATTGGCGGGCGTCACCATCACGGTTGAAGACGGCCGCTACTGTCCGCGCTTCACCGCGCGCGTGCTGCGCGACGTCTCGGTTAAAGCGTCGCCGAGCAAAGTTGTGCAGCGCCTCGGACTTCTGGATCAGCGGCCCATCAACAATGCGGCCGATGCCACCAACTATGTTCTGTGGGAGATTGGCAAGCCCACGCACGTTTACGATCTCGATCTGCTGGAGGGCGGACGCATCGTGGTTCGCTTCGCGCGTGCGGGCGAAACTTTAAAAACGCTCGATGGCGTGGAGCGCAAGCTGACGACTGAAGATCTCGTCGTGGCGGATGCCAGGAAGCCTGTCGGACTGGCCGGCGTAATGGGCGGCTTCGACACGATGATCACCGAGCGCACGCGCAACATCCTGATCGAGTCGGCGTGGTGGGATCCGGCGACCATTCGCAAGGTATCCAAGCGGCATTCCCTGCACACGGACGCGTCGCACCGCTTCGAACGCGGAGCGGATTTCGAATCCACGATCGTTTCGACCGACCGGGTTGCGGAGATGATTCTCGCTTCCGGCGGCGGAACGCTGACCGGCGATTTGATGGACGTAGTGGTCGGTGGGCGCGACCAGGCACCCATCGTCCTCAATCTTTCGGAGGTGCACCGCATTCTCGGAAAGGCTTTGAGCGCGCAAGAAGTTTTGCGGATTCTCTCTCGACTGGGGTTCGAAACGGTCGCGGGACGGCATGAAGGCGAGGAGTTCGAAGTCACGGTTCCTTCCTGGCGGCTGGATGTGGAGCGCGAAATCGACATCATCGAGGAGATCGCGCGCCTGCATGGCTACGACCGCTTTCCGAACACGTTGCCGGCATTCGCGGGCGCAGTCGTCGACTTGCCGGACGCGCGCAAGGATGAGAAAGTGCGCCGTTCCCTGCTCGGACTCGGCTACGACGAAGCGGTTTCGCTGACTTTTATTTCCGAAGAGGATGCGAGGCGGTTCTCGGCCGCGTCCGCGTTGGCGCTGGCGAACCCGTTGAGTGCGGAAGCGTCGGTGATGCGAACTTCACTCGTGCCCGGCATGTTGAACATGCTCGCCTACAACCTCAACCGTGGCACCAATGATGTGCGGCTGTTCGAGGCCGGCCGAGTTTATGAGGCGGTCAACGCGCACTCGGCTGAAGCGAAACGGATCTGCCTGGGAGCAAGCGGGCGGGCGCTTCCGTTGAATGTCCTCCAACCCTCGGAGACGCGGCCGCTGACGTTCTTTGATCTGAAGGGCGACCTCGAGAACCTGCTGGCGGCGTTCGCCTCGGAAAAGCTGCACTACGATGCGGACACTCCCGACTACTACCATCCACGGCGTTCCGCGCGCGCGGTGATGGACGGCACCGTGGTTGCCCAGTTCGGACAGTTGCATCCGGATGTGGCGTCGGCTCGCAAGTTGCGACAGGACGTGTTCGTGGCGGAACTGTTTCTCGACCGCTTGTACGAGCATGATCTCCGAGAACCTCGCTACCGCGCCCTCGCGCGTTATCCAGCTGTGGAGCGGGATTTTTCTTTCGTGTTCGCGGATTCGGTCATGTTCGAGCAGATCGACCAGGCCGTGAGTAAGTTGCGGCTCGGCGAATTGCGCAGCTTTGTTCCTGTCGAAATCTTCCGAGGCGGAAACGTCCCCGCCGGCAGGTACTCGATCTTGCTGCGGGCAGTGTTCCAGTCAACTGAGCGAACCCTGCGCGAAGACGAAGTAGGGCGCTGGTCCGAACAGATCATCAAAGCGCTCCAGGCTCTGAGCGGAATTCTTCGCAGTTGAATCCGACCAGAAGCGGGATTTACTTCTGGGGAGAATCTTCAGGCTGAGCAGAAGGCTTGGCTTTCTCACCCCCCTGCTCCTCCCCCAGCAAGCGAGTGATCTCGGCGACTAATTGCATGAGTTTTTCAGGGTCTTGCTCGACCGCAGCCTGCGCGCACAACTCCCTCCAACGCTGTTCACGTTTGTCCATGCGTCTCCGTGGGCATCTGCAAAAAGATTGGGGATGGTATGCAGAAGGTGAGGCTACCCGAGGACAGCAGATTCGGTCTGTCGGATTCCCTACTGTCTTTCGGCTTATCGTAACTAGGAAATCCCGAGTTCCCTACTGAACTGCTTGATCGCCCCGTAACAGGCGCACGACTGGCGCTCCAGCTTTTCGCGATCCAGGATCACGATGGACCCACGACGATGCTCGAGAATCCCCTCGCGCTCGAGTTCCGCGACGGCCACGCTGACCGTGGGACGGTCAGTACCGATCATTTTCGACAGGAACTCGTGAGTGGTCTGAATGACATCGGAATCAAGCAGATCGTGAGTGACCAGCAGCCAGCGGGCCAGGCGCTGCCTGACATTGTGAAGCCGGTTGCAGGCGGCATTCTGTTCAAGCTGCGCCGCACGGATTCCAAGACGCAAGACCAGAATACGCCGAAGCTCGGGGGAGGAGTTCAGCACGCGCCTCAGGGCCTGCGCGTCGACCTGGAAGCCGTCGCCCGGCACCTGTACGATCACGCTGTGTGTAAGTCTTTCGAGACCCGCCGCCAGTCCCAGGCCGATCATGTCTTCGCGTCCGCAGACACCCACCTCCACGCTGCGCCCGTCGTCGGTTTCCACCAGCATCGAGACGATGCCACGGTTCATGAAGTACACCGTGCGGATAAACTCGCGCTCGCGGTGGAGGCAGGTGGCAAGCTCCAGCGGGATGAATTTTAAGTGGGGTTGGATTGCCTCAAACTCGTTGTCCGGGATCTGAAGAAGAATGGTGTTCTGCACGGATTGGCCGGCAGCAGTTCGCCCAGCTACTTTCTCGACTTGTGGATTTGCGCTCACGCCACCTGAGATGTCCGACGAGGCCGGGGAAAGCTCGTGATTTTCCTGTACGGCGGATTTTGCGATCTGGTAGAAAATGACCCGTGGACGGCGCATGGCAAGTGCCCAGCACTGCACACCAAGCGGTGCAAGATCCCGGAAACCGGCGCGGGATGGGAGGATCGCGGCAGCGCCGTCACGGCGAGGCGCAGTTTTGGGAGGTTCTGCGGCTTCGGCATTCACGGAAACACCCTTGCATACCCGCAAACCGGGGACCGAATCTGTCAAGGGCTGAGATGGTTGGAAAAGCATGCATGTATAGCGCCGCAGGCAAGATATAATTTTAGCAAACCTGTCGCAATCATGATTTGCAATATGCTATAATGGAATTATAAGGTCGAAGAGAAGAACAGACGTGGTCCGGAATCCGGGTCACGTTTTTCTTTGGGTTTCCGAAATGCAAAGAAGCAGACGCGGGTGGGAGATTCGCAGAGTTCGCTATATAGTCGAAGATGTAATTTTGCAATCCTTAATTCGAATCGACAGACTGGCAATGGCTGAGCTCGCGGCACGACAGAAACATTTTCTAAGTGACAAGGTTTCGCACTTCACCGAATCAGTGATTCGGGAGATGACCCGACAGGCGATGCTGTATGGGGCGATTAACCTTGCGCAGGGATTTCCAGACTTCCCGGCGCCTGCCGAAATCAAGAAAGCGGCCCAGGAGGCGATTGGGGCAGACGTCAACCAGTATGCGATTACATGGGGCGCAAAGAGCCTGCGGGGTGCGATCGCGCGGCAGATGCAGAGCGGGCACGGAGTGGCAGTCGATCCTGAGAAGCAGGTGACGGTCTGCTGCGGGTCGACCGAGGCCATGATTTCGACGTTGCTCGCGATCTGCAATGCGGGCGACGAGGTCATCATTTTCGAGCCCTATTACGAGAACTATGGGCCCGACTCGATTCTAAGCGCGGCCAAGCCGCGGTTCGTCAAATTGCGGCCGCCGCAGGAATCGTCCGGTGAGTGGACATTCGATGAGGGCGAGTTGCGCGCGGCGTTTCAAAAGCACACCAAGGCCATCATCGTAAATACGCCCAACAATCCCACGGGAAAGGTTTTCACGCGGGCGGAACTGGAGCTGATTCGCGACTTGTGCGTGGAGTTCGATGTGCTCGCCATCACCGACGAGATTTACGAACACATTCTCTATGATGGGACGAAGCACATCTCTATGGCGTCGCTGCCCGGCATGGAAGAGCGGACTATCACCATCAATGGGATGTCGAAGACGTATAGCGTGACGGGATGGCGCGTGGGCTGGGCGATCGCCCCAGCGCGCATTGCGGACGCTATCCGCAAGGTGCATGACTTCCTGACGGTGGGCGCGCCCGCGCCACTGCAAGAAGCGGGAGCCTCGGCGCTGAGTCTTCCCGAAAGCTACTACGCCAAGTTGGCGGAGGGGTACCGAAAGCGACGCGACCGGCTGGTGCCGGCACTCGAGCAGGCGGGCTTCCGATGCTTCCTGCCGCGCGGCGCCTATTACGTGATGACCGATATCAGCGCGTTTGGCTTCGCGGATGACCAGGCCTTCACCAAGTACCTGGTCAGCGAGATTGGAGTGGCGGCCGTGCCTGGATCGAGTTTCTATCGTGACCCGAGGGATGGGGCGCAGCAGGTGCGGTTCGCGTTCTGCAAGCGCGATGAGACGCTGGACGAGGCGGCCATGCGGCTCGGCAAATTAAAACGGGCCGGGTAGCGGGTTTCGATTGGCTGATCACGCTGAGCGCTTTCTGATTCTGACTGGCGGACCGGGCTCGGGTAAGAGCACGCTGATCGATGCACTTCAGCAGGCGGGATTCACGAGGTCAATCGAAGCGGGCCGTGGCATTATTCAAGACCAGGTAAGCATTGGCGGCCCCGCGGTGCCGTGGAACGATCGCGCCCTTTTTGCGGAGCTCATGTTGTGCTGGGAGATGCGCTCCTATCGCATGGCGGAACGGCAGAGGGGGCCTGTGTTTTTCGACCGCGGCGTACCCGACGTGGTTGGTTACCTGCGCTTGTCGAACCTATCGGTGCCCGCGTATTTCGAGAAGGCAGCGGAGACATTCCGTTACAACCGTAGCGTTTTCATCGCGCCCGCATGGCGGGAAATCTTCCAGCAGGACCGCGAGCGCAAGCAGGATTTCGATGAGGCGGTCCGAACCTACGAGGTGTTGGCGGACACGTACAAGGGGCTCGGGTATGAACTGATTGAGCTTCCACGCGTGCCCGTTGCTGAGCGGGTTCGCTTTGTACTTCAGAAATGCGGTCTCGCCCTGCCGCGCTGAGCATCATTTAATAGTTAGGGCTTGGCTGCAAAATCTCTGCGACATTGTTCGGTCGCTTCCACAAATTTCTGGGGTATACTGCGCAGAAGCAGTGCAATTTCTCTCGGGAAGAAGTCCATCATGTCTCTGAAAGCGATCGAAGAGGTATCAGCCGAGGTTCCTGCCGACGATTTCCAGGCGCTGGAAGACAAGGTTTATCGCACTATTGAGATGTACAAGGCTGCGCGCGAGGCCAGGGTGGCGGCGGAACGCGACGTGCAGCGCGTGCGTCAGCAATTGAAAGAACGGGAAGACGAGATTGAAACGCTGAGGCGCGAGGCGGTGCAGTTCCGCAAAGATCGCGAAGAGGTGAAGCGACGGGTCGAAAAGATGATGCGCCAGATCGATACGGTGGGCGAGGAGCAGGTCGCCAGCTGACGCGCGGCGGCATCGAAGGGATCAGGACCAGAGAGGACATCTGTCATGGCAACGGCTACGCGACAAAATCCGGCAAAAGACGTAAACAATACGAGCGTGCGCGTGGAGATTTTTGATCAGGCTTACAATCTGCGCGGCTCGGATCCGGAATACATCTTGAAGCTCGCCGAGTATGTCGATGCCAAGATGCGGGCGGTCGCAGAACAGACCAACACCATCGACACGGTGCGGCTCGCGGTGCTGGCGGCGTTGAACATTGCGGATGAGTATCATTTGCTCAAGCGCAACAGCCATGCCGGAAGCATCTCGTATGTGCAGCGCGCGCATCGGTTGGCGAATGCGCTGGATGAAGTGCTTGAGGACGCCAGGCACGCGGGGTAGTGATTGGTTCGTCAGCTGAGGGCTGGTGGTCGTTCGCTGATGGCTTTGCGGTCCCGGATTTAGTTAATTCCCCGCGGATTCTTGTCGCGATGGCCATTTAGAAATCCGCCTTTCTATTCGTGGCTTACCATCCCTCCCACACCCGGTCATCCTGAGGTAGTGAGGCGCAGCCGAGCCGAAAACCTGTCCTGAGCGAACCCGAAGGAAACTCCGTAGCGGTAACGGCAGAGTTGAACCTGGAAAGCATTTCCAGGATGGGCCACCCACAGGAGAATCGATTAAGCTGAGTTGTGGTGGAAATGCCTTCACACGCCGCAGGCGCTGCCCCACACACATGGGGTGCTTCGACTCCGTTCGGCTGCCGCCTCACTTCGCTCAGCATGACAGGGGAGGAAAATTCTCTACTTGCTACTTGAAAATTCGCTACTTGTTACTTGAGTCTCACCTTCTCTTCATGCTTCTTTATCCTTCCTTAACAATCATTACCATGGATCTGACGGGTTAGGGCGAAGGTTGCTGGCAAGCGGAATGCCAACTTTTTGCGGCTGGGGTCTTGCGCATCTTTGCAACTTTCCCTAGCATCCAAGTCTGAAAGCCGGCCTGCGGCGTTGGTGATGGTGGTCACCGATTTTTGAACCAACACCGAATGAACGGGGACTTGACTCGAAAATAAGATCCGGTGTGCGATGCTCCGCCATGCGGAGATGCCTAAAGGGTCTCGGCAGGTTCCCACCGTCTAGGACGGGTTCATTCTCGGCCCACCGCACGGCTCAGCGGGTCGGCTTTTGCTTCAGTCTTCGGTCGTCAGTCTTCGGTCGTCAGTCTTCGGTCGTCAGTCTTCAGCTAAAACCTGAGTCGTTCTGATCGACACTCAGGCGGAGCTTCGCTCCGCTGGGCAGACGGGGCGTCTGCCCCTACGTGGGCTGAGCTGTTAAACTGGGAATGACGTGATCGCTTCGTCGCGCATCTAACCAAATTGTGTATCCACAACTTTTTCATATAGGGCGATTTTTCCTGCCGACGTATGGTCTGCTGGTTGCCACGGGCGTGCTGCTGGGGCTGTGGGTCAGTGTGCGCAACGCGGCCCGGCAGGGGATTGATCCGGAGAAGGCCTGGAACTTCGGCATTCTGGTGGTGCTGTGCGGAATCGTGGGGGCAAAGGTTTTGTATGTCATCTACGACTGGAACACCTATCCGCGTTGGACCGATATTTTCAGTCTGAGCACTTTGCAGGCGGGAGGCGTGTTCTCTGGTGGACTCATCGGCGCGCTGATCGCGGCGGTATGGTACATCCGGCGCCAGCATATGCCACCGCTGGCGACCTGCGATGCCTTCGCGCCCGGGCTCGCGATCGGACACGCCATCGGGCGGCTGGGATGTTTTGCCGCCGGATGCTGCTTTGGGAAGCCGACGCATGCCTGGTGGGGCGTGACTTTCACGAATCCGGTGGCGCACGATTTGGTCGGCACCCCGCTGAATGAGGCCCTCGAGCCTACGCAGCTTTTCGAATTCGCAGTCGAGCTGGCGAACTTCTTCCTGTTGATGTGGATGCTGAAGCGCAAGAAATTTGATGGCCAGGTATTCGGCGCTTACCTGATCCTGTACGGAGTGGCTCGGTTCTTTTTGGAATTCCTGCGCGGGGATCCGGGACGCGGCTCGGCGCTTGGCGGGCTGATGAGCGGAACACAGATGATCGCGATCGGGCTGGTGATTCTGGGCGGCGTGATCTGGTGGCTCAAGGGCGGATCGCACAAAGCGGTTGCGGTCGCGAGCACTGAGACCCGAGTTGCGAGCCGGTAGTTCAGTCTTCAGTCTTCAGTCGTCAGTCTTCAGCTCGGCGGGACTTTTCCCGCCCCGGACGGGCGAGGACGCCCGTCTCTCCATCGTGCGTGGGCGGGACGCTGCGGTGTGGCCCGTTTTTTGCAGTAGACTTCCTTCCTCATGAGCGGCGAATTCCCTGAAAGCTTCTCAGTGTTGTTGGACGATGCGGGTGTTCGTCTGGACCAATTTCTTGCCAGCAAGATCGCGGACGTTAGCCGCGCGCGCGTGCAGCAACTCATTGGGCAGGGACAGGTGCTGGTCGATGGCAAGATCGCCAAGGCCTCTCTGCGTTTGCGGGGCGGAGAAGAAGTCAGGGTGCTTGGTCCCGCAAAGCGGGAGCCACTGCGGGCGATCCCGGAAGATATTCCCATCGACATCGTGTACGAAGACGACGATTTGGCCATCGTGAACAAGCCAGCAGGCATGATGGTACACGCCGGGGCGGGCGCAACCGAGGATGATCGAAATCGCGGGACTCTGGTAAACGCGCTGCTGCATCGCTTCGGACAGCTGTCTGATGTAGGTGGCGATTTGCGGCCGGGGATCGTGCATCGTCTGGATAAGGCGACCAGCGGGCTGATCGTGGTCGCGAAAAATGACGGAACACATCGCAAGCTCGCGGCGCAGTTCGCCGGTCGGCAGGTAAAGAAAACCTACATCGCGATGGTGCACGGCTGGGTCAAGGCAGACCGCGGAACAATCAATCGCAACATCAGCCGCGACAGCGTGCGGCGCGTGCGCATGACCACGCGACGCGCCGGTGGACGCGAGGCGATCACGCATTACCGGGTGCAGAGGCGCATTGACTCGGCATTCGGGAAGTTCACTCTCCTCGAAATCAGGATTGATACTGGGCGGACGCACCAGATTCGGGTGCACCTCTCGGCTCTGGGACATCCCGTGGTGGGCGATACGGTGTACGGCGCGCCAGCCCAGGTGAAGGGAACGAAGGGCGCGATTTCGTTGGGAAGGAATTTCCTGCATGCGGGTGCGCTCGAGTTTCGTCATCCGCGGACGGGAGAGTTGCTGTCGCTTGCGCGCGGAGTGCCGGGGGAGTTGGAGCAATTTCTCGGGACGGTACAGGGAGCAGGGTCGTAAGGTCGTTGGCCGCCAGTCGCGAGTCGCCAGTCGCCAGTCGCCAGTCGCCAGTCGCCAGCGAAAGGCTAAACATTAACTTCCAAAACACAATGAGCTTTTCGATCATCCTGCCGGGTTAGGCTTGCGGATATAATGAAATCGATGAGTTTCCGGCTGTTTCTTACCCTACTCGCGGTGGCCCTGTGGAGCGTCGCCGCGTTCGCGCAAACTAGCCCGGCCCCCGTTTCCGTTGCCGCCCAGAGCACGGCGAGCGCGGCCCGCCAAACGACTTCTCCGCCGGCGGCCACAAACGACAAACCCAAAACGACGGCGGCCAACGGGCAGCAATCGTCGACCTCCGATGACGAATCCGTCGCCACGATCCGCAAGACCGTCAACGAAGTGAATGTGGTTTTTACTGTCACGGATAAGCATGGACGGTATGTGAAGGATCTCAAGAAGGACGATTTCAAGGTCATCGATGACTCCAAGCCGGCCGATGAGGTGAAGGACTTCCGCAACCAGACCGACCTGCCGCTCCAGGTGGGACTTCTGGTGGATGCCAGCAACTCGGTGCGCGACCGGTTCAAGTTCGAGCAGGAATCTGCCATCGAGTTCCTGAACCAGACCATTCGGCCCAAGTACGACACTGCTTTCGTGGTGGGCTTCGACGTGACGCCGGAAGTGACACAGGACTTCACGGATAACACCGAGAGCCTGTCGCGCGGAGTGCGTTTGCTGCGGCCCGGCGGCGGCACCGCCATGTTTGATGCGCTCTACTACGCTTGCCGCGACAAGTTGCTGAAAGCGCCGCGCAGCGGGCCTTTGCGGCGCGCCATCATTCTGCTGAGCGACGGTGAGGACAACCAGAGCCACGTGACGCGCGAAGAATCGATCGAGATGGCGCAGCGCGCGGAAGTGATTGTGTATACCATCAGCACCAACATTTCCGGCATGAAGGGCAAAGGCGACAAGGTGCTGGAGCGGATCGCCGACGCAACCGGCGGGCGTGCCTTCTTCCCTTTTCAGATCCGCGATGTGGCCAATGCGTTCGCCGAGATTCAGGACGAACTGCGCAGCCAGTACGCGGTTTCCTACAAGCCGGCAGACTTTCGGACGGACGGGCGCTATCGGACGATTGAAATCGTGGCTTCGGACCACAAGAACCTGCACGTGCGCTCGCGCCGCGGGTATTTCGCTCCCGCGCAATAGCGATGCCCGGCTATTCAGGCACGCCGCTCCCCAAGAAACTCGGCATCAAGGAAGCGTTTAGAGTCACACTTGTCGGACTTCCGGCCGATGTGAAGGCCGAACTGCGCGATGCGCTGGCCGGGTGCACAATTGCCAAAGATGCGCCGCTCGATTTCGCCATGATGTTCGCTAAAACGCAGGCTGAATTGCGGAACCATTTTGCAAGTCTCGCCAAGCAACTTGCGCCGGCGGGGATTTTATGGGCGTCGTGGCCGAAGAAGACATCGGGCGTCGCGACGGATATGAATGAGAACGACGTACGGCGGATCGGCCTCGAAGCGGGATTAGTGGATGTAAAGGTGTGCGCGGTTTCAGAGGTTTGGTCGGGGCTGAAATTTGTGAGGCGAGTGAAGGATCGGAAGAAGTAATTTTGCGAACCAGGTTTGTTCCTCAAACTCCCGAGCAGCAGAAAAACCAATCCATCCCAGCGAAAAAAGAACACGTCTACGCTCGCCGGTTCGTGCTACGTTGCATGAGGAGCGGTCCAGCAGCGGGAGCAGCTACGCCGGTAGTACGGCAGCCGGGTTCCCAAACGGCAGCCGTCTACGAGCATGATTATGAAATTTTGTCCGAACTACAGTTGTGTCGCCTACGGTCGCGTGGTTTATACCCAGACCACTCGCTGCGCTTTTTGCCGCTGGGATCTCAAGCCTCCCCGCATGAAGAGCGAGACCTTCGCCGATGAGAAAACAGCAATGGGTGTTCGGGGAGACACGCCGGGGTCTGAACCGGCCAAGACTGACTCTCAGGTGCATCCCCGAAGCACGCTACTTCGGCGCCTGGCGTAAGCCAGCCACGTAACTCCCCAATACACACTCCGGTAACTTGTGAGGCGATGCCGCCTGTCCTACGCTTTGCGGAATGTCCTTCGATCCCTGGCATTCGCAAGCAAGCGGGCAGCCGCACACCGACGCCGAGTTCAAACCGGCGGACGAGGACGTCATCCGCACCCTGGCGGAGATTGAAAAAGCATCCAGGGGCGGTCCGTCGGCGACCAGCAATATCCCCATCGGACCCGGGACCACGGGACCTGCATTCTTGCGGATCGTGCCTCCGGCCATATTCATCGCGGCCGCGCTTTCCGTCGGAGCGGCAGTGCTCGCATTGAATTTTGTAGGAAAACACCTCGTGCTTTCCTCGGGGAGGTCAGGCCGGGGACGCGGGGCCATTACGGCTCGTACAGACGTCGATTCGAATCTGCAGGCGGAGGCGGAACAGCTTCTGCAAAGATTGGCATCGGGCGATGCCGGCGCAGCCGACGAAATTCTCGAAAAGTCGGCCGGTTGGACCGGCAAGACGCAGCGCTCCGCAACCGCTTCGCAATGGATGACGATCGCGCTGAATCGCCCCGAGTTGCATGCGCGGGAAGCGGCGGTGCGAGCGGAACTGGCGCTCGATGGGATAACCGAAGACGAAGCTGGGTTGACGTTTGTGGAGCAGGAGGTCGGCGATCCGAATCAGCGGGCCTGGGCACTGTGGATGCTGGGAGCGCTCGGCAACCGGGGCGTCGACCCGGTGCATACCGCAAAGATCATTGAGGCGTATTTGTCGGATCCGGCGGTGGACGTGCGGGCTTCGGCGGTGAACGGGCTGGCGTTGGTGGGGACCGATGAGACGATCCCCATGATGCTGGACCGCTTCCGCAATGATCCGTCGCCCGTGGTGCAAGAACGGGCGGCCTGCGCGCTCGCCGAGTCAGGCATGTACACGCACGAGCAACGCATGACGGCAGCCGCAAGTCTGGTCTCGTGGCTCGATGATCCATTACTCAACTCGCAGCAGCGAGCGTGGACATTCCAGGCACTGCGGGATATTTCAGGCCAGAATTTAGGGACGGACTCCGCCGCCTGGCGGAACTGGTACGAGGGGAGTCGATAGGGCTCCGCATTATAAGGTCATCCTGGATCATCCAGTTCCTGCTGTCCGATCTGACCTGAGACCTAACACCTCCTTCTGTGCGACCTGAAAAGCCCATAATCCTCGGTGGAAGGTTTGGCGGAGAAGTGGGCCGGCAGATGGCATGCCCGAGGAAGTCGATCAAAAGACGGCGAGCCGTGGTGGAAGAATTCCATTGGCCGGTTGATGCTGCCAGCGGCCTGGGGTCCTTCGACTTCGTTCGGCTGGCGCCTCACTGCGCTCAGGATGACAATTTTTTATTTAATCATTTTTTTATTTAATCATTCCGAACAGTTCGTTCTCTAATCAGCGTGGGCCTGTTGCGCTCACCTGAACAATGCGCACTGCCATATTCAAGCTCGACGCCTTCGCCAGCAAAGTATTCGCGGGAAATCCGGCGGCAGTGATGCCGATGAAGAGCTTTCCCGCAGAGGCAACCATGCAAGCGATCGCCGCGGAGAACAATCTTTCCGAGACCGCTTTTGTGGTCCCGGAGGGCGGCGACTATCGGCTGCGCTGGTTCACGCCGAAGGTGGAGGTGCCCTTGTGCGGCCATGCGACCCTCGCCAGCGCGGCCGTCGTCATGGAGCGGCTTGAGCCAGGCCGGAGACGCGTGGTCTTCCACACGGCCAGCGGGCCCTTGGAGATAACCCGCACGAATGCAGGCTACGTCATGAATTTTCCGGCGCGGCCCTCCGAGCCACTCTCGCCGCCGGTTGGGTTGGTAGACGGATTGCGGATCATGCCTTCGGAAGTGCTCGTCAACAACTTTAATTACATGGCGGTGCTGAACAGTCTCGAAGCCTTGCGTGCGCTAGCTCCTGATATGGCGACCATCGCGCGCCTCGACCGTCCGGGAGTGATTGTGACTGCGCCCGGCGAGGGTGATTATGACTTTGTCAGCCGCTATTTCGCCCCGGCAAAAGGAATCGCGGAAGATTCGGTGACCGGAGCCGCGCATTGCATGCTTGCTCCCTACTGGGCGAAACAACTGAGCAAGAGTGTACTTCGCGCATATCAGGCCTCGCCTCGAGGCGGAGAGATGATTTGCCGGGTGAAGGGCGATCGCGTGGAGCTGGAAGGCAGATGCGTTTTCTATCTGGAAGGCGAAGTGGAGATCTGAGGCCTACACTCTCTTCTTCGCCGACGTGAGCGACCCACAATTTGAATATGCAAATCACGTGCGCTGGCAAGAGACACACAGTCTCCCACCAGCGCAGTTCTTCTTAGCTGCCATTGCTGACGAAGACTGCCGTCGTCAATGCGCCGACCGTGGACCTCAGGTCGTCAACAGAGAATTCGGGAACCAGAAGCGATCCGAAGCGGAAAGCGGCAGGAAAGCGTGCCCACTCCAAAGATCTTGTCATTCCGAAGCCGAACGCGGCCGAGGACTCTGCGGTAGCACGGGGCCTGAGACGCACAGGCGTGTGCTGCACTTCGAAATTAAACATCCGCATATGACATGTGTTCAGATCAGCACGCAGATGTGGCGAAGAAGATTCCTCCGCCGCGTTCGGCTTCGGAATGACAAGTGCGATAGTGTCGGTAGGTCCGGCCGGGAGTCGCTACTCTTTGCGGGCGATGGCGTAATAGCCGCTGCGCGTCTGGATCTTGTAGCCCTGCTTGGAGCGCAGTTCGATTTTGCGGAACGTTCCGTCTTGCGTGTTGTTGGTGGGCGTATAGCCGACGTTGTACTGGCTGCGCAGCTCTTTGGCGATCTGTTCGAAAGCGTCTTTCAGTTTGTCGAACTTGTTGCCGACTTCGATCACCCGGCCTCCGGTCTCGTTGGCCAGCTTCTTCATTTCCGAGTCGCCGGAGTAGCCGCCGAAACCATAGAATCCGCGGTCGGCGATCAGCAGCACGTAGCAGATGGAGTCGGATTTCTGCGCCGCCTCGATCGCATCCCGGATGCGTAACTGGCTGCCCTGGTCTTCACCGTCGGTGAGCAGGATCATCGCCTTGCGGCCCACCTCGTGGGAAAGCTCGTCGTGGGCGGCGAGATAGACCGCGTCATAAAGAAGCGTGCCGCGGGGATTGCTGGTGGGAATCGGACCGCCGCCCAGGCCGGGAATGCCGCCGCCACTTCCTCCGCCGGTATTAATTTTTGCTTTGTTGAGGGCAGCTTTGAGACGGCGCACGTCGTTGGTAAAGTCCTGCAGCAGATCGACGTTTACGTCGAAGGCGATGACGAAAGCTTCGTCCTTGTCGCGCAGAATGTCATTGAGGAAAGCGCCGCCCACTTCCTTTTCCATTTCGAGCACGCGCATCTGGCTGCCGCTGGAGTCGATGAGGATCCCGAGCGTAAGCGGCAGATTGCTTTCCGCCGTAAAGTATTTAATGGTCTGGGGCTTGCCGTCCTCGAGCAACTCGAAGTCATTCTTGGTCTGGTTGGGGATAAGGGCGCCCTTCTTATCCTTCACATTGAAGAACAGCTGCACCACGTTGACCCGGACCTTCAGGGTCTCCATGGACTGTTCGTCGTTCTGATCTTTGGTCTGATCGCGAAGGACAGGCGCGGAATCCTGCGCGACCGCAAACGTAGGGGCGGCGAGCGCAAATGCAACGGGCAGACACAGGGAACGTAGGAAAGCTTTGAGCATCGCGGAATTTCTCGTGGGACTTTTGTTAGTCTATTCCAGTAAGGTGAGATGCACCAATCTAAAGGGTTTGAGCATCCCAGAGGACAGACGGTTGCCTGCAACGGAGAAGAAGACCTTGAGCCATTGGACTTGGCGGTTCCGGTGGGCGGCATCAGCCCTCACCGCATTTCTGGCCGCCGGCTTGCTCGCGGCCCAGGATCAGGGGCAACAACAACAAGGACAACAGGATATCCCGGACGCACCCTCGGCGGTGCGGCCGGTACAGCCGTTTCCGAGCAACTTACCCCCCAGCCGTCCGCAGCCTCAGCCGGAGCCTGAAAAACCAAGTGCACCGCCCGCGAACGAGCCGGCTCCCTCCAGCACTCCTCCACCCATGCCGCCCGTGAAGACCATTCCGCCGGGAAGCGCCCCGGGTGGAGATCTGAACACGCGAGATGATCTGTACAGGATTGTCACGCGAGTGAATTTTGTCCTGGTTCCGGTCACTGTCAAGGATGAGAGCGGGCATCTCGTGGACGGCCTTTTGCCCCGCGATTTCAATGTTTTTGAAGATGGGAAAAAGCAGGAACTGAAGTTCTTTACCAGCGACCCATTTCCGCTTTCGGCCGCGGTGATTCTCGATACCGGCATGCCCGATACGGCCGTTCAGAAGATTAATCAAACCTACTCGGCGTTGTCGGGAGCGTTCAGCCCCTACGACGAAGTTTCGCTCTACACATACAGCACAACCGTAAGCCAGGTTTCCGATTTTTCTACAGCGGGGCAAAAGCTCACTTCGGTTTTGAACCAGATGAAACTGGAAAGAGGCAGCAATAACGGCGCGCCTGTGATGAACGGACCGTTAGGCCCGCAGGGTCCCACCATCAACGGGATTCCGGTGGAACGTCCGGGGGCACAGCCGAACATTGCTCCTCCCAAGGACGTGCGCGTCCTGAATGATGCCATTTTGAAAGCCGCACTCGATCTCGGCAAACGCGACCGGGCGCGCCGCAAGATCATTTTCATAATCAGCGATGGGCGCGAATACGGGAGCAAGGTTTCCTACAGCGATGTGTTAAAAGTCCTGCTGTCCCGTGAAATCACCGTATACGCCATCGGCGTGGAAGCGTCGGCAATTCCCGTCTATAGCAAGCTCCAGAAGCTCCACTTGCCGCACTATGGCTATAGCGACATTCTTCCGAAATACGCGTCGGCGACCGGTGGGGAGGTCTTTACCGAACTCACCCGCGACAACATTGAAGTTGCCTATGCCCGCGCCACGGGTGATGCCCGAAATCAGTACACTTTGGGCTACACGACCCGAGCCACCCCCAGCAGCACTTATCGCGATATCGAGGTGCGGGTCTCGCGTTCCGGGCTGAAAATCAGTGCGAAGAGCGGCTACTACCCACTGCCGGCGGGAAAATAGCCCAAGGACTCCTCCCTTCAGTAACGGGCGTAACCTCCCGGTAATCATGGGCATGTGGTATAAAGGCCAGCAGTACCCAGGAAATTTTTTGCGTTGGCGTTCCAGCGGGTTGGAGTGCCTGCGCGGCAGGTCGACCTAGAGGAAATTCTTGAGTTTCATCAATTTTGCAGCCCGCGAGATCAACTGCAAGATCGTGTATTACGGCGCCGGGTTGGGCGGCAAGACCACGAATCTGCAGCACATCTACCAGAAAACCGCGGAACAACAGAAGGGCAAGATGATCTCGCTCGCCACCGAGACCGAGCGAACGCTGTTCTTCGACTTCCTGCCGCTCGATCTGGGATCGGTGCGCGGGTTCAAGACCCGTATCCACCTCTACACCGTCCCCGGCCAAGTGTTCTATGACGCCAGTCGCAAGCTGATCCTGCGCGGGGTGGATGGCATCGTCTTCGTGGCCGACTCCCAGGAAGAACGCATGGACGCTAACGTCGAGGCGCTCGACAACCTGATGGCGAATCTCAAGGAGCACGGCTACGACTTCTTCAAGATTCCTTATGTATTGCAACTGAATAAGCGCGATCTACCCAACGTTTTGCCGGTGGACACCTTGGCGAAAGAGCTGCGCCGCAAAAACGAGCCCGTCATTGAAGCGATCGCATTTCAAGGAGGCGGAGTGTTTGAGACTCTGAAGGAGATCGCGCGCCAGGTTTTGACGGAGTTGAAGCAGGGCGGGTAGGGCGGGTGTCCGGCTTCAGGTGTCAGGTCTCAGGTATGAGCCGTCAGCTCTTCGCCAGAATCAACTCTTAAAAAAGCAACCACACACCAAGCAAGCAAGGAACCTTTGGTATCTGTATTCACCGTTGTTCGTCATTGCTCGTATCAGGGCACGCCTTCAGGCGTGCCGTAAAGGCCTTTTAAAAAGGCCCGGCTTTAGCCGCGGACTTCGAAACTCCACTGGTCTCACTGAAGCTTACGACCCGATAGAAGACGCAGCTACACACTGTACAAATCTTCCAGAAAAACCGGCTTCAGCCGCTCGAGCATGGGGTTGAGATCTGATCGCTGCGCCGAGGAATACGGATACTCCTCGACCGTGCGCACGAGGTGCGCTTCGACAGGATTGTTGCGAATATATTGGCTTTGATTCTCGAAAGCGTCCGAATCGAATACCCGAATTCCTGAGAATCCCCTTTGCCAGAACGGCGCCTTGAGGCCGAGTTCCTTCCCAGCACGAAATGAAAAGCCGCCCTTCATCAGTTGAACAGCCTGCTCAACCGTCATATCCAAATCCACGGTGATGAGCACATGAAAATGATCCGGCATGACAACGAACTCGTGCAGCCTATATTTGCCCTGGCCTCGATAGTCATAGATGGTTCGGATGAAGAGTTCCGCGGCACGCGAGGATTGCAGGAGACCTCGCTTGCCCCACGTCGAGGCCGTGATAAAGAACGTGCGCTCGCCGGCGGCGACTCGGGCGGGATCGGAGTGACGGCGAGGGATAGACATGCCACCATCTTCCCGGATGCTTTGGCATTCTGCGGTGATAAGCATCACCCGGAATTGGTTGCGGCTCGTGCCGAAATCGAGACCGCGGCTAAAGCCGGGATGTTTGCGGATCCTTTACGGCACGCCTGAAGGCGTGCCCTGATACGAGCAAAAGCAACAGCCAGAACTCGAACTGTGCCCACGAGGGTAAAAAGGGCGCCGCTTCCGGCGCCCTTTCCTATCGCGAGATGGATGATCTACTTCGTTTCGGCTAAGCCCGGATTGGCTCCGAACTCCCGGCGGGCGTTGACCGTTTTCCCGGCTCTCGCTGCGGCCGGGGGGGCCACTGCTGCCGCGCCGTAACGCTCAAGAAGCACGGGCACCATGGCGCCCTCGGCTTCCTTCACGAACGTGAGGCGGCTTTCGCCGGCGATGTCTATACGGACGAAATCGCCCAGCTTGACCTGCCCGGTCGCCACCAGGTTCGCGAGCGGAAACACGATGTTGCGCTCGATGGCACGCTTCAGATGCCGGGCTCCATAGCGCGGATCGGTTCCTTCCTGCAGCAGGAAGTCTTTCACTTTCTGGGTGCAGGTGAACACGAACTGGTTCGCGCCGGCTGCCTGCAGAATGCGTTGCTGCACCATGCCCAACTCGATTTCCAGAATCTGGGTTAGATGCTCGGGCCGCAGC
>QIAH01000070.1 GCA_003225465.1 Acidobacteriota bacterium | reverse complement strand
ACTGTCCATCGACCGGATCGCCCAGGGCGATCCCATGATCGTGGTCCCAGAACGCCATGCAATCGAAGAAGCCCCTGGGTTCGTGATTCGTGAACTGAAGCGCCCAGGTCTTGCCGCCGTCGTTCGTCTTGTAGATGCGCGACTGCTCGCCCGGTCCCGCCGAGAGCAGGTAAGCTTCGTGTTCGCTGAATGCCTGCACGGCACGGAAATCCAGCGTTTCCGCCCCGGGCACGTTTGCCGCTACCCAAGTCGTTCCGCTGTCGAGCGTGCGCAGGTAGGTGCCGTTTGTGCCGCTCGCCCAGACGATGCCGGACGGAGCCGCGCTGAGGCCACGCAGGTCGGCCGTGGCATTGCTGTTCTGAACGGTGAACGACTGCGCCAGGGAGACCGTGGAAAGCGCGATGGGT
>QIAH01000069.1 GCA_003225465.1 Acidobacteriota bacterium | reverse complement strand
TGGGATGGCTAGCGCGTGAGCGGAGTGTCATCCTTACCCTGGTGCATCGGGGTGACTGCAGTCTTGAACTCGAGTTTCCAGGACGGCAGACAACGCGTGGCACGAACCATCCGGGTAGCGTCGGAATCCTTGTCTTCCCGGGCCATCACATAGGTCCGCATGGTGTAGCACACGCCCTCGCGCTCGAACTCGGAACCGAAGCGGGCGCGCCGAGCCAGGTCCGCGAGGGTTCCGTCCATTGACTGCAA
>QIAH01000068.1 GCA_003225465.1 Acidobacteriota bacterium | reverse complement strand
TGTTCAGAAGAAGCTGAGGCAACGTTCGCGGTCGCCGTCTGCGCAAAGCTGGCAGCGGGAGCCGCGAAGAACACGATGAGAATAAACAGCAGCAGGGCTAGGAGGCCTGTGAGTCGCATGGGACACCTCCAACAAAGGAATTATAGCGCCAAACGTGAGCTGTGCTGCTCGGCATAACATAGGCGGTTGATTACTGCAGTGCATGACACAGGACATTTGTACCAGGGCTAAGCCCGCATATGGTTGTCGGTCGTGGGAAAACCCACCCTAACCTCGCAAAGAACGCGAGGTGAGGGTGGGGCACCCTGAGAGATAGCATTGGGCACCCGCCCTTTCAAAACGTGATCGAGTCCGAGTCTCTCAACCGCGTGCTATGGTGACCCGAGAATGAGAACTTTACGGACTTTATTTCTCGTGGTAGCGATCGGCGCAGGTTTACTGCGTCAAACAGCCGCTCAAGAGCTTACCGTGGCGGCTGCTTCCGACCTGCAGTTTGCGATGCAGGAGATTTCCGCGCGCTTTGAGAAACAACAGGGAAAAACCGTGAAAGTGGTCTACGGTTCTTCCGGCAATTTCTTCCAGCAGATTCAGAACGGCGCTCCTTTCGACCTGTTCTTCTCCGCAAACCTGGACTATGCGAAAAAGCTCGACGCCGCCGGCCTGACGGAGCCAGGCCAGACTCGACCTGAAAAATGGTCTGCAGGCTCTGCTCGATCCATCGGTGCACAAGATCGCGATCGCCAATCCGGAGCACGCACCTTACGGCCAGGCCGCAGTCGCGGCCATGAAGAAGGAAAACGTCTACGAGCGATTGGCGGGAAAATTCGTTCTCGGTGAGAACATTTCCCAGACCGCTGCGTTCGTGCTCTCCGGTTCCGCGGATGCCGGCATTGTCGCCTTGTCGCTCGCGCTTTCCCCAAACATGAAGGGCAAAGGACGATACGCTGAGGTGCCGGTTGCCGACTATCCTCCCATTGAGCAGGCCTGCGTTGTCGTGAGGGCCTCGCAGAAAAAGGAAGCAGCGCGGGCCTTCCTGGAGTTTGTGAAATCGCCCGCGACTGCCGAATTGCTGCGCTCTTATGGGTTTGGACTGAAGTAGCGGCATTCCGTGGTGGAAATGCATATCTGCGGTTCGTGAGTTCCAAACAGCAATGAGGTCTTTCGACTCCGTTCGGCTGGCGCCTCACTGCGCTCAAGATGGCAGACAATTAAAAATTGCGAACTCACGGAGAGGAAGGCCCGCGGCGGTTCTGCGATCAGAATGCCGATTTCTTCGGGATGGGCTTGAAGGGAATCATTACGATCGCTTCCACGTCCACGTTGGCATCGTTCTTCGTGGCTGGACGAAAGTGCCAGCGCGCGAGCGCCTCACTGGCGTACTGATCGAGGCGGGCGTCGGCTCCGTTGACCACCTTGATATCGCCGACGGTGCCGTCCGCCCGGATGATCGCGCGGAGCGTCACCGTTCCCGCCACATTTTCGCGCATGAGTTGCATGGGATAAGCCGGATCCACCATGTGATCGGCGACCGGCGCGAGCAAATCACCTTTCTCGCGATCGATGTCGAGTTCGGCGAATCGCATAACCCAGCTTCCTCCGGCTGAATTCAGGTTGGGTTTATTGAGCTTCATGGAGTAGAGGCGGCGGTCGTGGAAAATCTGTTGCTCCAGGCGGCTTGGATTCTCCACCAATTCAGCCTTGGGCTGCGGGGCCGCCGAGACACGTGGTCGAGAAATGGATGCAATTTCGGTTTTTTCGGCGCCTGCGGCGTTCCCTGAGCCATTTCCAGCTTTGGTACTCGAATCGCCTCCTGCGATGCTGCTGGTCGGCGGCCGCGAGGCCGCACCTACGTGAAGTCCCGGGGGCACACCCGCGACTGGGGCGGTCGCGGAACCCGACCCAGTTCCGTTCCGCGCAACGGACGTGCCGATGCCGTGCCCATCGGTTCCGCTTGCATCCCAAGCGCGAACGTCGGGCGTTCCGGCTGCACCCATTTTCCCTTCCGGGGTCGCGGCGAAAGTCCCACGACGATTCCCAACCGGCGGTTCCGCGGGAGGAGTCACCGCAGGGCGGATGCCCAGCGCAATCAGTCGTCCCCCAGCATCGGCTGAATGCGATGCTTGCATGGACGGTGGTGGCGGAACCACTTCCGCTCCAGAACCTCCCAGGCCACTCTGTGCGCGGACATGGCGACCGGATCCTGCGGCGCTGGCCCCCGTGTCCACTGCGGGCGGAGGCGGAACAATGGCTTTGCCTCCGCTGCCCAAGGTCGCGAGCGTGCGTTGCGCCTCGACGGACAGCTGCGGCGCCGGCGCGATCACGTCCGAGCGTCCGATATTGATGTCGCCGAGCTTCCGAATCGAAGCCGCATTGACCGCAGGGGGCGGCTCGACCACCGATGCTTCCGGACCGTTCAGGGTGCGGCGGACGCCTGCCGCGCTGGCATCAGGCATGGGCGCGACCACGTCAATCGACATCGACGCAACCGCCCGTATCCCATGATTAATTTCCGGAGGAGGTGCGACGACACCCTGCGCAAGCGCTGCAGGGTTGCGTTTCCGGGCTTCTTGTAACTCAGGCACGGGCGCCACGATCTGTCCCGGGAGCGCAGGCAATTGAGGAGACTGGCGCTCGACCGCAGCGCCAGGTACCGGCACGGAATGGTTTCCCCAAGCAACGATGTTCGGAGTCTCTACATCGTGGCTCAGCTTGATGTTGGGCGGGGTGACAATGGTCTGACGGCGATTGTCAGCCTCGGGAGGAACCGAGAGGATCGGCTGCCTGGCAAATTCCGGATCGCCGTGCTGTGGTTTGGGAGCTTGGGCGCTGCCGGTATCGAGCGGAGGCAGATACTCGGACGGCGAGTAATAGATTACATCCGCGGGGTCGAAGCGGCGAGCCTCAACCACGTGCGGGCGGGTCGGCAGCAATGCTGAGAATCCCCAGGCCAGCATCAAAACAATGCCGTGATAGAGCAGCGATTCTGCGAACGCCACCCAAGGCAGCCGGCGCGCGACAAAAACGTCGGGCCAAAACGGCGCGGGTGGGGAACTGATTGCGACCGGCGCAGGGCGGCGGCGCAACAGAAAATCTATCAAGTTGCGCCCAAAACTGCGTCCCCATGGTTCGAGTTCAACCAGGAGTTTCGGAGGCTGGGGGAGATCAGGCGCACTGAACTCCACTTGCGCGGGGATATTTTCCAGCCCTAAGAATGAGTCCATTCCACGACGTCAGAGAGGCACAGAGGTGCGTCAATTATAGCGGAGGGTCCTCGCTTATCCGCATGGGAATGTACTGTTGAGTAGCTCACGAACGCACCTAGGTTTGTCATTCCGAGCGCAGCGAGGAATCTGCTGTGCCCGGGGTCCGGCCAAAGAACGAGATTCCTCGCTGCGCTCGGAATGACAAGTCTCTATTTAGCCCTGTAGTACCATTACCGCGACCATCATGCGTAAACACCATTCCATAGCCATGTTGGCGGGCTGGCTCGCATTCGCGTGCGCCACTGCACTCGCCCAGGAAAAACCGCCAGCATCTGAGCCTGCTCCGACTTCGCAAGCGAAACCCCCCGATCGCCCCGGAGCCGAGTACTCAGGCATGTACAGTTTCCTGAAAGAAGGCGAGTTCGTGCAGGTTACGGTCGAAGATGCGGGACGCGTCACGGGATTTGTCTCCCGCTACGGCGATATCGAAAGCGACAAAGGTGTATTTCTCGACCAGTTTTTCAAGACCGGCAAGCTCGAAGGCGCTTCCCTGACATTTACCACCGACGTTGTGCATGGAACCGCTTACGAATTCAAAGGTACGGTCGGGCGTGGAGAAGGGAAGAAGCCCGGGGACGAGGCGTATTACGTCCTCAAGGGGATGTTGACCGAGCGCGTAACCGACGTAAATCAGAAGACTTCCTCCAAGTCCCGCGAAGTAACCTTCAAAGCGTTTCCATCCGATGCGGGGCCCGAGCCCTCCCGCAAATAACCGGCCCTTGGAGCAATGGCTTGCCGGGTGCGCGCCGGGGAAGAGTTATCCCATTCCCCGCCTATCCGAGCCCGTGACTCGAGTCACGGCGCCTTGTGAGCACCGTCACAGCACCTGCGTACATTCCCTCCGAGAATGACCCTTGCCAAGGTGGGGACGGCATACGGGTTGCCCCGCCAGGGAGGTCTCCATGTCTGACGACAAACGCGACGTGCTCGAAGTCCTGAAATTCGAGCTGAGTTTCCTTGAGCAAGGCGGATATGGCCGCAGCGTGCGCACACCCTGGAAAGCGACATCCGTTTTTCAGGACTCGCCCAGCTGCCTCAATTTCAATGATTCGGCGCGCCCGCATGCCTGCAACGAGTGTTTGCTCACCGACCTGGCCACCCGAGTCGCGGCACGAAGACATCCCCTGTCACTTTATTCCGCTGAATAATCTGGGCGAAACGGTAGACAGCCTGGAACGGCATGCACATCAATTGGAATTGGAAGAGTCCCTGAAAAACTGGTTGCGCTTGACGATCGCCCGCCTGGAGAACGAGCGCCTCCAGAAAACGTAGCACTGAACGGTTTTCGGGCGACGCACAGGGGAACCTCGTCCAGCGCATTGCTAGCCGGAACCCCGCAGCAACCTAAGAAAGATCACAACAGTTCAAGAACCAAGTTTCATCTAGCAACGGGAGTGTTTCCCATGCTCGCCAAATGTTTGAATCCGACCTGTTCCCAAACATTCCGTTACCTGAGCGACGGACGCATCTTCCACCTGGAGATCCCTGTAGCTGGGGACACCGTGACTTCCCGCCGGCGGGAATACTTCTGGCTATGCGACAGCTGCTGCGCCAAGTTTACCGTCGTACTCAAGAACGGTACGGGCGTGTTGGAATCGCGCTTTCTCGAAATGATGTCGAGCGAGCGGCTGGAGCGGGGAGAGGAAGAGGGCCATTTTTGAAGGAGCCCAGTTCCACTGCTTTTGGTTGTTAGTGTGGAGTCGTCGAATCATGGCGTTGGAAAAAATCCCCACCCTAACCTCGCAAAGAACGCGAGGTGAGGATGGGGCACCAACGCAGCACACGCACCCTCCGCGCCCTTGCAAAGCGCAGCTAGGGCAGAGTTTTTCAGCAAAGCGCCTACATTTGACTTCTCACCACGAACTTCGAAATCATCGTCCTGCTGCCAATGAAGCTGCGTATATTGACGATCGCTTTCGTCCTGCTTGCGATCGTGTTCCTTTGCGACGACCTTGCCGTCCGATACCGAATCCCGCGAAGCCGCGAGCCGCTGGGCACGGTCACCATTCAGCGCTACGATGCGATCTCGGAAAAAAATAATAAGACCGAGTTCGATTTCGAGAGCCCGATCACAGTGACCTGCGTGCATTCGTTGTTCCCGCACATGGGCTACCAGCCGTGCTGGTACTTGAGTCGGGATTCCGAGCAGCGCATCAATTACTGAGTGGCGGCTGACCCTTCGTATCGAACCCACACTGATACGATAGAGTTCGCCCCTGGACGTTTGCTGCGCCATGTTCGCCATTCGCGACAACTTTGCCGAATGCCTCAGCGCTCTCCGCGCCCACAAACTGCGTGCTTCGCTGACCGTGCTGGGACTCACGATGGGTGTGGCCACACTCATCACCGTGATGACGATCGTGCAGGGTGCGAACGTCTACGTGGAGCAGAAGATCGCCAACCTGGGGACCAACGTATTCCAGATTGCGCGCACGCCCTTTGCGGTCACCGATTTCAATATCGTGATCAAGGCGCTGAAGTTCCGCAAAATCGAACTCGAAGATATGCTGGCGGTCATTGCCGGCTGCAGCAATTGTGAACAAGTGGGTGCAACGGCGGGGGCGACAGTTCGGGCACGCTACGGCAATAAGGAAGTCACCGACGTAAACCTTGCCGGCCACACCGCCTCTATGGCTGACATCGACACGCGCTCGGTGGAGCGAGGCCGCTATTTCACCCCGACAGAAGAAGAGCATCGTGCAGGTGTCTGCCTGATTGGCGACACGCTGGTCCAGCAGTTGTTTCTGGGCGTGGACCCTCTGGGAAAAACGTTGCGCCTGGGCACTGAGGAATGCACGGTGATTGGAGTGATGGAAAAGCTGGGCAGCGTGCTCGGCCAGGACCAGGACGACTTCATCACGATTCCTCTCTCGAGCTTCCTGCGTATGCAGGGAGTGCACACCAGTTTGACCATCAACGTGAAAACCCGCGCCGACCGATTCCAAGATGCGCAGGACCAGGCTATCCTCATCCTGCGAGCGCGACGCCATCTCACGGCGGGAATGGAGAGCGATTTCTTCATTGGCACGAAGGAAAGTTATATGGCGTTGTGGCGCAGCATCAGTTCTGCGTTCTTTGCGGTCTTCATTATGGTCAGCGCGATTTCCGTGATCATCGGCGGAATCGTCATTATGAATGTGATGCTGATGGGTGTAACCGCGCGGCGCCGCGAAATTGGAGTGCGTCGCGCCGTCGGGGCAACGAAACTCGATATCGCCCGCCAGTTCATTGCCGAAAGCGTGTTGCAGTGCATTGTGGGCGGAGTCATCGGCGTGGGACTGGGCTTCCTGGTGGCGCTGGCGCTGCGCACTTACTCCCCATTCCCGGCCTCGGTGCAGACGGGGGTCGCGATCCTGGGCATGGTGCTGAGTTCAGCGGTCGGTTTGTTTTTTGGAATCTATCCAGCGATGCGCGCTGCCAATCTTGATCCGATTGTGGCCTTGAGGTCCGACTGATGGCGATCATGACCTCCTCCCAAGCCCGTGAGAATTTTCTGGCTGCGCTCGCGACCCTGCGCTCCGCCAAAGTCCGTTCCGGCCTGACCGTTTTGGGGATCATCATCGGAGTTTCTTCGGTCATTTCCATGGCTGCGATTATTCAGGGGTTGAACAAGTTCGTGCAGGACAAGGTGCAATCCCTGGGGTCGCGGACTTACTTCGTATCGCGTTTCCCGCCGGGATCGGATCCGTCGCGCTGGCCGGAGAGCATCCGCACCCGCAGGTACTTCCAGTATGACTACGCGGATTTTATTCGCGAAGCGGCGCCCCACGTGCAGATCGTGACGACGTTCGGCACGCGCGGCTTTTTTTTCGGCGATAGCAACCAGATCAACTATGAAGGCCGCAGCGTGGAGAAAGTAATCGTGCGCGGAACTGAGCCGCAGTACACCGACGCCATCCCTCTATTCTCGGTTCAGCGTGGCCGCTTCATCAGCGCGTTTGATCAGGAGCACGCCCGGCCGGTCGTCGTTCTGGGCGCAGCTGTCAGTGAGTCGCTGTTCCCCTATGAGGACGCCGTCGGTAAGACGGTGAGAATCAATGGGCAGCTTTATGAAGTTATCGGCGTCTTCGAGCATGATCCGGGCCTCTTCATCGGACCGGGCGTGGATGCCTTTGCCGTGATTCCCCTGAGCAACTTCAAGAAGAGCTACCCGGAAGCCAAGGAACTTATCATGGCCTTCACAGTGCCGGAGAATGTGAGCCTGGCGACTGCGCAGGATGAAGTGATTCAGGCGATGCGCCGCTTGCGCCACATCCCGGCCGACAAGGAGAACGACTTCGAAATCAGCTCGCCCGATTTCCTGAGCAATCTCTGGAACCAGCTTACCGGCGCGCTGGTGATCCTGACAGGCGTGATCAGCTCCATTGGCCTGGTGGTGGGTGGCATTGGCGTTATGAACATCATGCTCATCTCGGTGACCGAGCGCACGCACGAGATCGGGCTTCGGAAAGCGATCGGCGCGCGGCGAGCGGACATTCGCCTGCAATTTCTGCTGGAGGCGGTCGCGCTCACGCTGGTGGGAGGCACGATCGGGATACTTGTGGGAGCCACGGTCTCAACGCTGGTGCGAACCTTCGTGCCTTCGATCCCGGCGTCGCTCTCCTACCTGTGGGTCGCGATCGGGTTCACAATTTCTGTCGGGGTAGGCCTGTTCTTTGGCTACTATCCGGCGAATCTGGCCGCGAATCTGGACCCAATCGTGTGCTTGCGCTACGAGTAGTGGCCTGTGCTTTCGGGACGGATTAGTGTCGCGTCCTCGTCCTTCGATTTCCTGATGTGGAGCAAACAAGATTCGCCGTTCTGAACAGCCCGTCACTCGGGCGCGACCGAAGTGTTGGATTAAATCTCTCAGTCCCCTGCAAGTTTTCAAGTTCCTGACCCTAAATTTGCTCAAACTTTGGGAGTAGTGCTACGTCTAACCCCCAAACGGTTCGCTGAAATTGCGTCGAAATAAGGAGCAATCTACAAATGAAACGGTCTGCGCTTGCGCTAGTTGCGGTCACTCTTGTTGCTGCCGTCGGAATGAGTTTTCACAGTCAGGCCCAAACGCAGAACCAGCCTCCGAGTCCTGCGCGTTCTCGCTCCGATGAGATGTTGGACAGGTGGAACGACATCGGGAACAAACTCATCGCGATGGCGCAGGATTTTCCGGAAGACAAGTACGATTTCAAGGTGCAGAAGGATCAGCGCACCTTCGCCCTGAATCTTCTGCACGCCGCCGCACTGGATTTCGTCCTGATACGGAGGATTTCCGGATCAAATCTCGGACCCGACTTCGGCGAGGGCGACAATCCTACGCGTGACCGTTTCAAGACCAAGGCCGACGTCGTCAAGTTCGTGCAGGAGGCCGTCGCCGACGGAGCGAAACTGATTCAACAGCAGGGCGACGCAGGGCTGGACAATACAACGAAATTTTTCGGTAACCGGATGACCCACAACTCCACCATCTGGACGTTCGCCATAGAGCACAGCGGCGAGCACTATGGCCAGCTTGTGGTCTACTATCGCGCGAACAACCTTGTGCCGCCGGACTCGCGGCGATAATGCGGTAATAAGGCCGGTGAAAGTTCAAGACTGCAAGTCCTGACTCCCGTATTGTCCGTGACTGTGGCATAGCCCCCAGAAAGGGCGATGTTGGCCCGTTCGTAACATGTGCGGCGAATCGGGCCACTGGCGTTAGCAGCTACCTCTGTTGGCGCTCTAAGGCCGGGAATCCGATGTGCGGTGCGACACGCGGGCACGAACACCTGCGAGCGCTGATGATCAGCAACGCAGTGTCATCCCACATTCCCCACAGGACACGAACGAATAGCCCGTTGGCCTCTGCGCCTGTCGTGGATCCGGAGGCCTGGCAGCAGTCACTTTCTCAGTGTGTCTGTATGTTGTCCAGCCTATTTCGGCCGAGGCCGGTCCTCTGCCATATCGCCGATTTGCGACCACTCATTACGAGAGCCGGTCTTCCGCCGGATACACCGCTGGGTCCGTCTTTTTTGTTCGGGGTCAGCAAGAAAGCATGGAGTTCAC
>QIAH01000067.1 GCA_003225465.1 Acidobacteriota bacterium | reverse complement strand
TTTCGTGGCGTGGGCGGTCGAGCACGATCACGACCAGATCATCGACTCCGCGCTGCAGTCGCCGGGCAATGTTCTTCAAGTTGTCCGCCACCGGGGCGTCGAGATCGACCGCGTGCTTGCAGGACGGCCCGACCACGATCTTTTCCATGTAGCAATCGGGCGCGTTCAAGAGGCCGCCCTTCTCCGACGCAGCCAGCACGGTGATCGCGCCGGGTGCCCCGGTCGCGCACAGGTTGGTGCCTTCCAGCGGATCGACCGCGATGTCGATCTCCGGAACATTCCGGCCATCGGGAAACTCGGCGCCGACTTTTTCTCCGATGTACAGCATGGGCGCTTCGTCGCGTTCACCTTCGCCGATCACGATGTTGCCGCGCATGGGGACGGTGTCCATGGTCTGGCGCATGGCTTCGGTTGCGACCTGATCGGCCTGGGGGCGATCGCCCTGGCCCATAGTGCGGGCCGACGCAATGGCCGCTTTCTCCACCACGCGCAGGAATTCCAGCGCGAGATCGCTTTCAATGTTGACGCCGAAGCTCTTGATCTTCGCTTCAGCCCGGGTGTCGGTTGCCATCAGTGCCTCCACAAGTATGAAGACCGGGTTGAGACTATACCGCTAAGGGGGTGGGGAGGAAAAGGACGGGGATCACCTAGTGCACGGACTTGCATGCAGGTGGAGAGGCGGGCGTCTTGCTCGTCTGGCGGGCGGGGACGCCTGCCTCTTCATTGACAGCATCGCAAAATCGATTCGGCAACAGTGTGGTAGTGCCGCAGATTCCTCCGCCTTTCGGCGTCGGAATGACAAGGGTGGAGAGCTTCGGCGTCGGAATGACAAGAGGCCTGGCGTCGGAATGACAAGGGTGGGGAGTTTCGTCCAGGAATGAGAACAGGCCTGGAGGTCTTGTACAAGGCACGGTTCCGTACAATTTTTTTCCACAACTTTCGGCAAAACTTTTCCACGCAGCGTGAAACTTTCGGCGGTCGCGTAGCTCTGATTCAGCACAGCGACGCGAAACGCGCGTGCACTGGCCCCGGTGCGAGGCTCCCGTGTGTTTTCCGGCGCACAATCCATAAAAGTGGAGTCAGGAAATGCGAAACGCTGTTCGCTCTCTGTCGATTCTCGCGCTGGCGATGTTTCTCACGTCAGCATTCCCAGCCAATGCACAGGACAACCATTCGAACGAACCGGGCGCGTTGTTTGTCATGACAAACAACGTGGACCGCAACGAAATCATTTCCTTTCAGCGCGCCGCAGATGGCTCACTGCGAGAACGTCGCCGCTTCGCGACCGGCGGCCGGGGAACTGGGGGGTTGACCGATCCCTTGGAGTCCCAGGGTTCGCTTACTTTGAGCCAGGACCACTTCTGGTTATTTGCCGTGAATGGAGGCAGCGGAGAAGTCTCCGTCCTTTCAGTGGAAGGCTCGCGACTGCGGCTCGCTGACAAGCAGGCCTCCGGCGGCAGCGAACCGAATGCGGTCGCCCAGCATGGAAACCTGGTCTACGTGCTCAATGTGGGCGGCAGCAGCAACGTGGTGGGATTTCGATTTGGCAACGGGCGTCTCACGCGGATCGCAAGCTCGACCCGTTTCCTTACCACCAATAATTCCGAGGCTGCATCCCTCGCTTTCAGTCCGGATGGCCAATTCCTGGTCGTCACCGAACGTGCCACGAACAACCTGGATGTTTTTCGCGTGCAGGCTGACGGCACGCTGTCGCCGATTGTCGTCAACCAAGACGCAGCTCCGGGGACCTTTGCCGTCACGTTCGCTGGCAGCGGCGCCGCTCTGGTTTCGGAAACCGGGCCCGCAGGCGGAAACAATGCTTCCACGATCTCGTCGTACGCGGTCGCGTCCGACGGGACACTCAGTCCCATCAGCCTCGGCGTTCCGACTCTGGGCAACGCAAATTGCTGGAATGTGGTGACCCCGGACGGACGTTTCGTGTACGTCTCAAACGCCGGCTCATCCACAATTTCAGGGTTCGCCGTCGGCAAGACCGGTGCGTTGACTCCAGTTGGTGCAACTGTGGTGGGAACAAATCCTGCAGGAAGCACGAATCTCGACATCGCCGTGAGTGCCGACGGAAAGTTCTTGTATACGCTGAATTCCGGAACTGGCACGATCGGCATTTTCGCCCTTCAGCCGGACGGCAGTCTCACGAATCTCGGAGAGGTTGGCAGCTTCCCGAGCACGGCCGGCTTCAACGGAATCGCCGCAAACTGACCATCGAATGTGAGTTGCGGCGTGGAACTGCCGCAACTCACAATTCTTCCTTGCGCCGCCCGAGCGGGATGAATCAGCGGATTGGCGTAAGACGGCTGGGATGCGAACCAGATTCCTCCGCCTCGCGGCGTCGGAATGACAGGATCATGGGGGAAGTGGGCAGGCTGTCCGCGCGCTTGGTGCTGGAATGACAATGTCCGGGGGCAGGGCATACTGACCGAGTCACGGAATCACGCTCAAGTTCTGCTACGCTTCGGGCATGAGCATCGAACGGAAAGAACCCACCTACGTTTTCACCGAGAAGCAGGTCGCGGAGAAAAGCGAAATCGCGCGACGATTTATTGAGACACGCGCGCGGCTGAACGTGAACGTCGATAAAGCCGACAACTTTCTGGTCAAGCGGTTTTACAACATCGACCACAACACCTATCTCGAAGGTGCACTGCCGGCGAAGTACAAGGAGTTAATGGGACTCGTGGTCTCGGCGGGGCTGCGCTGCGACGACTGCATCAACTACCACATCATCCAGTCGTATCGCCTCGGCGTTACGCGACCCGAACAGGAAGAAGCCCTCAACGTGGCGCTGGTGGTGGGAGGAAGCATCGTGATTCCACACCTGCGGCGCGCCTACGAGTTGCTCACTGAGTTGTACGGGTAAGCCGGCCCTTGGAGGAGGAATCTCCCAGCCAAGCGCCCAGTCCCTGAAGGGGCTCGATGTAGTCGCAGATAATTTTGGTACTCCCCATCAGGGGAACGGCAAGAATCAATCCGAACCCGCCCCAGATCCAGGCCCAGAAGAGCAACGAGAGGGCGACGGCCAGCGGATTCAGCCGCAAGCGCCTGCCGATGACTTTGGGATAGAGCACATTCATGCTCACCACGTGCAGCAAAATTACGGTCAGAAACACGATGGATAGTTGCGTTTTGGTCAGGACTCCCATTCCAGCGGCCAAAGGCACGAGCAGCGCAAAGAAAACCCCGAGATACGGAACCAGTCCAGCGAACGCGCTGATCGCTCCCAGAAAATAGAAATAGGGCAGGTGAACGTACCCGAAAACGATGGTGGAGGCGGCCGCGTTCAACAGACCGACGACCAGGTTGCCCACAATGAAGCTGCGCACCATCTCCGAGAGGCGCCCGATGGTGCGAAAGGCCACCAGCCGTTTCTCTTTCGGAAAGACTGCTAGCGTCGCCGAATGAATATGCGACTTCCACGTGAGCATGAAATAAATCAGGAATGGCACGAAGCTGATTGCCAGTGCGATATCAATAAATTGGCTGGCACTGGAGGAGAGCAGGTTGGTGAGGCCGGGGGCTTGCTGCACCTGCACCGGAATGGGTTTCTTGCCTTTGCTCTCGGGTATCAGCAAGCGCGTGCTGTTCTCGATCTTTTCTGCCTCCGCTTGCAGCTTCTGGAGATTGTCGTGAATCACTGCCGAGAAGCGGGGAAGCTCGTCCAGGAAATCGATGGCCCGGCTGTAGAAGAAAAATGTGACCGCGAGCGATAAAGCGATCAATAAAAGCACGGCGATTGCCGAGCCCAGCGCGCGCGGCAAGCGTATCCTGGCAAGCGCGACGACCAGAGGATCGAGGGCGAAGGCCAGGAGCGCCGATACAAGAATGGTCACCAGGACCAGTTTCAGCAGGTAGATCAGTCCGACCGCAGCCGCAATCGCGATGACGAATTGCGCGACCACGGTTGCCTGCACCGAGCCGCGCAGCAGTTCTACTTCTTCCTCGGTGGTGGGACGGTCAGTCGGTTGTTGCTGTGTTGTGGCCATGAATGGGACAAGGCAAAGGGGACGGCAACCCGAATGCGATCAACGAGCACGGCTTTCAGGAAGGTGTTCGCAATCAGCCCCAAATGAACGTTAGAGGCGCCCCGAGTTCCGGTAAATACGGTCGAAGCTTTAGAAGGACTTGTGAGCTAGCTTAGCGCCGAGTCCTTCCGGGCCGGAGATCTCTCGTGTTGTGATCGTCGGTTCTCTTACGAAACTCCCCACCCCAACCTCGCACAGGACGCGAGGTTAAGATGGGGGCAGCTGTGCTGGGGTGGTGTGCCGCGAGTCACAGGCTCATAGGTCGGTGACCTTCGATGAGTCACAATTCGTTCACCCCTAGTCCTCAAGTCTTGTCATTCTGACGCCGAACGCGGCGAAGGAATCTGCGACACCACGGCACGCGACAATCGGTATCACGTCTACATTGTGGCAAGCCTTGGCCGGTCTTGCACTGGTAGTGAACGTCCGCGCATAGGACGTGTTCAAGGCAGCTGTGGCGAAAAAGATTCCTCCGCCGCGTTCGGCGTCGGAATGACAAAAACGATAGAGCAGGGCCGCCGGCACTCTTTCCAAACGCGACCGAAATCCGAGTTCTTCAGCAAACTGTCAGGCAGCGCGGTCCCCCTTCAACATGCCGTAGCACTCGAGGTCATGAAACGTATCCCACTTGCAGATATGCCCCCGCAGGCAGCCTTCATATCGCATGCCGATTTTGCGCAGTACTCCGCCGGAGGCGACGTTGTGTGTGAGGTAGGATGCATAGATGCGGTGCAGGTTCAACACGTCGAACCCGTAGTCCAAGACTGCGCGAGCCGCTTCGGTGGCATAACCCTGGCCCCAGAATGGAACCCCCAGCCAATAGCCCAACTCGGCATGATGATGTGCCGCATCGAGGAGAAGTCCGGTGCCTCCGCAAAACTGCCCGTCTGTGCGCAGGGTGATAGCAAAACGCGCTTCGTCTCCTGTGCTTGCCTGACAGGTGGCGATGAAATTTTTGGCATCTTGCTCCGTGTAGGGATGCGGAATGCGGAGGGTGGTGGCTGCAACTTCGCGCGCGCCCGCCAGGCGAACCAGAGGCTCCACGTCCGACAACGAATAAGGCCGCAGAACGAGACGCTCGGTGGTGAGAATTTGTGAGTTCATTTTTTATCAGGACTTGTTCGTTTCACGGCTATGGCATAACTGGACAGCCGCCGAGATCTTGTGGAAGGGCGGGCGTCAGCGCCCGACTGGACGAGCGAGACGCCCGTTCCTCCATATTCACTGCAACCAACCGGCCTTCGGAGCCTGGTGCGCGTTTTTCCAACGCCTCAGTTCCTGAAATCCCTTTTCCGTTTCATCCGGCGTGATGTGGCAGTGTCCGCCGTGCTTCACGTACTGTTGCACAAACAGATCGCCGGCGCCCGCTTCGCGCGTGAGAAGAGAATAGTCATTCGGAATGGCCGCAGGCACGAGCGGATCGTAGGTGGTGTGGATGGCCAGCACCGGACGCGTCAGATGGCCACTCAGCGTAACGTAATGCTGCAGATATGCGAGCGCGCCTGCATCGGGGGCATAACGCTTCACGCCGCCGTTGAGCGCATCATCGTCTGCGCTGCCGGTGTAGATCGTGTTGCGATTATCGAACGGATTTCCGCCTGCCCGTTGCTCGATGTCTTTGAGGATGAAGGTCAGAAAAATGATGGTGGCCGCGAGGTCCTGATCGGTGTGCATGCCCAACAGCTTCCGGATTGTGGTCGCTGACTCCGGTTTCGCAAGCAAGCGGTCAAAGACGGCCTTCGACATCGGCTGCGTCATCTCGAATTCTTTGGGCACCTTGGCGGGGGAGGGCAGGAGGCCCGGGAAGTAATAATCGAACAGGACCCGGCCGTCGAAGGCACGGGTCAGCATGCGGGGCGCGCTGCCTACCGCGCCGCACAGATCAAGCCCGGCATCGTAGCCGGCGGGATACTTTTCAATCATGACTACGGTCAGCAATCCACCGAGCGAGTGACCTGTGATGTAGGTCTCTTTGGGTGATCCGTATTTGTCGACGAAGTACTTGCGCAGCGTTTCGATATCGGGAACGGCTTGTTCCACGGCCCATCCCCCGGTGGAGTATCCCGACTGGATCAGGGCATATCCGTCGTTCACGAAGACGGCCAGTTCCGGCGGCAATGGCTTGCGTTCGTCATAGATGACGCCGCCAGGATGCTGATCATAGCCGTGGCAATAGACCACCAGGCCGTGATTCCAGTTCGCTGGGACATCGATGCGGTATTCGGCTCCCTGCAGTTTGCCGAACTCGGTCTTGGCATGGCTGGGGATCGCCATTGCGGACAAAAGGGTCAGGATTGCGAGAAGTTTCTGAATCATCGAGCGGGAATAGCTTCGAGTATCCGGATGATCCTGATAACCACAAGTCAGGAGGATACCATCCCAAAACAGGGGGACCTGTTCAGAATTTTTGATAAACAGGGTGCGAAGAGTCGGCCTACAATAGCTTCACAGCAACAACAATGTGGGCGACACAACGAGTCTATCGAGTTATGCATCGATAAGAATCACAGCCCGCCAACTGAAAGTTGAGTCCTGTCTGTGGCTCCTCGTTCGCCGAGTGTGGCAGGGAGCCCAATCCACTTATCCTGGGAGAGTCTCCAAATGCCGGTTCGACCCATCCTCCGCGTGGCCCTGTGTGCTGGCGCTGTCGTGACTGCCGCCGCCGCTCAGGAACCGCCCATGCCACAGTTGTCGCCGGGAACCGCCCGAAAGCCGCCTGCGGCAGTCAATGTGGCGCCTGCGCAGCCGCAATCGGTTGCGCTGACTGTCCCCAAGGGCACACCGCTGCAGGTTGCGCTCGATCAGGAAATCCGCGTGAAAGCGGTGGGTCAGACGATCCATGGGCGTGTGGTCGACCCGGTGTATGCGTTTGATCATGTCGTGATTCCGGTCGGGTCGGAAGTGAACGGGCAGGTTACGAAGATCGAAGCGACCACCCGGGGCAAGCGCACCTTGGCCGCGCTCGATGGCGATTTCTCGCCGGTGCGCAAAGTGGAAGTCACTTTCAATGATCTGGTGCTGGCGGATGGCAGGCATATTCCGCTCTCGACCTCGGTGACGCCCGGCTCGGGTCAGGTGATCCAGTTCGTGGCCGCGTCGGAAAACAAAAAAGCGAATAAGGTGAAAGATCAGGCAAGCGAGCGAACCCGGCAGGCGAAGGAACAAGCCCGCCAGCAGTGGGACAACGCGATGAAGCAGTTGAAAACACCCGGGCGTGTTCGTCGCGTGAAGCGCTACGTCGAAGGGCAATTGCCCGTGCATCGCCAATTCATTCCAGCCGGAACGGTGTATTTCGCGGAACTCAATCAGCCACTCGATTTCGGCAGCGAAGTCATGACACCGCAGATGGCGGAGGCGATCGGCGGACCGCTGCCACCTGGAGCCATGGTGCACGCCTGGCTGGTCACGCCGCTGACCTCGGCAAGCGCACAGAAGGGTGACAATGTGCAGGCGGTCCTGTCGCAACCGTTGTTGGACAATGAAAAGCATCTGATTCTCCCGCAGGGAAGCCAGCTGAAAGGCGTGGTTCGACAAGTGCAGCCTGCGCGCCGCATGAAGAAAAATGGACAGCTGCGCATCGAGTTTCGAGAACTCGTTCCGCCGGACGGCGTTCAGCAAAAAGTGGAAGCGACGCTCGAAGGCGTGCAGGCCGGCAAGAATGCGAACGTGAAACTCGACTCCGAAGGCGGAGCCGAGGCTACTACGTCGAAGTCACGCTATCTGGCGACCGGATTGTCGCTCGCTTTGGCTGCAGCTTCCATGCATTCCGACACTGACGTGGACAACGGTGTGGCTACCAACGGAGGCGGAACCGGTGCTCGCGTCGCCGGCGGCGTCAATGGGTTCAAACTCGTGGGCATGGCGTTGGGATTCGCCGTGCGCTCGCGCGCTCTGGGTTACACCATGGGCGCCTACGGTGCCGGCATGTCGGTGTACTCGCACTTCATCGCCAGGGGAACCGAGGTCGTGTTCCCGAAGAATACGGCGATGGCAGTGGGAGTGGGAACGCGTAAAGAAGGGGCGGCGGAAGTCTCGCCTGGAGCAATCGTCGCGGCGAAAAACTGAGCCGCATTCCTGAAGCAAAGTCAAAATCAACCACTAAGGACACAAAGGCCACGATGGCATTCTTGATTTCCTTCGTATCCTTCGTGGTAGAGGTTTGTTAGAACGCGTCGATGCCCGTCACGCTCTGGCCAATGATCAGGGTGTGAATGTCATGCGTGCCCTCGTAGGTTTTCACCGACTCGAGGTTCATCAGGTGGCGCATGATGGGGTAGTCGTCGGCCACACCGTTCGCACCTAAGATGTCGCGCGAGAGGCGCGCGCACTCCAGCGCCATCCAGACGTTGTTCCGCTTCGCCATTGAAATGTGCTGGTGCTCGACCTTGCCCGCGTCTTTTAGTCTTCCGACCTGCAGCACGAGCAACTGTGCCTTCGTGATCTCGTTGATCATCCAGGTAAGCTTTTCCTGCACAAGCTGGTGCGAGGCGATGGGCTGGTCACGGAATTGTTTCCGGAGCAGGGAATACTGGAGCGCGCAGTCGTAGCACGACATGGCAGCGCCGACTGCTCCCCATGCGATCCCGTAGCGCGCCTGGTTCAGGCACATCAGCGGAGACTTCAGACCGCCTGAACCGGGTAGCAGATTGCACTCGGGTATGTGCACGTCCTGCAGCGACAGTCCCGATGTGACGGAGGCCCGCAGCGACCACTTGCCGTGAATGTCGTCAGCCTTGAAGCCGGGGCGATCCGCCTCCACCAGAAATCCACGGACCTGGTCGCCTTCATTTTCCACCTTGGCCCAGATCACGGCGACATCGGCGATCGTGCCCGAGGTGATCCACATTTTCTCGCCATTGAGCACGTACTCCTTGCCAACCTTCTTCGCGCGGGTGCGCATGCCGCCGGGGTTTGAGCCGAAATCCGGTTCGGTCAATCCGAAGCAGCCCAGCTTTTCGCCTTTTTGCAAGGCAGGCAGCCAGGTGTTTTTCTGCTCGTCGGAGCCAAAGGTGTAGATGGGGTACATTACCAGCGCTGACTGCACGCTGACGAAGCTGCGCACGCCCGAGTCGCCGCGCTCCAGTTCCTGAGTGACCAGGCCATACTCGACATTCGACATGCCCGCGCAGCCGTAGCCCTTCAGGTTCGCACCGAAAAAGCCCAGCTCCGCCATGGGCTTGACCAGTTCGCGCGGGAAGCGGCCGGCGCGGTTGCATTCCTCGATGATGGGAATGAGATTGTCTTCGATGAACTTGCGAGCCGTGGCGCGAACCAGGCGCTCGTCGTCAGAAAGCAGACTGTCGAATGCGATGAAATCAACCCCGCGGAATTTGATGGCAGGCATGA
>QIAH01000066.1 GCA_003225465.1 Acidobacteriota bacterium | reverse complement strand
ATACAACTGAGTTTCACAGTGGAACACGGTCCCTCTCTGTGACGTTCGACGGATACAGTGTCCCGGAAGTTCAAATTGTTCAGTTCATTCCCGTTAAGCCAAACACCGTATACGAATTCAGTGCCGAATCCCGGACGGAAGACATTGATACCGCGAGCGGTCCAAGATTCGCAATTGTTGACGCCTCTACGAATTCTTCCTACGTCCTCACCGACGATACTCTAGGCACCAGTCCCTGGCGTCTGCATGAAGCACGTTTCCAAACCGGGCCGAACACAAATCTTTTAGCGGTGAAAATCGTCCGCGATCCACCGGCACCGCTCATCCGGGGAAAGCTTTGGATCGATGATGTCAAGCTGGTAGAGACACGCAATTAGGGATTGTGAGTTGAAAATCTCATCGTATGTGATTGTCGAAACCGGCGCGGAGCGTTTGGATACGGAGCGTGCCCAGGGCACGGTCCCAAAAATCGTGCCTTCAGTACTTGTTTTTGGGCTGTTCGTCTTATTGGCTTTTGGCATATTGGCATTCGGCGCTGTCCATGAGTGGTCGACTTTTCTTTTCGAGGCGGGCTCGGTAGTTTTGTTTTTTATTTGGGCAGGCATGCAGTTTGCTTCCGGGCAGGTAAAGCTATCGAACAATCCTCTCTACCTGCCGGCTTTATGTTTTTTCCTACTTGTCCTCGCGCAAATTGGCCTGCGGACATCTGCCTACGGCTACGTTAGCAAATATGAAGTCCTTCACTACGTCTCATACGGGATCGTGCTGTTCATCGCAGCAGAATGCGTCAGAGAAGAGCGAGCTAGGAAGAAATTTGTTTTCGCGCTCATTGTTTTCGGAGCCATTTACGCTTTCTTCGCGTTGGCTCAGGAACTGATCTCAAACGGCAAGATCTTCTGGGTTTACACTCCCCGCTCCAATGGCGCGATCTACGGAAGCTACGTCAACCACAACCACTATGCGGGGCTCATGGAGATGCTCGTACCGGTTCCCTTGGTCGTGAGTATGGGCCACCTGCTGAGCGGCGGGAAGCGAGCCCTGGTTGCGTTTTGTGCGGTATTGATGGCGAGCACAATCTTTCTTTCACGTTCGCGAGGCGGAATGATTGCGTTCGTTCTCCAAATCGTTCTGTTCGCCGCTTTCGCCCTGGTGCAAAGAAGAAATTACCGTGTGGCAATCGGCTTGCTCGCCGTGTCTGTCTTAATTCTCGGATTCCTATTTTTTGTGGGCAAAGGGCAAGTTCTAGGCCGGCTTGGAGACTTGGCTCCCGGCATCCGCTTGGAAATCACCAAGGACTGCTTCAGAATGTTTGCCCACCGGCCAGTGTTGGGGTGGGGGCTAGGAACTTTCCCCACCGTATACCCCAGTTACCGCACCTTCTACACGAATTACTTCATAAACGAAGCGCACAACGATTACGCGCAACTTTTAGTAGAGACGGGCCTGCTCGGTTTTGCCCTGATGCTTTGGTTTCTAGTTCGCTTGTACGGCTGCACCCGGGTGTCCTCACGCCGATGGGAATTCAAATGGGATGGAGCATTATCTCTGGCCGCTCTGCTAGGATGTACCGGAATCCTGTTCCATAGTTTTGTGGATTTCAACCTTCAGATTCCTGCAAACGCTGCATTTTTTTACGTGCTGGCTGCGTTGGCGGCTTCTGAGCTGTCATCACGGTCTTCTCGTTCCGGCCGAACCAAGGCTACAGAGACTAAAGAGCTTGGAGAGCTTTCCGGGGAATAAGATTGCCCAACATTAACTGTACGATTGTGATGAGCGAAAATGTTCGGTCTCACGCCCAGGTCTACGATGAGGACCTGCAAATCAACTACTGAACTGGGCGCCAAGGATATCTCCAAGGCGCAGGTCACTCTACGGAGGAGAAATGTGGCGGAAACAGCTGACCATCGGAGTCCTGTTATCCTTATGCACTTTCGTCGGACACGCTTTGGCACAAAAAAACGAACTGTCAGGAATCATCGGGCGACAATTCATCAGTGATCAAATCATCCCGACCAGTACTTCCACTGACAACCTGCTGCGGTTCGGCAACGGCTTGAGCTTCGAAGGAAGCATCGCCCGTCGCGTGATGGAAGGACAATTATTGGCGGTGTCGCTGGAACTCCCGGTTGTCTTTAATGTCGACGAGGACGTGCATACCCACGATAATCCGGTATCGCCGGGCTACAAGGCGTTTTTTGTTACCCCGGCAGCGCGACTCAATGTCTTTCCGCAGACGGCGGTCTCGCCGTGGGTCAGCGTGGGCGGCGGATTCAGCCACTTCAACGGAAGCGCTACTCAATTCGGACCAAAAACGGGAACTACCAGCGGCGTATTCCAGATCGGCGGGGGCCTGGACGTGACCCTCTACCGTAAGTTCAGCTTACGCGGTGAACTCAGGGACTTCTGGTCAGGCGTCCCAAAGTTAAATGTTTCCACGAACCAGAGCCGACAACACAATTTGTTCGTGGGCGGGGGTGTCGTCTGGCACTTCTGAGCGGCAAAATACCTGAGAGAACCTGCTTTGCGAAGTTGGGGAACGTGGATCTCGGGCAGTGCATACCGGCGCACTGAGCAATGCGAAATCCGCACGACTGGCAGGAGTGTGACCCACGGAAGTGGATCAGGGAGATCGTACCGGGTGGGATTTTCTTATTTAGCCAAGGGTTTTCTTATTAGGCGAGCAGAAATAGCCGTTGAGCTAAACTAGTCCTTCGGACTGACCGGGTCATCACTCCGGATGATCGCCCACGCCGCCACCCCGGCGATCACGCCAGTACCAATCCCGATCGCCACTGGCGAATTGAGAACCCCTCCGCTCGCGCCAGGGACCGACCCGGTTCCTCCCCGCTTCTTGCGGTTCTTGTCCCTAGGCGATTCCTCGCGGGTCGTTTCCTGACCTTGCGCCAGCGTGGTACTGCCTTTGTCGTCGCTGAGTGTCAAGTCGCCCTTTCGCGCTGCAATCCTGATCGTGCCATCCACATCTCGCACTTCAAACTCGGTCCAAACACTCGAGGCGGGTGACACGGTAACACCGCCGACGCGAGTCGCCAGCGATTTCGAGGTTGATATGGTCACGCCTCCGTGCTCCAAACTGACACTATTCCCTTCATACTGAATCAAGGAGTCATTCAGGACCAGAACGCTGGAACCCGTGGCGTTGATGTTGGCCACGGAGTCCTTATTCGTCTGCACCAAATCGCCGGAGAAGATTGCCGACGACCTTGGGACGTTGGTGCCGTTGAGCAGCGCGGTTCCATGGCTGTAGAGCATGGCGCTGGCTTGGTCGGCCGCAAACATCGCAGCCGGAAAAATGATGATCATCAGGCAGTTGAGGATCTTCAAGTGTAGAGCCCTTAACATTGCATACCCTTCCGCGCTTTAGGGGTTAACCTCGCGTGATGGTAGTCCGAAAGGCCCTTTTGCGTCAATCGCGTTCTTCTCGCGCAACGGTTACTTCTGGGCATCTGCGCGTTGTGTATGGATTTTCGCACACGAGAGGAGTTCCCTTCAGCGTGTGGTGGACATAACCAGCGGGCGTTATGAGAATTCTCAATCCCCTTGGTTGGCGAGACTACCCTTCCGAGATGGAACAGGAGAACCTGTGGAAATTTTCTGTGCGTGAAACTGCACCAGCAGCAAAACAAAACGCGTAGCATACCGTCCCGAACAAGCTCGCGTAGGGACAGACGCCTCGTCTGTCCAGCCGAGCGAAGCTCGGCTTGCGGGTGCTTGGCGCCTGCGTTGATTCTTTGTTACTTTACGCAGCAAGGACCCTTGAGGTGGCAAGCCATTTAAGTTTTAAACGCTTTCCGAATCAGCGTATAGCGGGCCGCTCCAAGTATTCCGGAGTCATCGTTCAGCACAATCTTCACAGGCATGTCCTGAAGCAATCCTCGCATGCGCCCTTTGTCCAGGAACGATTGCATGAAGATCGGGTCTTTCATCCGGGGCACGATTTTTGCCGCAATACTGCCTCCGATGAAAATGCCGCCGGTGGACATAAAATTCAAAGCGCAATCGCCAGTCTGCGATCCGTAGATGCCCACAAAGATCGATAGAGCCTGCTCACAAACGGCGGCCTTGTTCTCGAGCGCCAACTGCGAAATCAGCGCCGGAGCATCGTGGGAGGTGCCGAGTTGCTCTTTCAGCCAGTCGGGCTCCTCAGCCTTCTTTGTATCGCGCAGAAAGTCGTAGATGTTCTTGATGCCGGGACCCGACAGCACACGTTCGCAACTCACTCGCCCGTACTTTTTGTGCAGATACTGCAATAGCTCGATTTCCATCTCATTGCCGGGAGAGAAACTGCTGTGACCACCCTCGCACGCGAACGGATGATGGCGGAAACCATCCCAATAAAGTCCGGCGACACCCAGCCCCGTTCGCGCCGAAATCACCGCTCGATTTCCGATCGCATCTTCCGAGCCTGCACTCAGGATCACGAAATCCTTGGATTCGAGACCATCAATGCCGTAGGCGAAGGCTTCGAGATCGTTAATCAGTCCGACGGACTTGAGCTTGAGCATAGTGGCGAGTTCCGCCGAATCGATCGTCCATGCCAGGTTGGAGATCTTGCTTCTTCCCCCGCGAACCGGTCCGGCCACGCCAAAGCACGCGCTGTGCACCGGGATCCCTTCCGATTTCACAAAGTTCGAAATGATGTCGGGCAAGCCAGTCTCTTGCTGGCTCATGTAGATTTTCTCGACTACCTTATTAAGAGTGTTGCCGTCGCTGTCAAATGCGGCGAGCCGGGTCCGCGTTGCGCCGATCTCTCCTGCGAGGATCATGGTTCTATCTTCCTCCATTCACGCTCATCGCGCGCCAGCAATTCGTCCGCTTCTTTCGGTCCCCACGAACCGGCGGCATAATTGGGAAACCGGCGCGGCGGTAAAACTTTCCAGACGTCCAGAATCGGGTCCACCACACGCCAGCCGGCTTCCACCATATCCGCGCGCTGAAAAAGCGTGGGATCCCCAATCATGCAGTCGTAAAGCAGGACCTCGTAGCCGGTATACGCCTCCGCCTTGAAGTACTTCGTGTACTCGAAACTCATGTCCACCGATCCCACACGCAGGACCGGCCCGGGGATCTTGGCGCCAAAACTCAGCGAGATCGCCTCCGCCGGCTGAATCTGGATCACCAACTGGTTGGCGTGCAGCTTACGAACCGGGGCGTGCTGGAAAATCGCGAACGGTGTCCGCTTAAAGTGAATCGTGATTTCCGTATGACGTTCGGCCATCCGCTTGCCCGTTCGCAGGTAAAACGGAACCCCGGCCCATCGCCAGTTATCGATGTTCAGCTTCAAAGCGGCAAAAGTCTCGGTCCTCGATTCCGGCGAAACTCCCGGTTCGGCCCGGTAGGCGGGGACTTTTTGATCAGCAATCAGACCTTCGCCATACTGACCTCGCACGGTGACGTGCAGCACTTCTTCCGAATCTAGCGGCTGGATGGCATGCAGCACCTTGGCTTGCTCATTGCGAACAGCGTCGGCTTGAAAAGATACCGGCGCCTCCATGGCGGTGAGACTCAGCAGCTGCATCACGTGATTCGGAACCATGTCCCGCAGTGTCCCGGCATTGTCAAAGTATCCCCCGCGCTGTTCCACCCCGACAGTTTCCGCGTTAGTGATCTGAACATGATCGATATAGCGACGGTTCCAGATTGGCTCAAAAATGGCATTGTCGAATCGAAAGACCAGGATATTTTGTACCGTCTCTTTGCCGAGATAATGGTCAATGCGATAGATCTGGCGTTCGGCCAGCACACTTTTAATCTGCCGATTTAGGGTCTGGGCCGATTCCAGATCGCTCCCGAAAGGTTTCTCGATCACCACTCGCCGCCAGCGTCCCTGCTCCTCATTGGAGAGCCCGGCTGCCCCCAGTTGCTGGACAATTTGTGCAAAGAATCTGGGTGCGGTGGCCAGATAGAAAAGGTAATTACCACCAGTCTTGAATTCCTCATCCACCTTCTTGAGGCGGTCCACCAGGAGTGAGAATGTAGACGCGTCCGCGAAAGAACCACGCTCGTAGAGGAATCGCTGTCCAAACCAATCCGAGGCCTCGGTGTTCCGATCCGCTGTTGCCAGGAACTGCGTCGCCTGATCACGAAACTGTTCCTGAGTTAATTCGTCGTGGGCAACCCCGACGACTATGAAGTTCTTGGGAAGCAGATTTGCTTTGGCAAGATTGAAAAGCGCGGGCACGAGCTTGCGCTTGGTCAGATCACCCGACGCGCCGAAGATCACCATTGCGCAAGGCCCAGCAGCTTTACCTGGTTGTTGGAGGAGATTTTCCTGACTAGCGGTCGCGCCTGCAGACATTAAAAACTGCTCCCGGATGCTAGCGATTCTCTAGGTCTGGGGTGGCATTGTAGGCCAGCCGCATGTTACATGCCAACGCTCTTATGGAGCACGTAACGGATAGCTTGTTCGCCCAGGACGGTTTCGATGCCCACCTTGCGAAATCCGGCTCGCTCAAAGAGCCGTATGGAGGGTCGATTCGAAATCCTTACAAAAGCATCGATCGTCCGGACCCCGGAAGTTCGAAAGAGTTCCTCGATGGCGAGCAATACAATCTTGCGCCCGTTGCCCTTTCCGCGAAAGGCCGATCCCACGTTGATGGATAGGACTGCACGCGTTCCGTCCAACTGGCAGTGCACCATGCCCATCGGATCGCCCCGGCGATTCATGGCCGTGTAGAGGATCGACTGCGGGTCTGCCAGTCGCGCACGAAACCATTCCATGTACCGTTCCCACGCGACGGCTTCTCTGGGAAACGACACCGCATACGCCGCCGGGTTCCCCACGTTTCGCGCTCTTGGCGAAACGTGAGATTGCGCGACTCCCTCCTGCGACACCGCGTATGCTGCCGGATCATTCCTCCACTCCCAGCAGGGCCGGCAGTCCGATTCAATGGTTCGGCGTAGAACTAAATCTCCCCATAGGAATGCCAGAACCCGCTCAGCGCCATGCCCGTCCACTAGCTCTCGGCCTCGGGCAGACATCTTCTCCCGCCTGGCTGGCGTCGGCAAAAGGTCGCACAGGACCTTCCCTATCTTGTGGGCCGGAATCCTGCCAGCGTAACCAAGGTTGACGGCGGCACCGAGCCGTGCCAGTTCGCCTGCTATCTTTTCCTGGTTAGGAGCCAGTACACACAGCAAGGCCGGCGAACCCATCATGCACAACTCCCAGCTCGTTGTTCCGGCACCCGCAACTACGAGGTCTGCCCAGACCATCAGTGCCGGCATGTCCGATACGTCTTTCAACAGCCGTATCGGACAATTCGCCTCCTCTACCAGCCGTCCAATATTCGCCAGGTGAGGACTGCTGCCGCCCACGACAACCGTCAATTCCAAGTCCGACTCAGAGAGAAGAATCTTCAGGATCTGCTCGGTGACATTCTCCGGATCGCTGCCGCCCATGCTTACCAGAATCCGGCGCGCTCGCGGAGCAATCTCAAATGTTCGGTTCCGCCAGAATGCAAACTCACGCCGCAACAGGATGTAGCGTGGGCCCAGGAGGAGCCGCGTATCCGGCGCGCGTTCCCGGTAAAGATCTTCTTTGGCGTGTACATTTTGATTCAACACGAGATCGGCCGAATACGGAGGCGCCGCTCCGTGATCATCGATCAAAAGCAATTTCAGGCCGGCATCTCTGACCGCCGACTGGTACGCGGAATCGAACTGGTATCCATCCACCACGGCCCACTCGGCTTTTTCTTTGTGGGCCAGGTCGCACATTCGGCCCGAGTCCTCCATACTTCCGGGCAGGCCCGGCAAACGCACGACATCGGCGCCCTCCATCCGCACGCGTGCTTCAATCGAGGGCGTTGCCTCGGCCATCGCGAATGTAACCTTCCCACCCGCATCCTGCCACGCTTGGGCCAGCGCCAGACACCGCATCGCATGGCCCGTGCCCATCGCAATGCTGGCATCACATCGAAACAACAGGGTTCTCGGCACAGTCATTCTTCGCGAACCTGCTCGCATTCCAGCTTTAAAATTTTTAAGACCTGTCCGAGCGGCCTGCCATCTCTCCTCGGATGTCATGCGAATAATGAGTCGCCACTTTTCGGACTGCTGAGATCACATCTTCCACATCCTGTTCGCTCATACCGTGAAACATTGGCAAACTGATCAATTGTTCGTACGCGCGTTCGGCCACCGGATATTCCCCGGCCTTGTATCCGAAACGGTCGCGATAGTACCGATGCAAATGCACCGGAAGGTAGTGCACGTTTACACCGATGTTCTCCGATCGCAGCGCCCGCAACACCTGGCCGCGATCTGCGCGCAGCATGCCCGCGTCTACCCGGATCGGGTACAAGTGCCACGCGCTTTTAACATCGTCCCGCTGGCTTGGAGGAACGATCCCAGGAACACACCTGAACGCAGCCGTGTATCTTGCCGCAATTTCCGAGCTTCTTGAGCTGGGAAAGCCCGAGCGCACACGCCACGTCCGTCAGACGATAGTTGAAGCCCAGGAGCACCATCTCATACTGCCACGCACCCGAGGCATTCCGTTGGCGTGCATCGGTCGACAGGCCGTGATTCCGGAACCTGCGCAGCGATTCCGCGAAATCCGCGCGATCCGTCGTCACCATGCCGCCCTCTCCCGTAGCAATGTGCTTTACCGGGTGGAAACTGAAAACCGACATGTGCGAGATACTCCCCGTGCGGCGCCCGCGGTATTCGGCGCCCAGGGCATGGCAAGCATCCTCGATAACGGTGAGGCCATTCTTATCAGCCAAGCCGAGAAGAGCGTCCAGATCTGCGGGGTGTCCTGCGTACGCCACTGGCAGGATGGCGCGTGTTTTCGGAGTGATTTTCGCGGCTACAATTTCCGGATCGATATTGAGCGTTTCGCAGCTGACATCCGCAAAGACCGGTTTCGCGCCCTGATAGAGTACGCAGTTCGCGGTCGCCACGAAAGTCAGCGGCGACGTGACTGCTTCGTCTCCGCGCTTTAAGCCGGCTGCAAAGACGGCCCCATGCAAGGCCGCTGTTCCCGAACTGAAGGAGACGGCATACTTTGCGCCCACCCTCGACGCAAATGCCTGCTCGAATTCACCGACTTTCGGCCCGCCAGTAAGCCAGGCAGACCGCAGGACCTCCACCACCGCCTGGATGTCATCCTCATCAATCGACTGCCGGCCGTAGGGGAGGAGCGCCTTGCGAACCGGGATTCCCCCATCGAGGGCGAGCAGTTCCTGGCTTGGAGGCGTCGCGCACATGTGGTTCGCGCGGTTATACCGGGATCGTAGAATTGTCCGGTTCTAAGGAGGCAATCAATTCCTGCAGTTGCAGCTTGGTGAGCCACTCCGAGTTGGTATCGCTCGCATAGCGGAAACCCTCCGGCAACGCTCTCCCGTTTATCAGGTTTTCACTCTTCCACCATGGATGCAAAGGCTGAATCACGTACATACTTTCCAGCTCTAAGGTGTGCCGCGCTTCGTCGTCCGATACGAGGACTTCGTGAAGCTTCTCGCCCGGCCGGATCCCAATGGTCTCGATCTCGGACCCGGAAGCCATGCAGGTCGCGACGTCCATCATTCTCATGCTGGGAATCTTGGGGACAAAAATCTCGCCGCCCTGCATTTCCTCCAGGCAGTGAATGACGAATCTCACGCCCTGGTCGAGCGTGATCCAGAAGCGCGTCATGCGGGGATCGGTGATCGTGATTTTCCCGCGTTTGCGCTGCTCGAGAAATACAGGGATCACTCCACCCCTGCTTTCCGCAACATTGCCGTAACGGGCGCACGAAAAATGGGTACCCTGGGTGCCGGAGTAGGCATTTGCCTGCACAAACATCTTCTCGGCGCAAAGTTTTGTGGCGCCGTAAACATTGATAGGATGGACGGCCTTATCGGTGCTCAAGGCAAGAATCCGGCTGACGCCCTGGTTGATGGCCCCGTCGATCACATTGCGGGCGCCCATGATGTTGGTCTGAATCGCCTCAAACGGGTTCGACTCGCAAGCGGGCACCTGTTTCAGGGCGGCCGCGTGAACGGCGATCGTCACTCCCGCCAGTGCCCGTTCCAACCGGGCGGGATCCCGCACATCTCCAATGAGGTAGCGCAAGCTAGGATCCTCGAAGCCGCCCGCACGCATTTCATGCTGCTTCATTTCATCCCGGCTGAAGATCACTAGCCTTGGAGGCCGATACTCCCGCAGCATGATCTCCGCAAACTTCTGCCCAAACGACCCCGTGCCCCCGGTGACCAGTACCACCTGTTCAGACCAATTCATCCAGTGCGCCTCATAGGAATTCCGCTAAATCGCAGCCAGCCGATCTCAAACCTAAGCATTTGAAGGCGAATCCCGAAGTTGATAACGGTTAAGTATATCGGAGCGGATGTTGCACCCGTAGGGATGATCGCCATCTGCCCAGGGCGACTCAGTTGACCTCGCCCGCAAAACTTTCATTTTTCCCTCGAAGTGAACCAGGTTGATCCTCGCCCTGGCGAAAGTTTTTCTCCTCGTCCGGCAGTGTCCGCACATCTGATTGGAACCTCGACACTTGACCCTTCCACAGGTTTGGCACAGCGCTTGCTTCTGCTTTCACCAGATCTGGCCATTGCGGAGACGTAAGAATGCATTTCCTGTCGGCGGCGCACCAGTTAGCTTGGTCCCAATATCCTCTCATCTGGCTTTGTGAATGTTGCGCAATTCTCTGGCTCGTCGTTCGTTCCATTCGATCCCCCTGGGCGCGCGCCGGTGTTGTCATGATGATCTGCGGCCTGGCGATGAACGCACTCGTGACCGACGCCAATGCCGGAACCATGCCCGTGGTCGGAATGCCATCAACTCTGCGCCCAGTCAGCCCGATGTGGCAGGCGGCCACCGCACACACTCGATTGGCCTTGCTGGCTGACCAAGCTCGGCTCGGCCTGTTTAGCGTAGGAGATGTTGTTCTCCTCCTGGGTGGCAGTCTGGTCATGGCCATTTGCTTTCGCAAGGCAATTCGCCGGCACGCCACCTGTCGGAGCGCCAACTTCTGAAACACACTGAAAGTTAATTTCAAGAATTAGA
>QIAH01000367.1:4904-29745 GCA_003225465.1 Acidobacteriota bacterium | reverse complement strand
TTCGGGCGACTTGCCTTCGTTGCGTTCTGCTTCGAGGGCGAAATCAATCATCATGATGGCATTCTTCTTCACGATGCCGATCAGCATGATGACTCCGACGAACGAGTACAGATTCAGTTCCTGATGGAAGAGGATCAGGGTCAGCAGCGCGCCCACGCCGGCGGACGGTAGGCCGGACAGAATTGTCAGGGGATGAATGAAGCTCTCATACAGAATTCCGAGAATGATGTAGATGACCAGGATCGCCGCCAGCAGAAGCAGCCCCATGCCTGTGAAAGAATTCTGGAATGCCTGGGCTGTGCCCTGAAATGTGCCTTGAATGTCGCCGGGAAGAATCGCGTTGGCTTTTTGTTCGACTAGGCGGGTAGCGTCGCCCAGCGCGGTTCCCGGCTTCAGATTGAAGCTCAGCGTGACCGCCGGCAACTGGCCCAGGTGGTTCACCGTGAGCGGGCCCACCGACGGCACAAGCCGGGCGACAGTACTGAGCGGCACCAGCTTTCCAGTATTTGAACGAACGTAAAGCAGTGAAAGTTTGTCCGGATTGGCCTGGTATTCCGGCAGCAGCTCGACAATCACGTAGTACTCGTTGTTCGGCGCATAGATTGTGCTGATCTGGCGCGTTCCGTACGCCGAATAAAGCGCGTCCGAGACCTGGTTGGGACTCAATCCCAGCGCGTACGCCTTGTCGTGATCGACTTCCACGGTGAGTTGCGGATTCTTCACCTGCAGATCGCTGGTCACGTCCTGCAATTCCGGAAGCCCGCGCAGTGCGGCCTCGAGCTTGGGCGCCGCCTCATAGAGCTCATTCGTATCCGGCGTCTGCAGCGTGTACTGGTATTGCGACTTGGTCAGCGAGCCGCCGATGCGGATGGTCGGCGGAATCTGGATGAACACATTCAAGCCAGGGATCTGCGAGACCTTTGGCCGCAACGACTGGATCACGTCGGTCGCAGTCATGTGATTCACGCGATCTTTCCGGTTTTTCAGCCGGAAGAAGATTCGGCCCTGGTTGATGGGGTTCCCGATGGCCGACATCGTATTCACGACATTGGGATCATGGCGCACCACGTCGGCCACTCTTTGCTGCAGCTGCATCATGTCCTGAAACGCAATGCCTTGCTGCGCTTCGGTAAACGCGAATGCCAGGTTCTGATCTTCGTCGGGAATGAAGCCGGTCTTCGAGATCGAGTACAGGTAGAACGTGAGCCCGATCACCACGAATGAGATCAACAGGGTCACGAACTTGTGCCGGAGCACGCCCCGAAGGCTGCGGTCGTACCCGCGCAGCCACGCATTGAATGCGCGCTCGCTGAGATTGAAGAGCCTTCCGTGTTGCGCGCTCTCCTGATGACCCAGAAAGCGGCTGCACAGCATGGGGGTGAGCGTGAGCGAGACAAATCCGGAGACCAGAATCGCGGCGCCGATCGTGACCGCGAATTCGTGCAGCAGGCGCCCGATAATTCCTCCCATGAACAGCAGAGGAATGAACACGGCCGCCAACGAAAGTGTCATGGAGAGGATGGTGAAGCCGATTTCGCGCGCGCCTTCGCGTGCCGCCTGCAGTTGCGTTTTTCCCATCTCCCGATGGCGCACGATGTTCTCGAGCATGACGATGGCATCGTCGACCACGAATCCGACCGACAACGTCAGCGCCATCAGCGAAAGATTGTCGAGGCTGTAGCCCAGCAGGTACATCACTGAGAAAGTTCCGATGATCGACATCGGCAGGGCGAGCGACGGAATGATCGTCGCCGAGACGTTTCTCAGAAAAATGAAGATGACGAGAATGACCAGGGCGATGGTCAGCAGCAGCGTGAATTTGACGTCATCGACCGAAGATCGGATCGAGACCGACCGGTCATACAGCGTGTCAATGCGGACGGCCGCAGGGATGTGCTCTTCCAGCCGGGGCAGCAGCTTCTTGATGCTGTCCACTACGGCGACGGTGTTGGTGCCGGGCTGCTTCTGAATGGCCAGCACGATGGCGCGCACGCCGTTGAACCAGCTGGCCGTCTTGTCGTTCTGCACGCTGTCGATCACGCGGCCTAGTTCGTTCAGCCGGACTGGCCGCCCGTTGCGGTAAGCAACGATCATGGGCGCGAACTGCAGCGCGTTCATGCGTTGCCCGTTCGACAAGATCGTGAAGGTGCGATTCTGGCCGTAAAGCGTGCCCGTGGGAAGATTCGTGTTCCCGGATTGCAGGGCGGCTTCGACTTCATCGATGCCGACCTGGCGCGAAGCCAGGGCGCTCGGGTCGAGTTGCGCCCGCATGGCGTACTTTTGCGAGCCGTAGACCTGCACCTGCGCGACGCCGTTCACCATGGAGATGTTCTGGGCAATGGTGGTCTCGGCGGCCTCGTCAACGTCCGAGAGCTTCATCGTGGGTGAGCTGAGCGCCAGGTACAGGATGGGTGAATCGGCGGGATTCACCTTTTGGAACGTGGGCGGCGTGGGCATCTGCGGAGGAAGTTGTCCGCCGGCTGCGGTGATTGCGGCCTGTATGTCCAGAGCGGCGCCATCCAGATTGCGGCTCAGGTTGAACTGCACCGTGATGTTCGTCGATCCGAGCGAGTTGGTCGACGTCATCGAGTCGATGCCGGCGATGGTCGAGAACTGTTTCTCCAGCGGAGTTGCGACCGAAGACGCCATCGTATCCGGGCTCGCTCCGGGCAGAGACGCGCTCACCAGGATGGTCGGAAAATCGACGTTGGGAAGGTCGCTCACCGGCAGCAACTGGTAAGCGAAGATTCCAAACACCAGGATCGCCGCCATGACCAGCGTGGTCATGATGGGACGCCCGATGAAGAGGTCGGTCACAGGCTGCCTCCGCCCGAAGTGGTCCGGGCAGAGGGATCGGGCTGCGTGCTGGCCGCCGCACCCTGCACAACTACTTTTGCATTCGGGGCCACCCGCAGGTGTCCCCCGACGATCACCCGCTCACCCGGTTTCAATCCGGTTGAGACCACGGTTAAGTCCTGGTAAGTGCCGGAAGTTTTCACGGGACGCGATTCGGCCGTGTCCTGAGCTGTCACAACATACACATACTCGCCCTGCTGACCGGTCTGCACCGCCTTGGTGGGTACCACAATCGCGTTCTTCTGTACCGATAATTGCAGGACCGCGTCCACAAACTCACCCGGCCACAGTCGGCGATCCTTGTTGAGGAAGGTTGCCTTTAACTTCACCGTACCGGTGCTGGTGTCGACGCCGTTGTCGATGAACGACAGATACCCTTCGGCGGGCTTGCCGGTCTCTCCCTTGGGATAGGCGAATACGGCGAGCTTGCGGCTGAGCGAGTACTGTCGCACCTGGCCCAGAACCGATTCGGGCACAGTGAAGGTCACGTAAATCGGGCTGATCTGGTTGAGTTGCACCAGGTAGGGTGTGTCGTTGGCTTTAATCAGGTTGCCCCGATTCATCATCAAATTGCCGGTGCGCGAATCCATCGGCGCGAAGATGTCGGTGTACTGGAACTGCACGCGGGCGGCTTCCACCGCAGCCTTGTCGGCTTCCACCACCGAGGCATCCGCCTTGGCTTGCGTGCGGATCTGATCCGCCTGCTCGCGCGAGACAACGCCCTGTTTCTCGAGAGCGCTGTAGCGCTCCGCTTGCAACCGAGAGTTCACCGCCTGCGCCTCATCGCGCTTCTGCTGGCCAACGGCTTTGTCCAGGTCCGCCTGGAACGGACGCTTATCCAGCCGGACCAGCAATTGGCCTTGGCGAACGTCTTCGCCTTCCTTGAACAGGATCTCTTGAATCTCACCATTGACCTGTGACCGGATCTGAACGGTCTGGTAAGCCTCTACATTGCCGATGGCGCTGACTTGGATGGGGACGTCTCTTTGCTCGGAGGTGGCCACCACGACGGGAGCAGGAGGCCGGCCCGAGGCCGCAGCGGTCTGACTTTTGATATTGCTGCACCCGATTGGAACGAGTGCTCCGGCGAATACTACGGCGACGAGCAGAGGCCGAATACGTGACCACGAGGCCTGCATTAGGGATTTACTCCGACGATCTGTTTGGAACAGGCTCTAAAATCAGAGCTCTCTTAGCCTTACGGATGAATATTGTAACCCGGACACGGCTATCCACAATGTGATCCCCCGCACCGTCTGAGACTGTTATAAGCGGGAAAGGTCATCGGCCTCGTCTCAAACGGGCCGAAAGTTCGCGACCCGAGGATCACTGCTTCCGCGCCCGGGCACGGATTACAATGACCTTGCAGATACGACTTCTCGCCTCGTAGCGGGGAGGCCCGGCTTTTCATGTGAGGTGCAGGTTATGCAATCGCAAAAGGATGCCAAACCGAACTCTGGCTCGGGAGACGCAGCCCAGCAGGTGGCGGGAGCTCATGCCCTTCTGAAGGCGCTCGAGGCCAAGGTCGGGGAGCACCCCGAGATCGGGCAGGCGATTCACAAGCTGGAGATTGCCCTCAACATTCTCGGGCTTGAGACCGGCGCCATGCTTTAGCGGACTCTTTGAAGGCCGTCCTCGGCTGGACTCTGGGTTCCTTCCGAGCTTGCCGCGACCCGCGGAAGCTTTTAGCCGTTAGCTTGAACCCGGGGGGCAGGCTAAGAGCCAAAGGCTAAAGCTGCGATTCAGTGCGTTTTCAGGTTCTCTTTCAGCCGGTCCAGCATGGTGTCGAGAGCATCGTGGGTGTAGAAGCGGAGAGCAGCTCCGACATCAATGGGGGTCGGCGCCATGGATTCGCCGACGAAATCCATGGTCATGATGACTCGCGTGGTATCCGACTTTACTCGGGAAAACGTGACCAGTTGCTGTGCAGTGATGCCGAGCGCATGGTTGATCAAGCCGACTTTGAGGGGTGGCTCGCTGAGCGAGACAACTGCCGACACGGTTGCCTTCAGCGGATGCAGCACAACATAGCGCAAGCGGCTGCCCACTTGCCACGGCGGGCCTTCGGTCCAGACCGCTTCGGAATAGATCCCGCGACCAAGCAGCCGGCTCAGGTCGGAGAAGGCTAACCACACCTCCTCCGGAGAAGCCGGCGCAGTTACCGAGTATTCGACACGCGGCAACATGGCTTCCTATCCTCTTATGTTTTCCGATGAAGCACGACCCAAGCAGTGGTCACAAATCTAGGCTGCTTGCGAGCAAAGTTCAAGGAATGTTTATGCGGCCAGTATTCCCGTTAGCGCACCTTCGAGTTCAAGCAGCTTTCGCTTCACATCGAGACCGCCGCCATAGCCGCACAACGTACCGTCCGAAGCAATGACGCGATGGCACGGCACTACGATCGCGATGGGGTTCCGGTTATTGGCCATACCCACCGCGCGAAAGGCTTGCGGCTTGCGAACCGCGCGCGCGATGTCGGCATAGCTGCGCGTCTCGCCGTAGGGGATGGCGAGCAGGGCCCGCCAGCACTTCACCTGAAATTCGGTGCCGCGCAGGTCAAGGGAGAAAGTGAACTCGCGACGCTTACCCGCAAAATACTCTTCGAGCTCGCGTGTGAACGGCTTGATCGCTTTGGCAGACTCCTCCCAGCCGTATTTCGTTTTCTTTGGCGGGAAGTTGTTGCGATCGAATTCGAGGCCGAGGAGTCCCTTCGCCGACACAGCAAGATTCAGTGGGCCGATCAGCGAATTCATTTGCGAGTAGTAGAGCGTTTCCATGGAATCTCCGTGAGAATAGATTGTATTTTCGAACTGAGAAAAGCAAGCGCGGGAACGGCATGAGGTCCGAAATTGTCCGATGGCGACTCGAGTGATAGGCACGTAGGCCCAGACGCCGGGGTCCCCATCAAGCCCGTTTTTGGCTTGATGGGGTGGAGATGCCCTCGTCTGGGCGGCCGGGCGCCAGCCCGGCGTAATCCTTGGTATAAGACCTAGTCACACAAGCTCCCGTGGAGGGCTCTTAAGCCGAGCTACGCTCGGCTGAGCAAACGAGGCGTCTGCCCCTACGCGAATTTCGCCGCTACGGGGCTTGAGGCGGGCGACAAGCTTGGCCGCGAAGACCCAGGTTAGCGTCCAAAGAACGGACGCGAACCTGGGGCACCAAAACAAAAAGCCCCTCGTTTTCACGAGGGGCTCTTTGAGGAGAGAAGACGAGAGCGAGTCCCGTCAGGTGACGAAGTTATTTCGGAGGCTCTTGCTGCTGGCCCTGGCTGGCGGGAGCCGCGCTGCTGCCGGATGCCAGCTGATCCAGATTGTTCTTGAGGAGGCTGATTTCCACGCGCCCGCCATTCGTGCGCTTGGTCTTGCCATCACCGGTAGTCGTGGCCTGCGTCGGAGCATTGCCCATGCCAACGAGGTAAATGCGATAGACCGGGATGTCATGGTTCAGGACGAGATAGCGAACCACGGACTCGGCCATCTTCTGCGAGTTCTGGATCGCGGTCTGACCCTTGCCGGAGGAGAAGCCCTGCACTTCGACGATGTAGCCGCGCTGGCTCTTCAGCGGGGTCGCCATTTCGTCCAGCGCATCCTTGGCGGCCTTGCTCAGCACGCTCTGGCCGGGCTTGAAGCGAATTTCGGTCTGGGTCGACGGCGTGTACTGGTCGATGTTGCCAACCACCTGCTCCACGGTGGTCAGGCGAGTGGTCGCCTGGGTCGCGGTCTGCTGGGCGGCGCTGGCGCGATTACCGGCGTCAATTGCGTGCTGGTCGGCTTCGTTCGCCTTGTTGGACGCCAGCTGGATGCCCTGCTGGGCGCGCGAGTCAACGTCCTTGATCATCTTGCCATTCGCGGCCGTGAGTTCATCGAGCTCGTTCACACGGTCGCGGATCGGCGAGGTCTGGCGCTGCACATATTTTTTGCGGGCAAACGGATTCAGCTTGCCCCAGAATCCCTCGTGGGTATCCGGCTGCAAAGGATCCTTACCGGTGGCGGCGTCGGCCTTGGTAGGCGCGGGCGCAGCCTGGGTCGTGCCCTGCGAGGTCGAATTGGTTTGTTGGGCGAATGCCGGGACGGCAAGGGCTAAGGCCACAAGCACTGCAATGATGCTTTTTTTCATATTGAACTTCCTCCGATTGGGGGAGCGTTTCGGGCTCCACTCCAGCACGCCTGAGAGCGTGTTGCGTGATTTTTAGTGCGTCCCCTAACGGGTGAACTAGAGCAAAAGGTTGCTTTGCCGGCATACGCTGACGCAACGTATGCACTGAATTTCTACTGAATACGCGCCGCTAGTTCCGCAGCGCTCGTTTATGCTTGTTTACAGGTAGCGTGCCAAACCCCAAGCCGCTAGGCTACGCTAAAGCCTTGAGACTCAACTACATTTTATCGCGCTTTCGCAGCACCGGGGCGCAGAAAGCCAGCGCAGAGTAATTTTGGCAGAATTTGCTATAAAAACTACTTGGAGAGACCCCTGGTAACTTCCGGAAAACTCAGGGAGAAACGACGGATGTTACAAGCCCATGTGCAACAATCTTGCACTTTGAGTATCACTGCCCTTCTGGCGATTACCCTCGGAATTACCCTGGTCGAGACTCCACCCGGATACGCTGGCCCCACCACGCCTTCCGCTCCCCTCGCCTCGTCCCGGGTGCCGCCGGACCATCTTTCCCACTACTCCGATCTTGCCGTTGAGTGGCTCCAGCAATACCTGCGCATCGACACGACGAACCCGCCCGGCAACGAACTGCAGGCTGCCAACTTCTTCAAAAAGATTCTCGACAACGAAGGAATCGAGAACCGGGTTTTCGAGTACCAACCGGGCCGCGCTGATTTCTGGGCGCGAATCCCGCATACCGGGACGAGTTCAAAACGTCCGATTATGCTTCTGAACCACATGGACGTCGTCACCAGCGATGCTTCTCACTGGAGAGTGCCGCCTTTTAGCGGCCAAATGCTCGACGGCTCCATTTATGGCCGCGGCGCCCAGGACATGAAGAACGAAGGCATCGCTCAGCTGGTGGTGATGGTCGCATTGAAGCGCGAAACGGTGGTGCTCGATCGCGACGTGATTTTTCTCGCGGTGAGCGATGAGGAGGCGGATGGCTCCGGATCCGATTGGATGATTGCCAACCATCAGGACCTGCTCGAGAACGCCGAGTTCCTCATTAACGAAGGCGGAGAGAATCTCCAGCAAGACGGCAAGGTGCGCTACATCGGAGTCGATGTGGGCGAAAAGATCCCCTACTGGTTGCACGTCGTGGCACACGGACGTCCGGGTCACGGGTCACGGCCGATCCCTGATTCCGCTCCCAATCGCCTGGTAAGGGCACTTGACCGCATCCTCGCGTATCGCACTCCCTATAAGTTGCTGCCGGTGGTGGAAGAATCTTTGCGCGAGATGGCGCCGTATGAAACGCCGGAGCGGGCGAAGAAGTTCCGAAACCTTCGGCAAGCCTTGCGGGACCCGGCTTTCCAACAGCAGGTCGATCACGACGAATCCCTGAACTTTCTGGTCCGCAATACGATCTCACTCACCATGATGGGCGGGTCGGAACAAACCAACGTGATTCCGGCGGAAGCCTGGGCCAGTCTCGACGTGCGGCTGCTGCCTGGGGAAGATGGGCAGCGGTTCCTGGAAACCATCCGCCGAGTCGTCAACGACCCCGAAGTTACCGTCGAACCCGTGCCTGGTCGATTTCGCGAGGCGAACTATTCGCCCACCAATACGGCGCTTTACGAAGCCATCCGGCAGGTCTCAGGCCAGTATTTTCGAGACGTGCCGGTAGTGCCGCGTCTCACCAGCGGATACACAGAGAACCAGCGCTACCGGCCGCTGGGTATCGATGCCTACGGATTCACTCCCTACACCGCAACTGACGCGGAGGGCAGCAGCGAGCACGGCAATGATGAACGGATACGGGTTGAGGAAGTACGGCGCGGCCCGCGGATTCTCTACGATGTAGTGATGGCGGTGGCTGGAGCACAGTGACGAAGCCGAGCTTCGCTCGGCTGGGCAGACGAGGCGTCTGCCCCTACGCGAGCACGTAGGCCCAGACGCCTCGTCTGGGCGGCCGGGCGCAAGCCCGGCTGGTGGTTGTTGCCGCAAGGATAAGCGATGTCCAGCGTGGATGATTCGAAACGAGCTCGAGAATTTGGCGGCCACATCCGCGAAAGCTACGACACGGTCGCCCGCGAATACGCCGACGAAATCTACAACGAACTGGCCGGCAAGCCGTTTGATCGCGAATTGCTCGATCGCTTTGCGGATCAGGTCCGCGACGGCCGGGTTTGTGACTTGGGCTGCGGTCCTGCGCAAATTGCTCGCTATCTTCGGGACCGAGGCGTCGATGTTCTCGGAGTCGATCTTTCCGCCGGAATGCTGGTGCAAGCCCGCCGCCTCAATCCTGATATTCGCTTCGTGCAGAGCTCGATGCTTGCGCTGGGCCTGGCTTCAGAAACTCTGCGCGGCATTGCCGCGTTTTACTGCATCATTCATATTCCTCGCGAGCGAGTCGTGCCTGCGCTGGCAGAGTTGCGCCGGGTGCTCGAGCCGGGCGGCTGCCTTCTGATCACATTTCACCTGGGCACCGAGGACAGTCATCACGAAGAACTCTTCGGGCGGCCAGTGAGCCTCGACGTGGCCTTGTTCACAACGAACGAGATGTCGGGATATCTGCGAACGGCGGGGTTTCGCGTGGAAGAAGCGCTGGAGCGCGACCCGTACGCCCCCGAGGTCGAGTATCAGAGCCGGAGAGGCTACATCCTGGCGGTCCGACGTTCGTAGCAGGGGCGGACGCCGTGTGGCGCCGGCATCCTGCCGGCTGTGGTGCCGAAAGCCGCCGAGACGGCGGCGCTACTGGTTCTATTTGCCGGGCGAAGAATCCGGTTTCGGCAAGAGAATCTCATCCACGTAGCGGTAGAGTTTGTCGTAGTGCGCCGCGCGATAGGCGGGGTAGTCCTTGGCGATGTCGGGGTCGGCGCGGTTCAGCAGCACAAAGGGCTCCAGCAGGCCTTCGTGGTCTACGTGAATGAGGGCCAGCAGCGAGGGGTCGAGTTTCTCGGCTTTCTTGAGGGAAGCGGCATCGGGCGCGAGCACGGCGACCATGGCGTCGAGCGCCTCGGATTCTTCTCTCAGCGTGCGGCGGTACGCGGCTTCCTGCGGAAACTCCCTCTTGAACTTCTCCTGTTGCCAGGCTTGCCGGGTCGCATCGTAGGCGCGCCATCCTGCCGCTTCGGGATTGCCTTCCTTCAACGGCTGCTCGTCCAGTTTGACGGTTTGATCTGCGGGCTTCTTCACCGTGGATTGGTTCTGCAGAAGGATCGCATGGAAGGGCTGCTTGACCCGATCGGACCATTGCCGCAAAGCCAGCCATGGAGTGCGTGTGTAAGGCTGCGCGAGGATTGCTTCAATGTACTTCCGGCGCGCTTCGTCGTTCTTTCCGGAAGCGGCTAAAGCGTCGGCCCAATAGCGATAGGCCGTCTCTTTGTCGGGATCCAGTTTGATGGCCTTGGCAAACCACTCGCCCGCGCTGTCGTAGGCGTGCTGCGAAAAATACGCGTCGCCGACATACACAGTGGCGTCGTAATTCTTGGGGTCGAGTTCCAGCACGTGCAGGTAACCTGCGCGTGCCTTGTCGAGATCGCCCTTGGCGCGATTCGCCTCCGCCGCTTTCATCGCTTGGTCGACGTCCGAGCGTTCCGAGAACTTCAGATCAGAACCGTCTTCCGGAAGAGCCAGCAGAACCTGCAACAGTTCGCCCGCGTCACCCAGTTTTTGCGCCTCAATGGCGAGCGAACGCGCTTTCACGCGTGACGCTTTCCGCTGTTCGGGGTCAGTCTGGGTCTTGGAGTACTCAAGAATGCAATAGGCCCAATGCTCCTTCAGCACAAAATCATTGGGACTTGCCATTGAGAGCTGACCCAGCAAGGGCATCGCATCCACGAACTTGCCTTGCCGATAGAGTTCCAGAGCCTGCTTACGAAGGGCGAGCGTGGCCTCATCATCCGACGGCTTGCTTTGCGCCGAGGTCAGGCAAGCGCTCGTCGTGAGGAGCGCGAACAGCAAGGCATAAGCCGCCAATGCGGAATAATGGCCTTTCCTACGACTCATGCCGGAACCTCCCCGAGAGCACTGTGGTTGAGTATTTGCAATCATTCAGGCTAATACGGAAGCACGAAGCTGCAAATAGCACTTGTGGGTTGTTCACCGGGTGCAGAATCGCTCGTACTGCTCATAGATGAAGTTATCGGTCATCCCCGCGATGTAGTCGCAGACGATGCGCGCCAGGGGCTCTTCCTGGGCTTTCTCCTGGTACTGATGGGGCAGCGCCGAGGGCCTTTCCATCCAATAGGTGAACAAGGCCCGCACCACGATCTCGGCGTCATCTTTTTCATCGGACAAGGACGGGCTGAAATAGAGGTGCTCGTAGAGGAACTGTTTGTTTTTGCGGCGCTCTTCTTCCACTTCGGAGCTGAACGCGGCCAGACGCTCGGAGTGGCCCCGCACAGCTTCCAGGCTCTGGATGCCTGCATTTTGAATGCGACGTTGCGTGTTCTGGATCAGGTCTCCCACCAGCCGGTCCAGCATGCGCTTGACGGTCTCGTTGAACTTCAGCTTATCGGCAGCCTGCGGATAGATGCGCTCGACTTCCTGATAGAAGCGTTCGAAAACAGGGACGCCGGAGCGAATATCGTCGAGCGAAAGCAAGCGCGCCTCGAACCCATCGTCGAGATCGGCGGTGTTATAAGCAATTTCATCCGCCAGGTCGATGAGTTGCGCCTCGAGCGGAGGCCGCTCCGCGAGCAGATACTCCGAGAGTTCCGGGAACTTCGCCGGATCATAGTCCCGCGAGTGCTTGATGATTCCTTCGCGCACTTCAAACGTGAGGTTCAGGCCGCGGAAGGCAGCGTAGCGAATCTCAAAGTCCTCGACGATGCGCAAAGCGTGCAGGTTGTGATCGAAATGCAAGCCGCGCGCTCGCATGGCGGTGTCCAGGGCTTTTTCGCCGGCATGCCCGAAGGGTGGGTGGCCGAGGTCGTGCACCAGCGCCAACGCCTCCACCAGGTCGACGTTCAGGCCCAGGGCAGCGCCTACCGTGCGCGCGATCTGGGCGACTTCGAGAGTATGCGTCAGCCGGTTGCGGAAGTGGTCGGAGTGCCGTCGCGTGAAAACCTGGGTCTTTGCCTCAAGGCGGCGGAAAGCTCGCGCGTGAATGACCCGATCGCGGTCGCGCTGAAAGTCGTTGCGGTAGGGATGCTGCGGCTCGGGGTGACGGCGCCCGCGGGACTTTTCCACGCGCACCGCATAATCAGCGAGCATGGGGAAAGTCTAAAGTCAAGGTTTCAAGGTTTCAAGGAGGTAGTCGCCAGTCGCCGGTCGCCAGCAAACCCGAAGTGGCTGATGACTGGCGACTGGAGACTGGAGACTAGCGACTGTTCTAAGGTTTTTCCGACTGCTCGCGGGCCAATCTCACTTTGGCCGATTCGAGTTTCTTCTGCACACTGGCAAAGAGATCGGTGTCCACTTCGGGCGCGACCGTCTTGTTCCACTCTGCGACGGCACGCTCCCAGTGAGCGACCGCCAGTTTCAACCGCCCGGTTTTCTGGTAGACATCGCCCAGGTGATCGTGCACGGTAGGATCGGTACCAATGCGCTGCGAAGCCTTTACCAGCTGTTCTTCTGCCTGGTCATATTTGCCGAGGCGAAAATAGGCCCAGCCCAGTGAATCCAGGTATGCGCCGTTCGAAGGTTCCAATTCGACGGCTTTCTTGATCAGACCGAGCGCTTCTTCCAGTTTTACGCCGCGGTCGGCAAGCATGTAGCCGAGATAATTCAGAGTCATCGAATTCTGCGGATCGTTCGCCAGCACCTTGCGGAACATCTCTTCCGCCTGATCGTATTTCTTTTGCCGCTCAAGGGTGGAGCCACGCAGGAAGTAGACATACTCCTTATCGTCCGGCTTGGTGGAAAGCTGCTCGGCCTTGTCCAGCGCATGTTGGGCATCGTCCCAGCGCTTCAGGCGAGTGTTCATCTGGGCGAGCGTAATGTAGACATCTCGATCTTCGGGCTTGTTTTTCAGCAGGGACTGCACTTCGGCGAGAGCTTTGTCCGTCTGTCCGCTGTCGGCCAGTTGCGCGGCGTACACCATCTGGAGGCCGCGATCGCCCGGCATCTTCTGGACCGCTTCTTTCGCTGCCGCGGTGGCTTGCTGCCACTGCTTGGCCTCGCGATAGGTGTCGATAACCTGCTGGTACCCGCGGACGGCATTGTCATCCCCGAGCGCGATCATCTTGCGAAAAACCTCGACTGCCTCGGGATACTTGCCCTGGTCGCGATAGACCGTGCCCAGCCGCTCCAGGAACACGGCGCGATTGTTGCGCTCGCCCTGGGTGTAGCTGTTATCCGGCTTCTCGGTCTTCTTCAGCAGATCCTGTAACGTCTGCACCGCTTCGTCGAACCGTCCCTGTGCCTGGTAAACCGCCGCCATGTTGTAAGGGACTTCGATCGAGTCCTGCACCATGCTCTCGGCCTTTTTGAGGTTCTCGAGGGCGAGGTCGAATTTTCCGCTCTTGCGGTAAATCTCGGCCATGTGCAGGTAGGTTTGTGCGTCTTCAGGATTCGCGTCGGCGATGATCTTGTACTGTTCGAGCGCGGCGTCGGTCTGGCCGTCGTTCATCAGGTTCTCGGCCAATCCGCGGATCGCGTCGAGATTGTCGCGATCGACCTCGATCGCGCGCCGATATGAGTTGATGGCTTCCTTGTATTGCTTTTGCTGCTCGTAGGTATAGCCGAGCGCAGAGTACATCTTGGCGGAACGGCCGGCGTCGGGAACGGCGCTCAGCGTCTGCACCGCCCGGGTAGCATCGCCTTCTTCGTTGTAGAGGTACGCCAGTGTGGTGACGGCTTCTTCCGAGTCGGGCTGCAACTTCACCGCGGTCTTGAACTCGCTCTCTGCCTTCTGCAGGTCGTTATTCAGACGGTAGAGACGGCCGAGCAGAAGATGATCGTCGACATTGCTGGGCTCGATTTTGATGATCTGTTCATACTGCTCAATCGCCAGCTTCAGCACGCTATTCGAGCTGCCGCCGCTGTTGCCGGACTGCATATCGCCTAGCGAACGCAGATAAATCCGGCCCAGTAACTTGTGTGCCTCGAGATTGTTGGGGTCCCGCTTGAGGATGTCCTGCGCCTCAAGCACCGCGTCGCGGATGCGTCCAGTCTTGGCATAAAGCTCGGCCAGGCCAGAGGTCAGGTACTCGGACCCTGGGTCAGCCTCAATCGCAGCCCGATATTCCTCAATGGCTTTGTTGGCCAGATCGCTGCGACCATATACCGCTACCTGTTCCTCGTACATATGAGCCAGGGTGTAGTGGTAATAGGCAGCTGCCTTGTCCACTTTGCGCACGGGAGATGATTCCGGTTGCTTCGTGTCTGGGGTAGTGGAGGACTGGCCGAAACTGGCAGCTGTGGCCACCAGAAGCAGCGAAAAGGCAAAAGAAAGTCTCTTCATGAAATCCCTTAGATCCCAAAGTCTCAGCGATTTAGATGCTGAACCGCCGCGCGTGGGTGTATTTGAATTGTACTCTCCGAAGAATCGAAGCGAAAGAAAACGGGCCTTCCCAATCGAGCGGAAGTAACCACGGAAGGACAGGGACCAGCGGATCCCTTTCTCATCGTTTTCTGCACGACGCAACTCCCGCGTCTGTCAGGACTTGCGTGTCGGACGCACATCGCTAAAGCGATCCGCCATACTCCAAAATCAGTGCCGGAAATGCCGCACTCCAGTAAAAATCATCGCCATGCTGTGACGATCGGCCGCTTCAATCACTTCCTGGTCCCGCACAGATCCTCCGGGCTGAATGATCGCCGTGGATCCGGCCTTGGCGATTTCCTCGACCCCGTCCGGAAATGGAAAAAACGCGTCCGATGCCGCCACCGTGCCTTTGAGCGGAAGCTGCGCCTTCATCGCACCGATCTTGCACGAGTCGACCCGGCTCATCTGCCCGGCGCCGACGCCTACGGTCTGGCCGTCGCGCACATATAAGATCGCGTTCGACTTCACGTGCTTGCAGACTTTCCAGCCGAATAGCAGCGCCCGCTTCTCTTCCGGAGTGGGAGCGCGTTTGGTCACTACTTTCAGATCGGCCTCCGTCAGAGGCCGTACATCGGCATCTTGCAGAAGCATGCCCCCCGAAACATTCTTGAGCACCCACTTCTGGTCTGACGGAGCCACCTGCACCAGGCGGAGGTTCTTTTTCGCCGCAAACTTGGCTTTGGCAGCGTCATCAAAGCCCGGCGCCGCAATGACTTCCAGAAACAGCTTAGCCATTTCTTCCGCGGTTTCGCCATCAATCACGCGATTCACCCCAATGACACCTCCGAAAGCAGAGACGGGATCGCATTCCAGCGCCTTCTTGTAAGCTTCGAGCAAGGTCTTGCCGGTAGCCGTGCCACACGGATTCGTGTGCTTGATGATGGCGACTACCGGCTCTTCGAATTCCTGGGCCAGATCCCACGCCGCCTGCATGTCCACAATATTGTTGTAAGAGAGTTCCTTGCCCTGGAGTTGGTGGCCGTTGGCCACCCCGTTGCCGGACCCATCGGAGTACATGGCCGCCTTCTGGTGAGGATTCTCGCCGTAGCGCAGGTCCATGGTTTTCTGAAAGGACATGCGCAGAGTGGACGGGAATCCTTCCTGGGGCCGAAGTTCGAAGTGCCCGTTCGAATTCACGCGCTCCAGCGTCGATGCGATGGCGGAGTCATACGCCGCCGTCGTCGCGAACGCTTTCTGCGCCAGCCGCCACTTGGTTGCTGAGGAAAGCTGCCCGCCGGAGTTCGCCATCTCCTGCGCCAACACATCGTAGTCGGCCGGCGAAGTCACGACCGCGACATCCTGGAAGTTCTTCGCCGCGGAGCGGATCATAGACGGCCCGCCGATATCGATGTTTTCCACGAGTTCGTCGAAGGGCACGCCGGGCTTGGACGCGGTCTTCTCGAACGCGTACAGGTTGACGACTACCATGTCGATGGGCTGGATGCCGTGCTCGGCGACCGCCGAACGGTGGGCAGCATTCTCGCGCCGGTGCAGGATCCCCCCGTGCACCTTAGGATGCAGCGTCTTGACCCGGCCATCCAGCATCTCCGGAAAGCCGGTCAGATCGGAAATGTCCTTCACCTTGATCCCGGCGTCGCGCAGCAGCTTCGCGGTTCCTCCGGTGGAGATAAGTTCCACATCCATGCCGGCCAGCTTGCGGGCAAACTCTACCAGCCCGGTTTTGTCGGTCACACTAAGAATGGCACGCTGAATTTTCGACATGAAAAAACCTCGCAGGAGTAAGGAATGATGACGCGGAGAGCGAAAGAAAATTTTACATCAGTCGCCAGTCGCCAGTCGTCAGCAAGGTTTTCGCTACGACAGTTCGCGTAGGGGCAGACGCCTCGTCTGCCCAGCCGAGCGAAGCTCGGCTTCCGCCTCCGCGGCTGCATCGCGGGATTCTTCCAGATCGTGCTAACTCGTGTGACTAGGTTGATAGCCACGATGTGGCCTCAGCGGCTCTGGTATTCGACATCGGGCGCGTAAGGCTCGGGTTTCGCGAGAAATTCACGATTGGTTGCCGATTGTATCGAAGCGACCATCTGCCGGGCTGGCGCCCGGCCGCAGAGACGAGGGCGTCTGGTCCTACGTTAACGTAAGAATTGCTTTCGGCATTAGGTGTTTAGCCGACGACCGACGACTGACGACCAACGACTAGCTTTTCGCTTTGGCCTTCAACTTCACCTGTCCGTCTTGCAGTTCCACAGAATATTCCACGGCCTGGCAGCCGTGCTTTTTTCGGATCTGGTCGGTTTTGTTTTTCACGAATGTCGCGAAGCTATCGAGATTGCCGCTCACGGCTTCCCCAGATTTCTTCTTGGCGGCAACCAGGGCATTGTAGAGGCGCTCCACGTCCTCTTTAGGCGCATTTTCGGAACACTCCATCGTGAATGCGCGAGGCTCCCCGGCCGCATTGGCTACCCCATACACATTGTGGTGCTTGGGCTGCTGGCCCTCGGCACGCACGCCTTGCACCGATAACAGCGCGTCCTGCGGACGGCGGTAGCCTTCTTCCCGAATGCGCGTTTTCTTGCGCCACAAGTCGCTATAAATGGCATAGCGCTGCGCCATTTCGTTGTAGCGGAAGCGTTGGCTGAAGCTTAGGCGCCCGCCGTCGGAGTGCTTGCGGATCAACGCCACAGCCTTCCATTCCAGGTCGGCAGGCGGGCGTTTGGCTGGGTTATTGAAATACACCTCGTACTCGATCTTCAGACGACGAAGCAACGAGTCGAGGTGGTTGAGTTCCTCGTCGATGGTCAAAGGCGCGCCCTCAGCTGAGACCAGTGTAGGCACGGCTTTCGGGGAAGGGCAGATGCCGGGCGGACACGAAAGGAAGTGGACGAAAGTAACGAAAAAGCAGCTACGAGCTACGGGCTTGGAGCTTCGAGCAAGGAATCTTAATTATCGGAGGTCGATCGCGAGATATAAGATTTGTGAGTTAGCTCGCAGCTCGTAGCTCGAAGCTCGCAGCTTTATCGCGCCGCACTCGACGCCATCTTCTTCACCATCGCAAGCACCAGTTTGCGATCGCTGTCGTTGAGGCTGGTGGAATAGCGGCGGATCTGGCTGAGGAAGCGGACTTCGTCCTCGGAGAGTTGCGGCAATCCCTTCGATCCGTTGGTGTGGCCCGCGTCGGAGAAGAATTGCGACAACGGCAACTCCATGGCCGTGGCAATCTTCGCAAGCGTGTCGAGCGATGGGATGGTGTGCCCATTTTCCACTCGCGAGAGGTAACAGCGCAGAAGACCAGTGCGCTTTTCGATATCGCCCTGCGACATTCCCTTTTGCAAGCGGTAGTTTCGGATGGTCTCGCCGATGTTCATAAAAAGCGGCACTACATCTTAAAAAGCTCGACGTGAGTTGGACTGCATAGTAACCAGAGTAGTAACTTCTGGCAAGTGGAAATTGGTAACAGCTGAAAACCGTTTCGCGCTAGCTGCTTGTAACAAGATGGTTGAAGTAAGCTGGAACTTCCGACCGCCATAAGCTTGCATTATTTCTTCAAAGTGGTAGCCAGGAAGTTGACCGTGCGCTGCCATGCGTCGGCAGTGTCTTCTGCTCGGTAGCCCGACTTATTGTTCGGATTTTGGAACGCATGCCCGGCGTCGGGATAGATTTTGATGTCGGCCTGTTTGCCCTCTTTCTTGAGCGTTTCCTCGAACTTCTTCACATCCTCGGGCGGAATGCCGCGATCCTGCCCGCCAAAGTTGCCAAGAATCGCGGCATGAATTTTCTGGATTGCCGCCGGGTCGGTGGAGAGATGTCCATAGTTGATGACGACGGCCGTCAACGTAGGCTCGCTGAGAGCGAGGTTCAACGCCAGGCCTCCGCCCATACACCAACCGATCGCCGCGATGCGATCCTTCTTTACGTTGGGACTTGATTTGAGATACTCGACCGCGGCGTGCAGGTCGCGAGCGGCACGATCTTCAGGCAGGCCTCGCATCAATTCATGAGCTACGTCCGGAGTATCGGCCACCTTGCCGCGGTACAGGTCGACCGCCAAAGCTGCATATCCCTGGTCGGCCAGTTTCGATGCCTGCTCCTTCACCCAATCGTTCAGACCCCAATATTCCTGGATCACTACAATCCCTGGAAAAGGACCTTTCCCCGGGGGTGTAAACAGAAGACTGTGGACGGTTTCATCGCCGCTCTTGTAGCAAACGTCCTGGCTGGTGGCTGCGAAGGCTGCCGGCAGCAGCGCGCAGCAGCAGAATGCGATCAGTAAAGTCGTCTGCGCGGCGGATTTCATGGTTCCATCCCTGGCTTGAATTTGAAACGCAAGTTCTACTGATTGTCCGGAAGCGTGTACTCGAAGTCGTACGAGTGTTTACCGTCGGCGATTTTGATGTTCATCGTGCCGGTGAGACCGGTCAACTGTCCAGTGCCGGAATCGGGCACAACCGCAATCTTCAACTCGGGCGTGCCGCGGTTCATGATACCAGTGTGCTGCAAGACGAAACTTCCATTGCGCCCGCGCAGCGTGCCCGTAACGCGCTCGATCGCCACATAGGCGCCTGAACCTTTCATACCGGTTGCCGCGGTCAGCATCTCTCCTTTGCTAGTGGCGTCGAGGTCGCCATGAAATTGCTTGTTGAGCGTCATCCTGCCGAGGCTCACGTCCGCGGCTTTGTCTGCAAGCGCTTCGGGAGAGACTTTTACGTCGAATCCTCCGGTGGCATGAGCGGTCACTGCTTTCTCCCTTTGCGTCGCGCTGCCGCGCGGTGTTTGCGCAAACAGGAAAACGCTGAACAGGAAAGATGCGACCACGGACACGAGAATTCTTTTGACAGGAAATGGAGGGACGGGCGTCTCGTCCGTCCAGGCGGGCGAGGACGCCCGCCTCTCCACAAAAGCGCTCATGAAGAACTCCGCGACGCGCTCGCGCTCAGCACCAATTCCATATACAAAGTGCCCTCCATTGGATTCGCGCGGTAAGGAGCGATCTCGCGGAAACCGAGCGCGCGGTACAGTCCAACCGCGTCCCTCATCACCCGCTCCACCGTATCCAACCGCAAGCTTTGATAGCCTATGCTGCGCGCCTCGTTCAGAATCGTTTCGGCCAACCTTCGTCCTAAGCCTTTCCCACGGAACGCCGGGCGCAGGTAAAGGCGCTTCATCTCGCATATTCCTGGCTCGAGTTTGTGGAGCGCGACGCATCCTGCAACCTCGCCCTCGTACTCCGCGATCAGCAAGCGCCCATCGGGCGGAGAATAGTCACCGGGCAATCCTGCCAGTTCCTGGTCGAAGCTCTGGAAGCACAGGCTGAAGCCCAGCGACTTTGCGTATTCCAGGAAAAGCTCGCGGACCTGCGCAATCTGCGCTGGAGAGGAAGCCTGCGTCATGCGAAGTCCAGCAATGCGGTCGCGCTCGTAGGTTTCGGACATCCGTACTCTCGTAGCGCCGGCGTCTCGCCGGCTCTCGAACTGGCTCCCATCGCCGCTTTCGCGCAACAACCGATGCCGGCAGGATGCCGGCGCTACCTTCTTTGTCTTACCCCATCAGCATGCCGCCATTAATATTCAGCACGTGACCGGTGATGTAGGATGCTTCGTCTGAGGCAAGGAAACGCACGGCGCCCGCGACGTCCTCCGGCGTTCCAATTCTTCCCAGCGGAATTGCCTTCAGCCCGCTCTGCTTGAGTTCGTCCGGCAACCCGGCCGTCATAGCCGTTTCGATGAAGCCCGGAGCGATTGCGTTACAGGTTATGTTGCGCGACCCAACCTCACGCGCGATGGCCATCGTCAACCCGATCAATCCTGCTTTCGAGGCGGCGTAGTTTGCCTGCCCAGCCTGTCCCATCTGCCCGAAAATGCTGGTCACGTTGATGATCCGCCCCCAGCGCTGTTTCAACATGGAGCCAATCGCCTGCTGGATGCAGAGGTAGGCAGAGGTCAGGTTCGTGTTGAGCACAGCGTCCCAATCGGCGCGCTTCATACGCATGACCAGCTGGTCGCGCGCGATGCCGGCATTGTTGACCAGGATGTCGATTTTTCCGAACTGCGCGATGGCCGTTTTGAAGACAGACTTGATCTGTTCTTCCTCGCCGACATCGAGGACAAACGCCGCCGCTTTTCCGCCGGCAGCCGTGATTTGCGCGACCAGTTCATCCAGCTTGCCTTGGTTGCGCGCGGCCACCGCCACAGCTGCACCCGCTTCAGCGAGCTTCAGCGCACAGGCATGGCCAATACCTTGCGAAGCGCCGGTAACCAGCGCCACGCGTCCGGAAAGGGTCATTCGCAGCTCCTATGAAGGAAAACGTTGTAACGAAGAATCGCAAATTATACGCGTTGCCGATTCGCTCTCAAAAAATCGCAGACGGATCCCATTGAGTTGTGGCGGCACCAGAGGCCGCAGCGATTCGAATGCAATCGGCCAATGCGCAAACAGCAGATCATGCCAGACCTGCACCATCACCCACGGGCCAGCGGGCGCAGGCCACGGCCGGTGCGCCACGGATTCGAGTGCCGGATGCATGCGTCCAATTGTAGAAGTGATGCGACAACCAGAAGGAGAGGGAAGGAAAGCCGAGATCCGGAAGTCAGAAGCCAGAGCCCAGAGCCTACCCTCTCACATCGCAGGCACCTGCCGCGCGGTCTGCGTAGTAGCCGCCGGCGCAGCCTGGTAATCCCGATGCGTGATATCGACGATGGTCCGTCCCACGATGCGCGCCCTGGCTTCGGAATGAATGTGCGCCGGCAGCGTGAAGGATTGCACGTCGGTGTAGTCCTGCCAGAATTCAATGTGCTTCACGAAGAACGATGGCGACTTCACCACGCTGCCTTCCGCGCGCACCAGCGCCCCAGTGTGCGCATCCAGGTAAACACGTCCTTTGAAAAGTCCGGGGCGCTTTTTATGCGGCTTCACCTGGTAGACGTGCACCAGGCGGTCCTGAACACGGCCCGCTCCCTTGTAGGAGAACTTGTAGTTCGCGGGGCTGATTGCGGTCTGTGAGGGATCATCCTTCAACACATGATCGACCTCCGACTGCAGTAGCCGCGTGATCACGTTGCTCTTGACGAAGTTGTCTCCGGTGTAATGTACGGGCGTGAATTGCAGTGTGTGTGGGGCCTCGAATTTACGCTGCAGTTCGAACTCGCCCTGCTGCGAAGTGTCCGGCAACTCGGCCCGCACCACGGTCACGGCGGAATAGGCGGCCAGTTCGGCAGCCTGGAGCGCGATGCGATGCTGGTAGGTCGAGAGAGTCAACTCCGGCGACATCACGGGCAGCTCGTCCGTGCTATCCAGGTTTGGGGCGGGCGGGGCCTCTGCCAAGGCAAGCGGGTACGCAGGCAATGTATCGTTAGCCACGGATGCGCTGCCAGCCGCGGCTCCCGCGAACATTGCTTGTGCAAAAACCCTGCCCGGCAAACTCAATCCCAGGAGGAAAACTATGAGAATAAAGCGTTTCATCAAAGACGTCAGGAAAGTACGTTTATATAAGATTCAGCAATCGCCTGAAAAGTAGCAAAACGATTTCGTACCACAAACCACATCGGTCGCATCAGGGAATTTGGAAGGCTTGTTGCACGAAATGTCTTCCAGCGCACGCATTGCGCAACCTCCCTCCACCAGATAACATTCCACCACTCCTATGTCTGATGTGATGACGAAGCCAGAGCCCATCTTCAAGAAAACATCTGCCACGGATTCTCCGTCAGTTGAAGTATTTGCAGTGTACGGCGTCGAACCTGAGGTGCAGGCCTACGCCATGGCAAAGTATTCGCGCTCGGCGCTCTCCATGAAGGAGTCGCTGAAGGAAATCAACACACAAAAAGCGGAGAAGTTCCTCAATACTTTTTACTTTCAGTACGGCCACCGCTCCATTGCGGATTTGGCGCACGTTGCGCTTGCCATTGAGAAGCTGTCGATTCTGGCGGCGATCGCGGTAGCCGACGAGCAGCGCTGGGACGGCCAGGAGCGCTCCACCCGCTACCAGGACTTCAAGAAGAGCGGCTATTATGTCCCCGATTTCCCCGGCGACGAGCAAGCTCGCACCTTATATCGGAATACGATGGATGGGTTGTTCGAAGTCTACCAGGCGCTCTCCCAACGCACCTACGAGTATCTGGCCGAGATTACGCCGCGTCCGGAGCAGATGAAAGCCGAAGCCTACGAGCGCACTCTCCGCGCCCGCGCCTTCGATATCTCGCGTTACCTGCTGCCCCTTGGAACCAACACTTCGCTGGGTGAGATTGTCAACGCCCGCACGCTCGAATCGCAGGTCGCCCATCTTCTCTCTCACACACACGAAGAGATCCGGCACCTGGGTGAGCTGCTGAAAAACGCGGCCCTCTCACCTGCCTATAACGTGAACCGCGAAGCGCTGGAGCAACTGGTCGCGGAGATTCGCGCCGTCTCGCCCGAATTGGGTGTCAAGGCCGAAGAGCAGCTTCTTAAAGAAGTTCGGGTCGCGCCGACACTCGTGAAGTATGCGAACCCGAACTCGTATGAAATGGAAACGCGGCGTGCGCTGCGCGAGGCCGCGGTCGAGTTGATGGGACGAACGCAGGTGGCGCCCTCGAAGCTGGTTGATCTGCTCGATGAAGAGCCGCTCGAGGTAGAGTTGGCGTCCACGCTTCTTTACGAGCACTGCCATTACCCCTACCGCCAGATTCGCCAGGCTGTGCAAGCTGCGGGCGAAAAAATGCGGCGCGAGATTATCGACCTCGGCCTCCGCGGCCGCGGTTCACACGACGAAATACTCCGGCCGTTTTGCGCCGGGCAGCCGTTCCGGTTTGACATTCTCATGGATATTGGCGGCTTTCGCGACATGCACCGCCATCGCCGCTGCATTCAGATCGGCCAGGGCTTCACTACTGCCCACGGTTACGACACGCCTCCTGAAATCGAGGCCGCAGGCGCACGCCCGGGCTACGACGCTGCCATGAAGCACGCCGCCACAGCGGTCCAGCAGATCGCGCGACGGCCTGGAGAAGAAACGCTGGAAAACTCGCAATACGCCATCCCGTTGGGCTATCGCAAGCGCACGCTGTTTAAGATGGACTTCGCCGAGGTTGTCTACATTTCGGAACTGCGCACCGGCCCCGCCGGACATATGTCGTATCGCAGCGTGGCGTACGCGATGTACGAAGCAGTAGCGCGAAAATACCCAGCGCTCGCAAAATATTTCCGCGTGCACGACGTGAAGGAACCGATCGATTTGTTGAAGCGGTAGGGGCAGCGCAGGTTGTTGCTCGTGACATTCTGATCGCCGGAGCCGCGAGGGGGACGTTTTTTAGTCGGTAGCGAAGGTGGAATTCCACGCCCCCCGGTCCTTCCAGGGGACTTCCTTCCCCCGAATCCCCCGACCACCGACGGTGCCCGGATGGTGCCCGGATGGTGCCCCAGGTTCGCGTCCGTTCTTTGGACGCTAACCTGGGCCTACCACCCATCCGGAATGTTTAACGATCACTGTGTCCGCTCCAAGCCGAGTCGTAGTTTCTGACTATGCCCCGCGGACTAAGACGTTTCCACGAGTCCCAACAGTCTCACTTCCTGACCTTCAGTTGTTATCACCGTCAACCCAAATTCAACTCTCCAGAGGCCTGCGACTTGTTCGTGCAGTGCCTGGAGGAAATGCGTCACCGCTTTGCCATGCGGATTTACGGCTACGTGGTCATGCCCGAACATGTTCATATCCTGGTCAGCGAACCGGAACAGGCTATGCTGGCCGACGCGATGCACTTCCTCAAGCTGTCTTTCGCGAAGCGGCTGCGGAGCCGAAACCGTACGTTCCAGTCAGTTCCTTTCTGGCAGAAACGCTATTACGACCGCAATGTTCGCGACGCGCGCGAATTCACCGTGAAACTGCGCTATCTGCATCGCAATCCCGTAGCCCGCGGTCTGGTGAATGCACCGGCCGACTGGAAGTGGAGCAGTTTTCGTCATTACGCCCTGCGAGAGATGGGAACGGTGGAGATCGAATCGAAATGGACCGCGGTCGACCGGGAAACGAAGACCTGTGGCGGATCGCCTGGTGCCCCAGGTTCGCGTCCGTTCTTTGGACGCTAACCTGGGCTAGCTCGTAAGCTCTCCAACGACCTAAAGACCAACGACCGCTTTGCCGACGACTGACGACTGGAGACTGATGACTAATTTTTCCCCGTAAGCATCTCCACCACCCGGTCAAAGTCCTCGAGGGTCGAGTACTCCACGTGATCTTGCCCTTGCCTGGTGCCCCAGGTTCGCGTCCGTTCTTTGGACGCTAACCTGGGCTAGCGTAAGCTCTCCAACGACCTAAAGACCAACGACAGGTTTGCCGACGACTGACGACTAATTTTTCCCCTTCAGCATCTCCACCACCCGGTCGAAATCCTCCAGCGTCGAGTACTCCAGCGTGATCTTCCCTTTCCCATTGCGGTCGCGTATTTTCACACGCACTCCCAGAACCCG
>QIAH01000367.1:0-4878 GCA_003225465.1 Acidobacteriota bacterium | reverse complement strand
GACCTAAAGACCAACGACAGGTTTGCCGACGACTGAGGACTAATTTTTCCCCTTCAGCATCTCCACCACCCGGTCGAAATCCTCTAGCGTCGAGTACTCCAGCGTGATCTTCCCTTTCCCATTGCGGTCGCGTATTTTCACACGCACTCCCAGAACCCGCTCTAGCTCGCGCTGCGCCGCGCGCACGTTGGGGTCGACCCAGCGCGCGCCTCCGCTGGCCGGCTTCGGAAGATTCTTCTTCACCCCCGCCATGCTCGGATCAAACAGCACAAAGCTTTCCAGCTTCTCCACCGACATGTTTTCGGTGGCGGCCTTGTGCGCCACTTTCGCGATCACTTCCGGGTCCTGCAGGTTCAGCAGGATGCGCGCGTGGCTGAACTCGAGCTGTCCCATTTGCAGGTAGTGCTGCGCCATCTCGGGCAGCTTGGAGAGACGCATGTAGTTCGAGACCGTCTCGCGCGCCACGCCCACGCGCTCGCCAATCTGCTCCTGGGTCAGGTTGAAATTCTTGCTCAGCATGATGTAGGCGCGCGCCAGGTCGATGCAGGTCAGGTCGCGACGCTGCAGGTTCTCGATGACCGTCATTTCGGCGGCCTGCTGCTCTGAAACCACCCGCACGATCGCCGGGATCGTCGCCTGGCCGGCCATGGTGCAGGCGCGCATGCGGCGCTCGCCCGTAATCAGGACATAGCGCCCGTCTTTTCCGGGACGCACCGTGATGGGCTGCAGCACGCCCTGCGCCTTGATGGAGTCGGCGAGCTCGTCAAGCGCTTCGATTTCCCACTTCGTCCAACTGCGCGTCTGGTGCGGATTGACATCGACGAGATCGATCGGGACGTCGAGGACTTCGTGCCCCTCGGGCTTATGGCGGGCAGCCTGCGCCTGGAGATCGGGAATCGTCTCCGGCACCGCCGCACCGTCGCCGGAAACATGCGCGCCTGAAGCGGCAGGAGGACGAGAAGAAGAAGAAGAAGAAGAAGAGGAAGAAGAAACACCAGCCCCCGATGCACCCGTCACAGGAGCGCTGACCGCCGGTACCGACGCTGCCGCCGACGGGTGCCCCAGGTTCGCGTCCGTTTTTTGGACGCTAACCTGGGGATCTCCGCGATGTGCGACTGATCCCGGCGAGCCACTCGGAGTCCGAGGTCCGGGAAGCAGCGACTCGAGCCCACGCCCCAGCGCCCGCCGCTTGTCATGCGTCAGCACCGGACGCGTAGTTTTCTCGCCACCCGTTTCTGACTTTCCATTCGCTGGACCTGCCTGATCCGTTGCGGGTCGCGTAGAAGCTGATGTGGTTCCGGTTCCCTTCTCTGCTGCAATTGTCATACGCCCTCCCTCTCCAAATGCGCCAACTCGCAACAACCCACCTGGCCACAGCTCGCGCAGGCACTAAGAGGTAGCCACAACCCGCGTAGGCACAGGCGCCCTCGCCTGTGCGGCGGCGGCGATGTGTGCCGCAGCTTGCTCTGCCAGAACTACAAAGCCGTGCCAAGCAAGCATGATCAGCCCCACACACCTCTCATCTGCACCCGATACCACAACACGCCGCCGCTCCGGGACCCCACCCTGTAAGGGCACCCAATGCAGAACGCGTTCCATGCAAGATCGCGACCCCCATGCAGATCGTGACCCATGCAGATCGTGACCCATGCAGATCGTGACCCATGCAGACCGCGACCCATGCAGACCGCGACCCATGCAGATCGTGACCCATGCAGATCGTGACCCGTGCAGATCGTGACCCGTGCAAACCGCGACCCGTGCAGACCGCGACTCCAAGGCCTACGCCTCTGTCGCGAGCACCACCACACCAGCCCCGAAGGGGCGAAATTCATTAGCCCAGGGCGTAAGCCCTGGGACGCGCCCCGCAAAGAGCCGAGCCCCGGAGGGGCGACAGCCTCTGCACCCGCCCATAAGCACAAGCTCGGCCCCATTACTAACATCGATATCCATAAATATAGATATCCATCAATCTAAGCTGTCTTCCCCATCTCCTCGACCGCTGCCTCGCCATCAGCAGCCGGCGTCTCGTCACCTGGCGGGCCCTGCATCTCGCCACCCGCCAGGCCCTCTGCTGCTGCCTGATCACTCGCGCCCTCGATTGCTTTCGTAACCTGCTCGGCGTCCGCCATCATTGCCGGCAATTCGACCGTCGCCTCTTCCGCTGCGGTTTGTCCATCGCCGCCCGCCGCCTGCGCGAAATAATGCGCGATGATCTCCTTCGCCAGCCGGATGTAGCTCTCCGCCCCGCGCGAGCGCACGTCATAAAGCAGAGCCGGCTTTCCATGACTGGGCGCCTCGGCCAACCGGATGTTGCGCGGGATCGCCGTCGCGCACAGCTTCTCCCCGAAATATTTCTTGAGCTCTGCCATGACCTGCTTCGCCAGGCTGGTGCGATCGTCAAGCATGGTGAGCACCACGCCCTCGATCGAGAGTTCCGGGTTGAGTGCCGCGCGGATGCGCTCGATCGTGTCGAGCAGCTCGCTGATGCCCTCGAGCGCAAAGTACTCCGCCTGCATCGGAATCAGCACCGAGTCGGCCGCAACCAGGGCGTTGAGAGTCAGGAGGTCGAGCGCCGGCGGGCAATCGAGCACGATGAACTGAAAGCGCTCGCGCAAAGGCTCGAGCGCGTCCCGCAGACGAAACTCGCGCCGTTCGCCTTCAACCAGCTCGAGATTCGCACCGATCAGGTTCTTGTGCGAAGGAATGATCCAGAGCTGCTCGAGCTCGGTAGGCTGCAGCGCCTCTTCGGCGGAAGCAGCGCCCATCAGAAGATGATAGGTGCTGATGCGCTCGGGATCTTTGACCAGGCCCAGTCCGCTCGACGCGTTCGATTGCGGGTCGCAATCAATGAGCAGAGTATTGACCTCCGCTGCCGCGAAGGACGAGGCCAGATTGATAGCGGTCGTAGTTTTCCCCACGCCGCCCTTCTGGTTGGCAACCGCGATGACACGTCCCATTAATTTTTTAGGAGAACCGGAGCTGTTCGCAGCATAGTGCGAATCGATTGTGATTTGCAACGACGTAATTTGGTGCAGACCGCATTATTAAGATTGCGCTTGCATGACAATCAATTGGCCAACATTTCCAAACCCATTTCAACAGCCAGGACGTTCCACGTGGAACACAACGTCCATCTCGCAAAGCATAAGTGGGGAAGTCTGAAATGAAGGCAGTGACTTGTCAGCCGGCTCCGACATCGGAATCGTGACGCGCAAAGCTTGACACGTTCCACGTGGAACGCTTCGACGGTATTCGCAGCGTACCTTCCCCCCGCGAGTCCGTTTTTTTGTATGCGGGCCAATCTGCCCAGCACAGGCGATTCTCGATTCTCATCTCAACCAGTTCCACGTGGAACCCTCAGCCGACTTCTTCCGCGTGGAGTCTTGGTTCAAGTCCCCCCTTGGTTTGCAGAACCCACGTGGAACAATCTTCGGTCGAATTGCGAGCAGGCGTTTGAGCCCAGATTTCCCGCTCCCGCTCAAATAGATGGTTCTGCGGGGCTGCGCTTGCTCTTGCACGAATTCAAGGGCGAAGCGATGCAATTTGGGAAATGTTCCACGTGGAACACTCAGCTTAGAAAATTGTTGGGATTGCATTTACAGGCAATGAATTGAACGTATTTTCCCACTTGACTCCATTCATAAAGGCCATCTGCGCCCTGCTTGTGCTCTGTGTCCCATGATTCATGCGCTTGTCTCCCACTTTTTACTGATTTGGTTCGTGTCGTGAACATGAAGGCTATTTGTGTCGGCGAGGTCCGTCATTAGAAGGTAGCACTGGTGGCGGGGACGGCCACCGCTCCCTTTCTGTTCGCTGTAGCCTCCAGGCTAGAGTCACCAAGCTCCTTTCCCATTGTCCGCTGTGGTATGCACGGGCGTGGGAACATTTATCTGGGGGCGTCGATCTTGATTCCACGCTCACATCACCCACCATGGCATCACTATTGTGGGGGAAAGGGGGATGGGGCGTTCCACTTGTTATGGGCTTGGTTCCCTCTGATCTCGCAAAAGCGAGGGCGTCATTTTTCTTCGTTGCGGGCCACTCGGCTTTGGGAGAGTTATTTTTTCCTACACTCACCTGAGATAGATTCGGCCAATTGAGGTGTGGTCCTCCCACTTGTTACCAGTTTGATTCATCCTCAGGCGGGCTGGCTGTACATGACTCGCACGCCGTTTTGGCGCAGCAAACATGCCGGCAAGATGCCGGCGCTACTCCACTGTTAGCACGCTTGGTTCGGGGTGCTCGTAAGGAGGACTCGGGATTCGGAGTGGGGGATGGGGATAGGTTTTTTCCAGTGGAGGCCGGGCAGGAGTTCGTGGGCGCGCGCGAGCTGGGACTGGCCGATGAGAAGGGCGAGGCGGCCTTGCGGGGCCACCAGGGTTGCGGCCGTGAGAAGGATATGGTCGAAGCGCTCGACGGCACGCAGGGTCACGAGGGTAGCGGAGGCGGGCGGGAAGTCTTCGGCGCGGCCGGGGAATACATCGATGTTCGTCAATGTAAGTGCGCGGATAGTTTCGCGCAAGAAGACTACTTTTTTGTGGTTAGATTCGATCAGGGTGACCTTCGTCTGCGGCGACCAGATTTTCAGGGGTACGCCGGGGAAGCCGGCACCGGAGCCGAGATCGACTACTAAAGAAGCCGGGGAGGATGGGAGCATTTTGTTCGGGGGTGCCGGACCGGCAAGCAGTTGGCGGGCGGCGAAGAGGGACTCTCCGAAATGACGGGTGACGATTTCTTCCGGGGTGCGGACGGCGGTGAGATTGACCCGGGCATTCCAGCGGAGCAATAGATCGATGTACGTCGATATTTGATGCAGTGCGGCGGCTGGAAGCGGGCTTGCGTCGTCGAGGAAGGGATCGAGCAGTTGCGCGATCC
>QIAH01000226.1 GCA_003225465.1 Acidobacteriota bacterium | reverse complement strand
CAGGATACAGCGCTCCCAGCATGGCGCCGAGGATCGCAATCACGGTGGTTTTGAGGATCCACCCGCCGGTGACGATCACCCTCAATGTAGGAATCTTATGCGCGATGCCTGTGCGTGCGGCCAAACTGATCAGAATGCCCAGAATGATCCCGCCCATCGCCAGCATCAGGGTTTCCCGCAAAATTACATTCACGATGTAGAACTTCGAGGCGCCCATCGACTTCAGGATGCCGATTTCGCGGGTGCGCTCCATGACCGCCGTGTACATCGCCTGGAAGATGACGATGAAGCCGATGGTCACCGATATCCCGATCACTACCTTCAAAAATGTAGCCAGTCCGGGATAATTGCTGGGCGTCAGCATCGAGAGATAGTAGTGCATCGGGTATGCGACGTAACGTTCCATGCCTGGGACTTGCTTGATCTCGTTGACGACGGGGTCTGCGTTAGACGGGTCATCCAGCTTAAGGTAAAACACAGAAGCCTTATCCTTGGATCCATTCAGATCTTGCAGAACTCCGATCTGCAGGAATTTTCGGGCCCCCTTGCCTTGAGCCACGATTCCCGCAACGCGAAATTCGTTGTTCAGGATTTCCATTTTGTCGCCAACCTTGATGTGCTTCGCCTTGGCCAGGACATCGTCGATCAGCACGTCGTCCGGCCCTTGGAAAGGACCGCCTTGGATGAAGTGGAAGGGGCTTAGAGCTTCGTAGCTCGGCAAGTCGATGCCCGCAATCACTTCCAGGGTGCCGTTCGTGGAGATCTGGGTGATGACCGGAGCAACCACTTTCACGTGCGGAAGCTTTCTCAACACGTCTCCGATCTTGATCGGCATGGGAGCGCCGGTGAGACCGACGATATAAGAAGAGCCAGGCGGCATGACGACCACATCCGCTCCAATTCCCGCCTGCCGCTGCTTCGAATCGTTCACCATGCCCAACGAGAGCCCCACAATCAGCAGGATCAGCGTGACTTCGAGAGCGACCGCGACCACGCTGATCAAAGAGCGGATCGGCCGGTATAGCAGGTTGCCGACAATCATTTTGTTCATCATGAAATGGTCGTTGGTCGTTAGTCGTTGGTCGTTGGCAAAAGCGAGGCTGTGTTCAGTGTAGCAAAGGGGCCGCTGGCGTCGCCGCCAGGGGCAGATGGAGGCATTCGTTACTTGGGGACGACACCACTGGAATGGGATTCGCTGACCGGCTCGATCGCTGGTTGACCGCCCAGACGCACCACCTCGGCTCCCGGCGGTTGTTGCAGTGCGAACTGTTCGTCGGTCAAGGGCTTGTTGATATCCATTTTCACGATATTGAGGGTTATGTCGTACTCCTCCTGGGGCCGTGAAATCTCGATTTGCGAAGGGAAAGGGATACTGTCGTATTCCTTATATTCTCCGTAGCGAACGTCAGTGACCAGAACGCCCTCGTCGTTGTAGATCAGTTGCCGGTGAATTTGCAGGTCAGTGCGGCTGAAGACAATCTTGCGCGACAGGAACCAGCCGTTCTTCCCCTTGCGTACGACGACGATCTCATAATCCGGCTGTTCGTAGCGGTGCCGCTTCTTGTCGAGCACGGTCTCGAACCCGTTCTCGAGCACCGCGATTTCGTTCTCGGGATCAATTTCGCGGATGAGCAACGCCTCATACAAATTCTGCGGCCGGATATTTTCCAGCGGTTGCTTGGGGTTCGGAGTCTCAAGGTCATTGCGCCCGATGATGAAGCGGTTCTTAGGCGGTATCCACAGCTTGAACTCCCGGCCGTCGCTGACCATATCAAAGGCGCGATTGCGTACGATCGGCATCAGCCCGATCAGCCGCAGCATAGACGGTTTGCGTGCCAGAACATAGCCGCGGATTTCCTTGTAGTCCGTGACTTTGCCGCGATTGGCTCCGCCCACCGAAGTGTCGATGTCCACGGTGGCTTGCAGGGTACGAATCCGCGCAGCCTGAAGATTGATCGCGTCGATCAGTTCCCGTTGCATGGCCGCCTTCAGAGGAGCCGGGCTCAGTTGCCGCTCTACTTTTCGGGAGCGAAACAGGCATCCGGACAACGGAATGGTGGCCAGCAATAGGACCAGGGCCCGGGCTCGACGAAGACGCGTCATCTTTAGGTCAGATTGAGTATACCGTGAGGGGAGTTGCACAAATACGGAGCGGCCGATCGCCCTTTCTCCGCAGTCTTGTCATTCAGCAGTCTTGTCATTCCGAACGTAGCGAGGAATCTCGTCCTTCTCAGCTGTGGGGGAGCCGCAGGTTCCTCGCTGCGATTGGAATGACAAGGTTGAGTGAATCAGACATGATTCGCTCAGGGCCGGTGCATTGTGCGCCGGAAGGCACTTACGTTGCGATTGTGCTCTTCGAGGCTCCGCGCGAAGCGGTGATGCCCGTTGCCATCACTCACAAAATACAGGTAGTCACTGACCGCCGGGTGCATCGCGGCCTCCAGCGAACTCCGGCCCGGATTCGCGATGGGCCCCGGAGGGAGACCCGGATTCCGGTAAGTGTTGTAGAGCGACTTGGTCGCAAGATCGTCGTGGTGAAGCGCGCCCTGATAGGTGTTGGCGAGCAGTTCTGCATAAATCACGCTCGGGTCTGCATCGAGGGCCATGCGTTTGCTCAGACGGTTGTAGTACACGCTCGCCACCATTGGACGTTCTTCCGGAACCGCCGTCTCTTTCTCGACGATAGAAGCCATCGTTACAGTGTGCGGTACATCTTCCTTCAGGCCGATGGCATTGGCCACTTCGCGGAAGTGATGCACCATGACGGTCGCAATATCCTGCAGGCTCTGCGTGCGGGTGAATTCGTAAGTGTCCGGGAATAGATAGCCCTCGAGGGTGGTGGCCTCGGGCGCGAGGTCGTGGATCAAAGGTGCGTCATCGCGCACAACTTTGAGGAAATCATCCTTGCTCCCCAGCCCGGCCTGCTCGATGGCCTGGGCAACATCGAACATGGTGAACCCCTCGGGGATCACTACCGTATGCGTGTAGATATCGCCGCGCGCCAATCGGTTATGGACTTCGATCGCGGTCGCCGGTTTCTCGAAGAGATACTCGCCAGCTTTGAGTGAGCGCTTGCGATGGAAGTAGTGCCACACAAGGAAGGCTTTTTCGCTGCGGATCACGCCCGCTGCTTTCAATTCGGAGGCAATCTTGCGTGTGGTCGATCCGCTCTTGAGCAACACAAACTTCTGCCCGCCAGGCGCGACTGGCGTGAGAACTCCCCACGCGAGCCAGCCGCCAAACGCGAGTGTCAGCAACAGCAGAAATGTCAGAAGCCTTCGCAAGTGTCAGTAGTTTAGATGAACTGGCAGGCTTCCCAGTTGAACGATAGTCGATGAACTCTGGTAAGGGCCGCCTTGGATGAGTTCCGCCTCAAGAGCCCCAGAACGCCCAGTTCCCGCAATCTGAAATCTAAAATCTACAATCTGAAATCCACCGGCCTGAATTGCAGATTGTAGATTTCAGATTTCAGATTGATCGTCGTTTCTTGCTGTATCGCGGGGCATTCGATTCGTTTGCGCCCGGTGCTCCATCCAGGATTGCAGGATCAGCACCGCAGCCATCTGATCGACCACCTGCCCGCGCCGCTTGATCGACATCTCGGTTTCCCGCAGCAGGCGGTTTGCTTCCGCCGAGGTCAACCGCTCATCCCAAAGGTGCACCGGCAGTTGCAGACGCTTCCGCAGTTCCTCGGCGAAGATTTGCATCTTCTCCGCCTGGATTCCTTCCGCCCCGCTCATACGCAAAGGCAAGCCGACCACGATTTCAGCCACTTCATAGTCGTGCGCGAGCTTCGCCAGTTTCTCGAAATCCAGGCGCTTGTTTTGGCGTTGGAGTGTTTCAAGGCCCTGTGCGGTGATTCCCAGGGGATCGGAAATGGCGATGCCGATGCGCTTCGACCCAACGTCGAGTCCCAGGACGCGCTTTGCAGGAATGGTCGTGGACTCGCCGGACGCTGCGCACATGCTGCGATTATATGTTGCGCTGGGATTTGCGAATTTCGACTACGATAGCGGGCATGTCCGAGCAGGTGGAAACCGCGCCCGCGCCTACCCGAGCGCCCACTCGTGACGTGGCGCATCTGATCATCGCGATTGGCGTGGTTTTAACGATTTGCTACGTCGCCGAGTTGGTGCTGGTGGTCATCCTGGTCGCGACCCTGCTCGCCTTTATACTGGCGCCGATCGTCGACTTCCTGGGCCGATTTCGCGTGCCTCGTGGCTTGTCCTCGCTGTTCGCCGTGCTGATCTTCATGGGCCTGATCTATGGGATCACCTACGCCTCTTACAACGAGGCCGTTAACTTCGTACAGGTTTTCCCGAAATACTCGGAACGGATCCGCACGACCGCCAACAGCATGCGCGAACGGGCTGAGTCGCTGAACCCGTTTCGTCCCGCGACCGAAGACAAGAACGTGATCAAGGTCCAGCCCAGCAGCCCAGTGACGGAACTGGTGACCCGGGGATTCAGCTCATTCTCGCAAGCGGCCTTTGCGCTGACTTTCGTGCCCTTCCTGATCTATTTCATGCTGAGCTGGCAACAACATGTGCGGTCGGCCACCGTCATGCTGTTCCGCATGGAACATCGTCATACCGCCTACGTCACATTGGGATTGATCTCGCGCATGATCCGTAGCTTCATGGTCGGCAACCTCCTGATTGGATTGCTGATGGCGGCGGTGAGCGTTTCAGTCTTTGGCGCCCTCCACCTGCCCTTCTTCCTCCTTGTCGGAGTGCTCAGCGGCTTTCTGAGCCTGGTGCCTTATCTAGGAATCGTGCTCGCGTTGTTGCCGCCGCTGATGATTGGGTTGGGCCAGATGGAGTCCGGAGACTTGGCTGCCCTCTCCGTAGCCGTTATTGCCCTGCATTTCTTCGCGATGAACGTGCTCTATCCCAAGTTCCTGGGCAACCGCATGCAACTGAACCCGCTGGCGGTCACGATGGCATTGTTGTTCTGGGGGTGGCTCTGGGGAGGTATGGGCCTGGTGCTCGCCATCCCGATCACCGCCGCCATGAAGATCATTTTCGACCACGTGGATTCGCTGAAGCCTTGGGGAACGTGGCTGGGGGAGTAGCTGTCGGCTGTACCTCTCGGTCATCAGTCGGCCTTGATGAACGCAGGTCACCAGTCTCCAGTCGCCAGTCTCCAGCGCCGCAGAACGCGACCACCTGCTCTGGTCATTCGTCACTGACTGCACCTATCACAGTGCCTACAAGAGATACGAAGGAAGAACTTCTCAGGACGGGAACTACGATGAGCGGCAAGTACGAGGATCTCAAGGTTTGGCAAAAGGCATTTCAGCTGACCTTGCTGGTGTACAAGGAAACGCAATGTTTCCCAAGACACGAGATGTACGGCTTGACGAACCAGCTGAGGCGAGCAGCTGTATCAATTCCGAGCAACATCGCAGAAGGGAAAGGGAAAACCTCGGACCGCGATTTTGCAGTGTTTCTTTGCCATTCGCGTGCCTCCCTGCATGAATTGGAAACGCAGTCGCTGATTGCCGAGCAGCTCGGGTATTGGCAAGGTACTGCGGCGGCTGCGGTCAAGTCACTTACTGCCGAAACGGGAAAGATGCTGAATGGCCTTATCAGTGCTATGAGACCAGATCGCGCAGAGCGCAAGCCCCTAAAAGCTGCAGGATAATGACTTGCTGCTGGCGACTGGAGACTAGCGACTGGGAGCTACGCTTCGAATTCCGAGGCTTCCGGGAACCGCAGCTTGTGCTTCGAGGACAGCGCCTTCGAGAGCAGTTCCTCGATTACCCGTTCCTCGCAGTTCTTCGCCATGGCGAGTTCGCTGACCAGCAGGTAGCGGGCGCGCTCCAGCATTTTCTTTTCCCGGAACGAGAGCGGCTTGGACTGGTTCAGCATCAGCAGGCCCTTGAGCACCGAGGCCACTTCCAGCAAAGAGCCGGTACGCATCCGCTCCGAGTTCTCCTTGAAGCGATACTTCCAGTCGGCGTTGTTCAGGCACTCGCCATCTGTAAGAAAATCAAGGATCTTTTGGATTTCGCCGTTGCGGACGACCCGTCTCAGGCCAACGCTATTCACGTTGTGGAATGGGACCATCACCTTCAGGCTGCTGGACTTGATTTTGAGTAGGTAGAAATTCTCGACTGAGGCACCGATGGTCCGGCTGCTGATCTGTTCGATGATTCCTACGCCGTGGTTAGGGTAAACAACTTTGTCGCCAATGTGGAAACCGTCGCTACTAATCATGAGGAAACACCTTAAGAGCGCCGGAACAACTATGAAGGACTAACTATGCTTGTAGTTTACCTGAACCCGCTTCGGAAGGCAATCATGACGCGGGTTCGGGGACTTCGTGCTTCTGGCTGCTGGCTCGCTGGAGAGGCGAGCGTCCCCGGTCGCTTGGACGGGCGAGACAATCGCCCCTCCATTTTCTGGCAAACAAACCCCCGGATTTAGGGCTCCCGCTCAGGCCAAAGGGCGGGCTTGGACTTCGCTGATCTAGCCGATCTGCTTCTGGTTGAAACGGTTTGCTAGCAGCCAAAAGCCAGAAGCCAGCAGCCTGCTCACGGTTTATAATCCCCCAAAGTATGACTGAGCACCTCAAGAAGAAGCTCCAGGACGAGATGAACGCCCTCGAGCACGAACTGAGCCACGAACTTCCCAAAGAGCTGAAGAAAGCGGTGGCGCTGGGCGACCTGAGCGAGAACGCCGAATACCACATGGCGAAGCAGCGCCAGGAGTTCGTGAAAGCCCGTCTCCGGCAGTTGGGACGCCGTCTTGCTGACCTGTCTTTGATCAACATGAATAACATTCCCAAGGACAAGGTCGGTCTCGGTTCCACCGTGAAGGTCTATGACAGCGGCAAAGAAGAGGAAATCGAATACAAGCTTGTGACCAGCGAGGAGACCGATGTGGGCTCCGGAAAGATTTCGACCACGTCCCCCATCGGGCGGGCGTTGCTGAATAAGAAGGTGGGAGACACCGCCACGGTGGTTACCCCCAACGGCAAGCGCGAGATGGAAATCCTCACACTGACTACCGTTTACGACCAAGCTCAAGCAGAATGACCTGGACCAGCGCCTTCGGAAATGCGTGCGGCAAACTGTTGCGGATGATCGTCAACCGCATGGCGCTGGCCCGCATCAGCCCAAACTTCCTTACGTTCTTGGGCCTGGTAATCGATACCGTGGCTGCGTTTCTGTTCGGATATGCGAATGCCGATAACCAGGCTCGCCGGTTTTTCTATGCCGGGCTGGTTATCTTTGGCGCCGGATTCTTTGATCTCGTGGATGGCCGCGTGGCGCGGGCCAGCAACCAGGTGACGCGGTTCGGCGCGTTCTTCGACTCGGTGGTCGACCGCTACAGCGATGCCGCCCTGTTCTTTGGGCTGCTTGTCTACTATTCCCGTGGAGGCCGCTTCTTCTACGTGGTTCTGGCCGCGCTGGCCATGATCAGCTCGGTCATGGTGAGTTACACCCGGGCGCGCGCCGAATCATTGATCGGTACTTGCAAGGTCGGCTTTATGGAGCGTCCGGAGCGGCTGGTGCTGCTGATTATCGGGGCCGTTTTCAACCGCATGGCTCCCGTGCTGTGGGTGATCGCGGTGCTTTCGACCATCACGGTGGCACATCGTATTTACTACACCTGGCTGCAGACCGAACGTCCGGGGGTCGCTCCCGCCGAAGCAGGCCGTTCCGCTGCGTAGCAATTTGCCGCCTCTGCTTTCCTTGGCCCTGTCCCGCAGTCTAAATTGCGTTTGCTTATTCTCTATTTGGAGTCATTTGTATGAAGAAGTTCCGCGCGAACTGGAACGCCCCATTGGCTGGTTACGTGGCGATTTTCCTCTGTCTCAGCAGCCTGGCCGCTCACGCCGCTCCGGCGGTTCCCGCGCCTCAGATCAAATATGAAAAATACACTTTGAAGAACGGGCTGGAGGTGATCCTGTCTGAGGATCACCGGCTTCCCCTGGTCGCGGTCGA
>QIAH01000225.1:8613-27992 GCA_003225465.1 Acidobacteriota bacterium | reverse complement strand
AGAATCTCGTTGCAGTTAATACGACATTTTCTCGTTGCAACAACAGTGAGAGAGAAAATGGACGGGATCAGGACAGCACTAAAACGCTCCAGCACCAGCGTGCGCACGGCGCCAAAAAAAGATGTGGCGTCGGAACCCTTCCGCCGCCTCTGCGCCTGATTGATGGCAATAAGTTGTCTCGTTCTTTTTAGCTCTGTCATCCTGAGCGCGGTGAGGCGCCAGCCGAACGAAGTCGAAGGACCCCCCGCAAGCTGCAGCCCGACCGGCTCTACGGACATTTCCACCACAGCTCGTCGCAAACGATGTAAGTCAAGCTCTTATGGTTCATGCTGAAAAGCTCTCGAAGCTCACCTCGACTCAAGCAGGTGAGGGGTCCTTCGACTCCGCTCGGCGTGCGCCTCGCTGCGCTCAGGATGACAGAATCAGAGAAGTCGCACAGTGATGATGCCGCAATGTGTTGTTGTTTTGAGGCGGCGATAAGACGCCTTCATTCACATGCCCCAGCATGATTGAAAGATTGCCGAGCAATATTAGAACTGGGGTAGCCGAGCGCATACTCCGCCGCGCCCCGAAGGAGTTTGGTTGTTGCCGACCACCTACGGCCGAAGCCTGACGACTCCTTCTACGCGTAAATGCCGCGTTGCTTGATGGTGTACGCCACGCGGTCAATGGCCAGCATGTAGGCCGCAATGCGATTGTGCACGTTGTGCGTTTCGGCATAGCGCACCACATCGTCAAACGCGGATACCATGATCTCCTCGAGTTGCTGGTTGACGACTTCTTCCCGCCAGAAATAGCCCTGGCGATCCTGCACCCACTCGAAGTACGAGGTGGTCACGCCACCGGCATTCGCCAGAATGTCCGGAATCACGAACACCTTGTTCTCCGCGAGCACCTCATCCGCGGCGGACGTGGTCGGACCGTTGGCGCCCTCCGCAAGAATCTTGCACTTCACGCGATCCACGTTCCGGCTGGTGATCTGGTTCTCGGTCGCTGCCGGAATCAGAATCTCGCACTCGACCATCAGCAATTCGCCGGCAGGATACTTCTCCGCTCCGGGAAATCCCTGGATCGTCCCATTTTTCTGGCGATATTCCCACAACGCTTCCACATCGATGCCATTTTTGTTGTAGAGCCCGCCGCCGACCTCATCGAGCCCGATGACCTTGTATCCCTTGGCCGCCATCAGTCTGGCCGCGTTGGAACCGACATTGCCGAAGCCCTGCACGATGACGCGCGAGCCCTCGCGGCTCAAACCCAGTTTCTTGATCGCCTGATCGCAGACAATCAGAACGCCGCGTCCGGTCGCCTCGCGACGTCCGCGCGACCCTCCGATGTTGATCGGCTTGCCCGTCACCACCGCGGTCACGGTTTGCCGCATGTGCATGGAGTAGGTGTCCATCATCCACGCCATGATCTGCTCGTTGGTGTTCACGTCCGGCGCGGGAACGTCCTTCTCCGGTCCAATGAACTCCACCAGCTCCGCCGTATAACGCCGGGTCATGCGCTCCAGCTCTCCCATGGACATGCGGTGCGGATCGCAAATCACGCCGCCTTTGGCGCCGCCGAAGGGAATGTTGACGACCGCGCATTTCCAGGTCATCCAGCTGGCCAGCGCGCGAACTTCGTCCAAGGTGACGTCGGGCGAGTACCGGATCCCACCCTTGGCCGGGCCGCGCGCAATGGAATGCTGTACCCGGAAGCCGGTGAACACTTCCAGGTGGCCGTTGTCCATCTGCACCGGGATGTGCAGGATGATTTCCCGGGTGGGATACCGCAGCACCTTCCACAACCCCTCGTCGAGGTTCAGCTTATGGGCGGCCAGATCGAATCGGGCCGCCTGCGATTCCCAAGGATTACTTTCCTGCTCGATGGCGACGGTTTTCATTCATATCTCCAGAAATGATTGCTGTTTATATAGATGCGATTCAGTGCACATGCGCACAAATCGAGCAGTATATGGGGGCGGGAGCACCGTGGCAAGCCGCAGGGTTAACTCCGGAGTAATGAGTTGAAGCGCTAACGTGCCGCGGAAATTCGGACTTCCATGCCTTCCGCGGCCGCCCGCACGCGGGGATAGTAGTTGCGCGCATCCTCCACAACTTTATCAATGAGCCGGTCGTCATGATCGGGATCATGATGAAAGAGCACCAGTTCTTTGGCGCCGCTTTCCATCACCACTTTGATGGCTTCCCGCCAATGACTGTGTCCCCAGCCGCGCTTCCGCGCCTCGTACTCTTCGGGCAGGTACTGCGCATCGTAGATCAGCACGTCCGCCCCTTCGGCCAGCTTGCGGACGTTCTTGTCGAAGACCTCGTCTCCCGGCTCGTTATCGGTCGCGTAGACCAGAACGCCTTCCCTGGTCTCGAGCCGGAATCCCATGCAGCCTTGTGGATGGTTCAACCATAGAGTCTGCATGCGGGCGTGATCGTCCAGCTGTGTCCGGCCTTCCTCGATGTCGTAGAAATTCCGCCCCGCCTTCATCTCGCTGGTGTCCACCGGGAAATAGGGCGATGACATCTGCTCTTCCATCACGCGTTCCAGGCTGCGCGTTCTTTTCGAGGAGTGGAAGACGAACTGATTCTGGCTGTTTTCGTACAGGGGACGAAAGAAAGGAATGCCCTGGATGTGATCCCAATGAAAATGCGAAACAAAGATGTGCGCAGAGATCGGCTTACCGCCCGCCTCGCTCTCCAGTTGCTGGCCCAGGGTGCGGAAGCCGGTCCCGCAATCAAAGATATAGAGGTTGTCGCCGAAGCGAACCTCGACACAGGAGGTGTTTCCTCCGTAGCGCAAGTTCCCGGCTTGGGGGGTAGGCGTCGACCCGCGCACTCCCCAGAACTTGACCCGCATACTCCCCCGTTTCCCTTAATTTCGGCTGAATGTTAATCTTCCGACGCGCTCTGCCCCCCGTCAATTGTTTCGCTGGTTCCAATGGTGACCGTGGTGTAGTACTGGAATCCCTGCCTGAGCCGCTGCGCCTGCTGGACATCGTTCAAGCTCGCCTTGGCGAATTCAAGGATGCTCGTCGACGGGAGACCCGCTGACGCGGGGACGGAGACGAAAGCTCACGCTCCCAGATACGCAGTGGCCTGATTTCCGGCAAGACGTTTTTGTCTCAGATGAATTGCTTCACTATTGCAGCTTCGTGTACTCGGCTTTGGCTTCTTTCAGGATGGGGATGACGGGCTCGGAATTGAGGGCAGCTCTGTTCTTAACGGCGAAGAAATAGACCGGGTAGCTGATCGCGATCAAGACCAGGGTAAACAAGCTGTGCTGGATGTCGCTGATCACGGATGCAATGAGAAATCCAGCCGAGGCCAGTAGAACTCCCAAAGTCGTCCAGGGATAGCCCCACACTTTGAAAGGTCGTGCCAGCTCCGGCCGCTGTGCCCTCAGAACGAACAAAGCTACAAGCCCGGATATGTAAACGGCGACAAACAAGAATGAAGCAATCGCAATGAGCGTCTCAAAGCTGCCGCTGAGAACTAGCGCAATACTTGCGAGGGCGCCGATTAGAAGGGCCACCGATGGAGTGCCTCCCGAATTGACCGACGCCATCCCGCGGGGAAGTAATCCATCCCGGCCCATGGCAAAAAGAATTCGCGGCGTAATCAAGAGCAGAGCGTTGATCGTGCTAACCACCGTGATCAGGGAAATGACGAGGATAATTTGTTTGCCGTGGCTGCCGAAAACGAGCAGAGCGGCGTCCGCAGCCGGCATTTGGGAAGCAGCCAATTGAGCCATCGGCAGGACGTGGAGCAAGGCGGCGTTCACCAGCACAAAGACCGCGATACATGCCAGCACCCCGGCGATCGCCGAACGCGGCAGGTTTCTCGCCGGATCCCGGTCTTCCTCCATGAAATAGATCGGTGAGTACCAGCCATCGTAAGTCACGATGACTGCCTGCAAGGCAACGACCAGAGCCAGCAGAATGCTTCCTTTGGGAACCAGACGGCTGAACGAAAACAAATTGGCGGCCTCAACCTTCGGCGAAACCACGAAGCATGCCACGACAAATCCGATCAGGGCGAGAGCCTTGACGAGGCTGGTAAATTCCTGCGCCCGGCTGCCGGCGCGTAGGCCGAGCCAATTCAGAAGCGTGAGAACGGCCACACTCACGACTGCAACAAGCTTGAGATGGGTTGCCAAGCCCGGGTTCAGTCCGGCAGCGAATTCACCGAATGCCACCGCCAGATACGCGATGGCTACCGTTTGCATCATCCAATCGCAGCAGCCCACGACGAAGCCGGCGTACTCACCAAAGGCCTTGCGGGAATAAACGTACCATCCGCCCTCCTGCGGAAGCATGGTGGCAAGCTCAGTGACGGAAGCGGTGCAGAAAAACGCGTAAACTCCACCCAACAACCAAACCGCGACGACGAGCCACGAACTTCGCAGTTGGGCTGCGACTTCGCCCGGCGTGCGCAGGATGCCCGAGCCGATCGTACCTCCGACACCCACAGCAATACCAAAACCGACGCCCACAATGCGCAACAAATGTCCCTTGGTGCGGATCGGCTTAAGGATGGTGGTTGCCGTAGCGTGTGCCGTGTTGGCTCCCGTGCTGGATGGGATGTGTTTCGGCCAGGGAGGAGGGCCAGTGGTCCGCGATTCTAGGCTGCGGCACGATGCAAGTCAATGTGTTGCAAAATCGGCGAAACTAACCTAAAGCCGTTGTTGGTGAAAAATCGCTATTACCCGCAATTTAAAACGCGCCCACTTTTGCGATAGGTTGTGATTGTCCGGATTCGGCAACCGGGCGAAAACCAGCGCTTCACATCCCATTCTTATAGAGCTCATTGACCATTTCCCACCCGAAAAAAGGCCCAGATCTTGCGCGTGGGGAATTTGGGGAGTAGTATTCGCGCGCGATTCCAATCATCCAGTACCCAACTGTGAGTACAGTTTCCCGGGGCCCTGTTGTCTACTTTTCCCTCAGGAGGAGCAACCAATGAAGAAGATCTTTTTGCTTCCATGTCTTGTGTGCCTGGTGTCGAGTATCGGGCTGGCACAGGGGAAAACCAACGTTCAGTGGAAATGTGACAAACCTTCCGATCAGCACAGCATTCCGGTTGGCGACAAGCCGGGCCACGCCTATGCGATCGAGCAGATCAACTGTACCGCCCTCAAAGGCGACATCGCCGGAAACAAGATGAAATCCGGCACCGGCACCGAGTTTCTCTCGATCACGGGCGATAACGTGACCGGCCACGGTGAATTCGTCGAAAGCATGGAGAACGGCGACAAGAACGTCTACAAGTACGAATTTTCCGGCACCACAAAGAACGGAGCCTTCCAGACCGGGACCAACAAATGGTCACTCATCGAAGGTGGCGGAAAGATGAAGGGCGGCAAGGCAAGCGGCACTTGCAAAGCAACCGGCAATCCAGACCAGTCTACGTCCTTCGACTGCATGGGAACCTACACACCTGCCGCGACCTAGAACGGCTGCACCCCTGTGTTCGATGGCGCAGGGGTGCCCGCCGACACCTGATCCGAAAAAGCCCGGCCCTCGCTCTGCCCGCCGCAAGCCACACTCTCGTCCCCTATAATCGAAGCTCGCTGTCGAAAACGAGCCTTTCTCCATCGGCTCGGAACGAAAGACCCGCATGCTGCAGCCGGTGTACAAGGAATTTACTCGCCTGGCCCGTGAGGCCAGCCTGGTGCCCGTGGTGAAGTCGGTGACTGCCGACCTGCTTACGCCGGTCTCCGCTTTCCTGGCGATCGCCGAGGACGAACCACACGCCTTTCTGCTCGAATCCATTGAGCGTGGCGAGCAGATTGGCCGCTACACGTTCCTGGGCGCACGCCCTTACATGCGCGTCTGGAGCCGCGGCGACGAAATCACGATCGAACGAGGCAAACGCCGGGAACGAAAGACCGGCGACATCTTCGCCACCCTGAAGCAGCTGCTGCGCGCGCATCACTCCGCGACCATTCCCGGGCTCCCTCCATTCACTGCAGGCGCGGTCGGATACTTTGCCTACGACGCGGTTCGCCGGCTGGAGAAAATGGAGAAAATCGGCGAGCGCGCCAAAGATGACGTCTCGGTGCCCGACTGCATCCTGATGTTCTTTGATCGCCTGCTGGCTTTTGATCACCTGCGGCACCAGATCCACATCATCGCCACGGCCGACGTTTCCGCCGCGAGCCCGAAAGTTGCCTACGATCGCGCTTTGAAAGACATCTCCGCGATCGAAAAGCGCCTCTCTACCGGCCTGCGCCCAGCGGCGTGGCAGAAAACGAAGCCGAAGAACGGGAACCTCAAGGTCCATCCAGGCATCACCCGCGAGCGCTTCATGCGCAGCGTCGAGCGCGCCAAGGACTACATTGCCGCGGGAGACATCTTTCAGGTCGTCCTGTCCCAGCGGCTCGACTTTCGACCCGATCAGTCCCCCTTCAACCTGTACCGCGCTCTGCGCACCGTAAACCCCTCGCCCTACATGTATTTTCTGCGTATGGGCGATGCGCACGTGCTTGGCTCCTCGCCCGAAATGCTGGTGCGGGTCACGGGCAGAAAGCTGGAGTACCGGCCCATCGCGGGCACTCATCCCCGCGGCAAAGACGAGGCCGCCGACCATCTCCTCGAACAACAGATGCGCACTGACGAAAAGGAACGCGCCGAGCACGTGATGCTCGTTGACCTCGGCCGCAACGATCTCGGCCGCGTAAGCGAATATGGTTCGGTGAAAGTGCGCGACCTGATGTATGTGGAACGCTATTCGCACGTGATGCACCTGGTATCGGCGCTCGAGGGCAAGCTCCGTCCCGAGCTCGACGCGATCGACGCTTTCGCCGCCTGCTTCCCCGCCGGCACGCTAAGCGGCGCGCCCAAGGTTCGCGCCATGCAGATCATCGAAGAACTCGAACCCACGCGCCGGGGCGTCTATGGCGGAGCGGTACTCTATGCGGACTTTGCCGGCAACCTGGATTCCTGCATCACCATTCGCACCATGTTCATGAAGGGCAAGCACGCGTACTTGCAGGCCGGAGCCGGCATCGTCGCCGATTCCGATCCCGCCAAAGAATTTCAGGAAACGATGAATAAGGCCCAGGCCGTGTTGCGGGCGGTCGAGATCGCGCGCCGCGGGCTGTGATGATCAAGGTAATTTCAGATTGTAGATTTCAGATTTTAGATTGTCCTTGATTACGAGTGGACGAAGTTGCCAATGGTGCCGTGCAATCTGAAATCTTCAATCTGAAATCTGAAATTCTTCGCGCCATCAAGTACTACAATTCGACGCAGCTCCCGCGCGATCCTTCCGCCACGCCAGGCTCGCGTACACGGCCACTGCATAGAGCACCAGGATCTCAAGCCCCCGAAAGTCGCCGTGCAGCGCGTCAATTGCGATCGCCAGTCCGATAATCCCGAGCAGCGCATAACCACCCACGGTGGCAGTAACGGGCAGCAGAAAGAGCGGCGCAGCGAGGATCTCAGCGCCCGACAGGATCAAGCGTACCCAGGCCAGAACGCCGGCGTGTCCGGGATCATGCACTCTGGTCAGGCTCCCGGAAAATGTCCGCGAGCCTTCCAGCAAAATCACCAGGCCCACCGTCCACCACAAAACCCGGATAGCTACACTCGTCCGGCGCCCGATCATTTGCTCTTGCCTTTCTTCTTGTCCGGTGCCCGTGGTCCGGCTTCCTTCAGCCGGTGGCTGGCACTGGAATCCAGATCGAGGCCATAAAACTTCTTCAAATCGCGGATTTTCCGGAGAGATTCTTCGCTGAACGGGCACTTGCCGTCGAAGGCATGCAGCACAATGCCCTCCAGCAAATCGCCCAGAGTCAGGTCGTGATATTCGGCGAAGCCCTTCAACACCTTGAGCAGGCGTTTCTCGATCCGCACCCCGGTCTGCACCCGCTCAATCAGCAGCCGCTCATCAGTTTCGTGTACCATGGTACTAATGTACCATGGTACCTTTATTAGAAACAAGGCACGGTGGTGGACGGGCGGGGACGCCCGTCGCTCCATTCATCTGCTGTGCGCTGCAAACAACAAGGCGAGCTGCGCTCGCCCGCACAGGCGAGGGCGCCTGTGCCTACGTGTTAAGGGGGGACCTCCGCCCTGCCGAGGCTGTATGGGGACGGCGAGATAAGAGCTAATGGCTAAAAGCCAAAAGCTAAAAGCTAACAGCTGCCTTTCAAAAAATTCTCTACCAGCTTCTTGCCCTCATCGGTCAGCACGCTTTCGGGATGAAACTGCACTCCTTCCACCGGGAACTTCCGGTGCCGCAAGCCCATGATCACCTGCGTGCCATCACGCTCGACCGTGTGCGCGCTGACTTCCAGTTCCGGGGGCAATTGGTCGTCCGCGACGATCAACGAGTGATAGCGCGTCGCCGTCATCGGCGATTCCAGGCCCTTGAAGATGGTCTTCCCATCATGCTCCACCCGGCTCGTCTTGCCGTGCATGATGTTTTTCGCCCGAACGACCTTTCCTCCAAAAGCCTCGCCAATCGCCTGATGTCCCAGGCAAACGCCCAGCACGGGCACCTTCCCGGCGAAGTGGCGGATCAACTCGACGCTGATCCCGGCGTCGGCAGGCGTGCACGGGCCCGGCGAAATCACGATGCGCTCGGGGCGGAGCGCCTCGATTTCCGCGATGCTGACCTGGTCGTTGCGGCGCACCTCGACCTCCGCCCCCAACTCGCCTAGATACTGCACCAGGTTGTAGGTAAACGAGTCGTAATTGTCGAGAACGAAGACCATGGAACCAAGCCTCTAACCAGGGTTCTTTCAGTGTAGACCGTCTGCCCTGAAATCGTCCAAGTGGGCGTCCTGCGCCAGATTTAGGGGTCCCCAGGTCAAAGTCATTGAGTCCAGATGGGTTCTGTTCCGGGCCCCCTACCCCTATCCCCTAACGGTGGTCTTGACAGCAAAGGGCCTCCAAGCCATGCTAAACAAGCTCTTCGGAGGCATCTTCATGGCTGAGGCCCAGCAGGAGAAGCGGGCGACCCGACGTTTTGCGTTGCGCCTGCCCGTCGCTGTGACCTATGCCGAGAACGGAACCCAGGAGAAAGCCGCGCAAACCCGCGATGTCAGCGCCAGAGGCATTTCCTTCTATGTGGATTCGCCCATTGCGAGCGGCTCTCCGATTGAGTTTACGTTGACACTTCCGGCGGAGATTACGCTGACCGAAAGCATCCGGGTCCGATGTAAGGGAACTGTGGTCCGTCTGGACGATGGCGCGCCGAACGGCAAGATGGCCGTCGCCGCCGTCATCGATGAGTACGAATTCCTGTCTGAGTCCTGATTCCGCGGAAGCTCGTCCCCCCGTGCTTTCTCGAACTGGCTACCTTTGATATTGTTGCCCCAGCAATCTGGGGCCGGGTGAAGTGCTTGCCGCGATATTGTTCCAACTCGATTTCTTCCCTCTTGGTAGGTGCCAGCTGCGCATTGCTGGGGATTTCGCTCTGCGCCCAGACCGCTGATCCTCAATCCTCGCAGCCGCCCGCATCCCAACCCACGACCTCACAACCAACGACAGCGCAGCCGGCGCAACCACCGACTGGATCGCGCGCGCAGGCCATTCGCCAGATGCTTCAGGCAGAGGCTGCACGGCGCGCCGCCGCCAACGCCGCGGCGCAGGGTCAAACGCCTGCGGTTCCAGCTCCGGCGCCCGCTGCTCCGGTTCCGACCCAGGCGGTCTCCGCCTCACCCGTTCCAGCGCAGTCGACCGCTCTACAAGCTGCACCGACGGCTGGAGTCAATCAGCCGGCTCTCGCTACAACGCCGGCCGCGCCTCCGGCCGGGACTTCCGCGCAGCCACCGGCCGCGGTCAAGAGCGTAAAAATCGTCCGCGACAAGGTTGCCGGAACAGCGATTGAAATCGTCACCAGCCGCCCGGTTCCTCCCGCGTTGCAGACACTCACGAATCCACCGCGCCTGGTGATTGACCTGCCGAACGCCAATGTGGCCGTAAAGCAAAAAGACCTAACACCCAAAGGCGACCAGTTCACCGACCTGCACGTGGATCAGTTCCAGATCTCGCCGCCCGTGACACGGGTGACCGTGGATCTCGCCGAAGCCCGCCAATACACCTGGGATGGCGCGGGCAATCGGCTGACAATTCGGCTGAAGCCGCCTGAGGATCCGCAGGCCAAAGCAACTCCTCCGCCGCCAGCACAGCCGGACACCGTCTCGAAGTTCGGTTCAGTCGCGCAGCCAGCGGTCGTGCCCGTGGCTTCGCGCCCGGCAGGTTCTGCCGTAATCGCCGGAAGCCGCATCGGCAATGGCTCCTCCATTACGGCCAGTACCGAGACCGCCGTCTTGCATATTGCCCGAGGCGGCGAACTGCATGTCTGCCCCGGCAGCACGGTGTCCGTGACCGCCTCCAAGAGCAATCAGGATCTGATGTTCGGTATGAGCACCGGTACCCTCGAGACGCACTATCATCTCGGCACCGCTTCCGACGCCGTGCTCACACCCGATTTCCGGATTTTGCTCTCCGGACCCGGGGACTTCGACTATGCCATCAGCGCCAACTCGCACGGCGACACGTGCATCCGCGCATTGCTGGGCAACACGGCCCCGTTGACCGTCTCGGAGTTGATGGGAGATCGCTCGTACCAGGTGAGGCCCACCGAGCAGGTGGTCTTTCATGAAGGCAGGATTGACCGGCTTAGCAACGATGTCCCATTCGATTGCGGTTGCGCCTCGCCGCCTCCACCCGTGATGCGCGCCTCGGTTCCGGAAACAACCACCACGACGGTGGCAGAAGCGAACCTGCCTCCTAATCTTCGCCTGCCTTCCGCAAACACCGCCACTCGTGCGACGCTCGACCCGATGCTGCCGCCCTTGCCCAATGCTTCTCGGCCCGCAATCGCTGGCCCAGCTGGATCGCAAACAGGCATGGCGTTATCAAGGCCGGAGGCTGCTCCTTTGCCGCCATCCAAACCAGCCGATATTCACGTTCAGATCGAAGCTCCGCTGGTTTTCCGCGGAGGGGACCGACCCAAGTCGACAACGCAGACGGCATCCAACATGCCGCCTCCGGTTCCGCCCAGAGCGCAGCCCAGAAACGATCCGGCCGCTCCCATTCCGCAGCCTGCTCCTCCACCGAAGCCAGTGGCCCAGGAACAGCCTAACCCGAAAGAGCATCGCGGCTTCTTTGGAAAAGTGAAGGGCTTCTTCTCAGCAGTGTTTCACTAAAGCAGGCTCTAGCAATCTGGCTCCAGGCTCTAGCTGTTTCCGACATGGAGAGCCGGGCGTTTCCGCCCGCCGACTCTTCGTGAACCCCGCATCCCTAGCCGGAATAAGGCTAAGCTCTCAAAAAAACCAGTACCATCACCAAGCCCCAGCCTAGAGCCTGATCGCTAGAGCCTGAGTGCTAGAGCCTGAGTGCTAGAGCCTGATCGCTCGATCCTAAAGCCTCTTTTCAATCGCTTTCGCGATCGGCGCCGCCTTCTCCCGCGCCGCGTCGCGAAGCTCTTCCGCCCACTCCGCGCTCTTGTCGACCGCGTCGTTCACGCGGTCCCGCGCATCCTCGGACCAATCCTGCAGAGTATCGCGCGCGTCGTCGTACTTGCGGCGAAGCTCCTTCCGCATCTGCTTGCCGGTTTTCGGGGCGAGCAACAGGGCTATTAGCGCTCCTGCTCCAATGCCAATCATCAAAAACGTGACGGCTGTCCCCGCCGTGCTCTTTTCCGACGTCTCGTATTTTCCAATCCTCATAAAGCCACCTCTCCTTATCAATAGAAGTGCATCAACGCAATCGTTCTATTTTATTCCTTCACGCCGAGGCTTCTCTCGGGATTTCGCCTGAGCCGTGCGCACGCTTGGACGTATCGCCAACTCCGTGTAAACTAAGGTGTTTGATCCCCGTGTCCGGCGGCAAGTGGCTTGCCCCGTTTCGCCGGCCCCATCGATCGCAATTTATTGAGGAGACTGTCTGTCGCATGTCGATTCCTGCCACCCAACTTCGCCCCGGCATGATCATCAAGCACAACAATGATCTGCACTCCGTGTTCAGCGTCGAGCACCGCACGCCCGGCAACCTGCGCGCCTTCATCCAGGCCAAGCTCCGCAACCTGCGCACCGGCGCCATGTTCGAACACCGCTTCCGCTCACCCGACCCGATCGAAAAGGTCAACGTGGACGAGGAAAACATGGAGTACCTTTACAACGACGGCGACGACTACTACTTCATGAACACGGAGAACTACGAGCAAACTCACCTGACGCGCGACACTCTCGGAGACGCCGTCGAATACCTCACGCAGACCGTAATTCTGACCGTGACGGAAGTCGAGCCCGGCCTGAAGAGCGCCACCGCGTCGAGCGTGACGAAGCCGGCGAAAACGGAAACCGGCCTGATCGTGCAGGTGCCGCCCTTCATCAACGAAGGCGAAAAAATCAAAGTCGATACCGCCGAAGGCACATACCTCTCGAGAGCGTAAGAGTTTTGTAAGAGGGCCCCCCTGAATGCCGATACTCCGTGCCGTGGATCCGGTTCGCATGGCTTGGTTCCGTGGTCGCCGCGGTGTCGTCCTGAGCCTGTTGCTCCTGACGGCATCTGTGTGGGGCAAGGAGAAGCCTGAAGATCAGGCCCGAACACTCCTGAAGTCTGCTGCTGAGCGCTCACTGTTGAATGCGGACAGCAAGTTTCCATTCAGCCTGACAGCAACCTTCGCCCTGTACGGCCTGAGTGCAAAGCGCTTGGACGGCAAATACGACTGGTTGGTGAACTCCGAGGGCGACTGGGCAAAGCACCTGTCCTTTGCTGACTACACAGATCTGCAAATCGGTCGTGGTTCGAGCCTTCAGATCAAACGCAGCATTCAGTTCCAACCTATCCAGGCCGCGATCGTCCAAAACGCCTTCAGTAACCCGCTTTACGTAGACCAGGCCGGAGAAGTCGTCGAGCGCTTTTTCATGACGTCCGAGAACCACGTGAAATTGCGATGTGCCGATTTATTGCGTGGCAAATCCAGACGAACTATTTGTATCGATCCCGGCAAAAATGTCAGGACGATTGCATTCAAGAGTTCGAGGATTATCTACGAGTATTCCGATTACCAGCCGGCAGGTCGGAAGTTCGTTCCCCACAGGATTACCGCCAAACGAGGATCTACTACGCTGTTGGAAGTGAGCGTTGACAAGATTGCGCTCGACTCAGAGCTTGACCCACGTTTGCCCGACACTCCCGAGGGAGCGATTCAACGGAGTGGATGCCTCGCGCCTAGCTTGCCGACCTTAAAACATAGCGAGGTCCCCGGCTTTCCGACGTCAGCGCCGATAGCAAATTACCAGGCACAGGTCATATTTTACGCCTTGATTGGCACTGATGGGACGGTGCGCAACCCAGTGGTAACACAAACTGGTGGCGAATCTTTGGACTCATCTGCCCTTGAGGTAGTCCGTCATTGGCAGTACGAGCCAGCAAAATGTGGCGACACCCCGGTCGAATTCGAGACTGAAGTGCCAGTGAACTTTATTATGCAGGTGCGCGAGGAACATTTCGGATGGCCGCGGTAGGCGAACAATTACACGCTCGCCGCTATCTCGTCCGCGGGCGCGTGCAGGGCGTCGGCTTCCGCTGGTTCGTAGAGCGCGAAGCGCAGATACTCGGCATTGCCGGATGGGTGCGGAACAACGCGGATGGCGCAGTCGAGGTGTTCGCGCAAGGAACTTCTGAGCAGCTCGCCGCCCTGCGCGGCCGCCTGCAGCAGGGTCCGCGGGCCGCGCGCGTCGATGCCGTGGATGAATCGGAAACCCATCTCTCGCTGGATCTCAAAACATTCCGCATCGAAGGAGCCTGGTAAATGTCGAGATCGGGACTGAATTCCGACCAGCTGAAAAAGCTCATACGCGAAATTCCCGATTTCCCCAAGAAGGGAATCCTCTTCTACGACATCACCACGCTATTGAAGGACAAGTCCGGTTACGCCGCCCTCATCGACCAGCTCGCCGAACATTACATCGGCAAGCAGGTAGACCTCATCCTCGGCATGGAAGCCCGTGGCTTCATTTTCGGACCTGCCCTGGCCTATCGCCTGAACGCCGGCTTCGTGCCGGTGCGCAAACCGGGCAAGCTCCCTGCAGCGACCGCCCGTGTGGAATACGACCTCGAATACGGCAGCAACGCGCTTGAAGTTCACAAGGACGCGATCGAAAAGGGTCAGCGCGTTCTGATCGTCGACGACCTCCTCGCGACCGGAGGCACGGCTCAGGCCACCGCGAAGCTGGCGACTACGCTCGGAGCCCAGATCGCTGGCTTGGGATTCGTCGTCGAGCTGGACTTCCTGAAAGGCCGCGACAAGCTCAAATCTTACGACGTCTTTTCCCTTCTGCACTACGACAAGTAGCCAACTTAAATCCCCTCCTGGTTTTTCTTTGCGTCCTTAGCGGCGGTTCTTTGCGGCCTTCGCGGTTAAATGCTCTTGGTGTGCGGCCAGCGATGAATTCTTCCAAAAACAAAAGCTTGTAACCGCAAAGATCGCAAAGGAATCGCGAAGTTCGCAAAGAAAGGCCGTCTAGGCTTCTTATTTCCGTGCCGCGACTGCCGTCACCGCCGAAAATTCAAAGCGCACGAATATGCCCAGCTGTTTGACTTCAATCCGCTCGTCGTTGCCGTGCACGGTCCGAGCCTCGTCCTCGGTCTTGGGCACGCCGATGCCATACGCTTGCACGCCGTGTGCGCGCAGAAACGACGAATCGGTCGCGCCGGTGCCCATCAGCGGAAGCGTGATCGCCTCCGGAGCCACTTCCTTCTGCGCACGCTCCAAGGCGTCGAACATTTCCGTGTGCAGGCGGCTCGGTGGAGCGGGCACCATGGAGTAGGTTGCATCCTCGGCGACCACCTTCACTTGAGGGTCGTTGATGACTCCTGCCAACGTCTCCCGAAACTTCGCCAGATCCTCGTCGGGAAGCGCGCGAATGTCGAGCGTCGCCTCGGCCGAAGGTGGGATGACGTTCGATTTGATCCCCGCACTCAGCATGGTCGGCACCACCGAGGTGCGCAGCATCGAGTAGTACTGCGGCTTCTTCACCCGGAGCTGCTCCTGCACCTTGGGATTCAAAACGTCCCGATACCAGGCAGCCTCTTCGGGTGGCGAGATGGTGGCTAGCCGCTGAAAGAACTCACTCGTAGTCTCGTTGAGGCGAGCGGGCGTTTCCCATGTGCCTGCCTTCTGCACCGCGGCGGCCAGGTGAACCACGGCATTGTCGACGCGCGGAATCGATCCGTGGCCGCTGCTCCCGGTCGCTTCCAGCTTCGCGCCTCGCGGCAGTTTTTCCGAAGTGCCCACGCCCATGTACTTGATCTTGCCATTTTCGATCAGCGACCCGCCGCCTTCATTCAGCGCGAATTCACAATCGAGCTTGTCCCAGTAACGTTCCACCACTGTTTTCATCCCCGCCGGCGAGGACATCTCTTCGCTGGCCTCGGAGAGAAAAATCACGTCGCGCGCCAGCGGAACCTGCAGTCGCTTCAGTTGCAGGAATACTTCGAGGTTCGCCGCCACCATCGCCTTGTCGTCCGAGGCACCCCGGCCGTAAATCAATCCGTCCCGCTCGATCGCCGCGAAGGGATCGACCGTCCAGCGCGAACGATCAACCGGCACCACATCTTCATGTCCCATGAGCAGCAGAGGCCGCTTGCTGCCATCGCCTTTCAGACGCGCCACGATGCTGGCCCGCCCGGGAACGGTTTCCAGAAGTTCCGCTTCAACGCCTGCGTCCTTCAGAACACCTTGTAGATACTGCGCGACCCTCGATTCGTTGCCGGGCGGGTCCTGGGTATCGATGCGAATCAGGTCGGCCAAAAAGCGCGCTGCCTCGGCCTGTGCCTTCTCGCCGTTCAGTACCGGCTTTTCCGCGGCGTGAGCACAGATCCACGGGTTCAGAAAAGCAAAAACTGCCGCAAGAGTCCAAATTTTGCGATGCAACCATGCACCTCCAAAAAGACCCGATTATATCCAACGTCCGGTGCCGCCCTTAGAGGCTGAAAGATGAATTTACTGGCGTAAATTTTGGGCTTCTGCTACTTTGTAAGCGCGTTTGATCAGATTCGGTTGTGAGCAGTTCAGGCTTTCAGTAGCACCTGCCCTGCAGTACCCTCCGATTCACCTCAGCGTAAAACTTCAGCGAAAGGTATTTGAACAAAGTATATGGAACAAGGAACAGTAAAGTGGTTTAACGATGCTAAGGGTTACGGATTCATCAGCCGCCAGAGTGGCGAGGATGTTTTCGTGCATTTCTCTGCCATCCAGGCTGGCGGGTTCCGCAGCTTGCAGGAAGGGCAGAGCGTAGAATTTCAGGTGACGAAGGGCCCCAAGGGTCTGCAGGCCGAAAACGTCCGGCCTCTCTAAGATTTCAAAACCTGGCATCCAGAAGGGCTCCGGTCCAAACCGGAGCCCTTTTTGTTTCCGCATGCCAACGGGTGAGTTCATGCTTGCGAAGCGCTAGTTCGTCAGTGTGAGGTACGTTCCAATAGCAGCGCCGTAAAGAACGAGGCTGAGCAACGCCAATGCCATCATTCCGAGGACCGCATTCCAGTTCAGGTCCCGCTGTTCTGTTCGAGGTTCTCTTTCCATACACGATCTCCTTCGTCCTTCGGGGAGGGCTGTCGTTTCAGTTTTTGAGCGGAGTAGATATAGGCCGCATGCGGCGCCAACGAGCTTTGCCCTTGAATGTGCAAGCGCCTCGCCATTGTTCGGTCGCAGTCGAAATGACCAGTTCCTGGCTCACGGAAGTGTGTGCTTTGGATCTTCGGGAGAGACGGACGAATGGAATGCGGCAGATGAAGAGAGTCGAATCTGCGAGTTGCAAAGGGAGCCTACGAACTGCGTCTTAATCTTTTTGATTATTGTTGGGACGTTCAATTTCTGTGACGACCAGAGTCGCCCCTGCCGGGAGGTAACTCTTCTTTCGAAACCAGTCTTCCATGTTGTCGCGCAAAGACACAGTGGGTACTTTTGCCCCGATCTCCATCAGTCCGTCGCTGACCGGCAGCGTGTCGTCGAACACACTCGCATTCGTGAAGTTGCGCATGCTGAAACTGTCCATCCACTTCAGCGGGCAGGCGTGCTTCTCGCCGTGCTTCTCGTACTCAACCCGAATCTTGCGGGCAAACATAGATTGATTTAACCACAACCGATTTCCCGCTCTGCGCCTTCGGTTCAAGTGCAGTGATCGACACGGAGCCAGGCGAACTTTACTCTGCGCAACACGCAGAAGTGCAAGGCTAAAGGCTCTGGGCTCTAGCAGAATCCCCAGATCGATTGCGCCGCCTCGTTTTCCCAGCTCTGGTTGGCTAGAGCCCAGAGCCTATAGCCTAGAGCCTGTTGTCGCACTCATTCGCTCTGTGCAGACGAGCGGAAGCCACCGCACTTACAAGAGAGGTTGAAATGTTCTGGCTCCTCTGGGTCATTATCGTTGGACTGATTGCAGGCTGGTTGGCCGGCAAGATCATGGGCACCAGCGGCTACGGGCCAGTCATGGACATTCTGCTCGGCATCGCCGGAGCCATCGTCGGCGGATTCCTGCCGCGTTTGCTCGGCCTATACTCTGCTGGCGGCCTGATCTCTGAAATTATCGTAGCCACCATTGGCGCCGTCTTCCTGATCTGGTTAAGCCGCAAGCTCAAAAAATAAAATCCTTCATCGTTACTTTTCCCTCGGCGCTCTTGCTTTGTCATTCCGACGCCGAACGCGGCGGCGGAATCTTCCTCGCATCACGGCTGGCTTACAGCTCCAGTTCTATTTGCACGCGCCTTGCTACCGCAGATTCCTCCGCCGCGTTGCGGCTTCGGAATGACAAGGCGGGTAAGGTGGGTAGAGACGAGGAAAATGCCCATAGGGCGCGGTCTCGGACGGGCTACATCTGGCCAAGGGCGAGCCCGAAGGCCGTCGGGTAAAGCGTTACGTCCTCCGCGCCCGCTTTGATCCCAGAACACAGACGGCCCGGATTTTTCCCGGGCCGCGTGCACAAACTTCAACAATCCTACGTCTTGCTTGCCTCTTTCAACCGTTGCGCGAGTGCCTTTACCTCATCCTTCAACCCATCCGGCAAATGGGCTCCAAACTGCGCGAAATGCTTTTCAATGAGCGGCACTTCCCCGCGCCACCCCTCCACATCCACGCTCAAAAGCTTGCCCAGACTTGCCGCCGGCAAATCCAGGCCCTTGGTATCGAGATCGGCCGCCCCCGGCACGTGCCCAATCGGCGTCTCCACCGCATGGACGTTGTTATCGCAGCGCTCAAAAATCCATTTCAGCACGCGGCTATTTTCGCCGTACCCGGGCCACAGGAACTTCCCATGCTCATCGGTGCGGAACCAGTTCACGTAGAAAATTTTGGGAAGCTTGGCGGCATCGGTCTTCCTGCCAATCTTCAGCCAGTGCGCGAAGTAATCGCCCATGTGATAGCCGCAGAAGGGAAGCATGGCCATTGGGTCCCGCCGCAACTGGCCCACCTTGCCGGTCGTCGCCGCGGTCGTTTCGCTGCTCGCCGTCGCGCCCAGAAAGGTTCCATGTTGCCAATTGAAAGCCTCGGTCACGAGCGGCACAATTCCCGCGCGCCGTCCGCCAAAAAGAATCGCATCAATCGGCACGCCCTTCGGATCCTCCCACTCGGGCGCGATGCACGGACACTGTAAGGCCCGCATCGTAAAGCGCGAATTCGGATGCGCCGCCTTCCTCCCCGACGCCGGCGTCCACGGCCGCCGCAGCCAATCCACCAAATGCGCGGGCTTCTCGCTCGTCATGCCTTCCCACCATACGTCGCCATCGGGCGTGATCGCGCAATTCGTGAAGATCGAATTCCGCGTGGCCGACAGCATCGCGTTGCGGTTCGATTTCATGTTGGTGCCCGGAGCCACCCCAAAGAACCCGTACTCCGGATTGATCGCATAAAGCCGCCCATCGGCCCCGTACTTCATCCATGCAATGTCATCCCCGATCGTCTCTACCTTCCATCCCGGGATGGTGGGGATCAGCATCGACAAATTCGTCTTTCCGCACGCCGACGGGAACGCTCCCGTCATGTACTTCACCTGTCCCGAGGGGCTGGTCATCTTCAGGATGAGCATGTGCTCCGCCATCCAGCCCTCGTCCCGCGCCTGCACCGACGCGATGCGCAGTGCGTGACACTTTTTCCCCAGCAGCGCGTTTCCTCCGTAACCGGATCCGTACGACCAGATTTCCCGCGTCTCCGGAAAATGGCAGATATATTTGTGATCCGCATTGCAGGGCCAGGGCGAGTCTTGCTCATGCGGACCAAGAGGCGCGCCCACCGAGTGCAGGCCGCGCACGAATTCCCCGTCTTCTCCCAGCACATCCAGCACCCGCGTGCCCACGCGCGCCATCATGTGCATGCTGACCACGACATAAGGCGAGTCCGTGATCTCCACGCCGATCTTCGCAATCGGCGAGC
>QIAH01000225.1:0-8545 GCA_003225465.1 Acidobacteriota bacterium | reverse complement strand
TGAACAACCCGCGCAGCTTTTGTTGCATTTTCGCGGGATCTTCCCAATTGTTGGTGGGACCCGCCTCTTCCTGGGTTCGCGAACAGATGAACGTGCGATCCTCCACGCGCGCCACATCGGCGGGATGCGATCGAACCAGAAAGCTCCCGGGCCGCTTCTTTTCGTCGAGAACAATCGCCGTCCCCGACAGAATCATGAGCCGCAAGGTGGCCTGGTACTCTTCCGGAGATCCGTCGCACCAATGGATGCGGTCCGGCTTCGTCATCTGCGCGACTTCCTCTACCCACCGGGCCAGTTTTTTATGCTTGTTTTCGCTGCGGGATGTTTCTACTTCAATCGTAAGACTGGACATAAAGGCGTCTCCGCACAACGGAACGACCTAAAGATTCGCCGCGCCTGCGGTCATGCGATAAATAGCGGCGTTTGAGGGGATCCACAACTCCGGAACATCGTGCGTCCCGCTTGCCGGATCCGCCCAAGGTGGCAAACTTCATATTTTCCCTCATCGAGCGGCAGAATTCCAACTCAAAACCAGATTCGCTCCCTACCCTACTGGAATTGGCGGATAGCAATGATCGCGAGCGCGCGTTCCAAAAAGGCGCTCCTGCGCACAAGTCTTTAGGATGCACGAACTTCAAGAGCTGTCCGCTAAATTTCCAGCGCGTGTAGAAGGTAGCAGGACTAAACTGCGGGCGCGGCAGCTTCCGCGCTGGCTACGACCCTATCCAGGTGCCGCAGCGTCTCTTCGACGGTGAGCGAGTACATCTCGCGCCCAAGACCCTCGCCCGATTCCAGCGCCGTCTTCAGGTAGTGGCCGGCGATCTCAATCGCTAACGGGTCGGTGATCAGCTTCCCGGTGCGATTCTTGTACTCCACCCAGGCAGGATGTGGCAGCGCGACCCAGACCGGCCGCCCGCCCACAAGGAACTTGATATCGACTGCGTCCGCATGGCGAGTGGCAATCGCCACGATCAGCGCCTGGTAGATGCAATGCACTTCCTTCTTGCTCCACCGATCAAGCGCCTTGAAGTCGCTATACATATCAAAAACTATAGCGGATGAAGGAATGAAGCTGCAAACCACGCTTGTGGAGCGACGGGCAGCCTGCCCTGAGCCTGCCGAAGGGTCCCCGTCCGTCGAGGCACCGAAGATATCGCTCCCAATTGCTCTCACCGCCCACTACCCGCAATCAACTCATCCAACTTCGCAAACAACGCAGAATTATCCGCCCGTGGATAATCCGCCAACTTCTCCCGGTAACTCTCCAGATTGAACAAGAACGATTCCACTCGCTCTTTACTCAGATCGTCCCAATACGCCCCGTATCCAGTTTTGCCGATGTAGTACGCATTCAACACCTGCTCAAACTGCCGCTTCACCGGCCATGCCAGATAAGGCTTCCTGAGATAGAGCGCCTCGCTGATGAGCGAGAAGCCGGCGTTCGCGATCACCGCGCAACACCCGCTCAGATCGCGCAGAAACGTGTCGAGCCCGGGCTTCCGGAATTCCAGATTCGCATCCGTTCCTTCCCGGTTGAAGCCGTAACAAACAAATTTCTGCCGCACGGTCTTTAATAAATCCGTCAGCTCGGCAGCCGGCGAAGTCACATACACCAGCACGAAATCTCCTGCCGAAGGCGCGGTCTTCAAAACCTCTTCGCGCAGAATGGGTGGAAACAGAAACGTTTTCTTCTTCTTGAGGCGCGCCGTGAAAAAGGAAATCACCAGATACGCATCCGCGTGCGGCGTCATCAGGCGCGTGACCAGCTTCGCGGCCGCCGCCTCTTTCCGGTATTCGCGCGGATACGTAATTTCAGTATCGGTCAGCAAATGCTGGTTATCAATCGCGATGACCGGCAGCCTCAGCTTGTGGCCAACGTGGCAGGTGATCGGCTCATAATCGGTAATCACCATGTCCAAATCCCATCTCCCGGCTTCGCGCTCCAGAAAACGAACCATGCGCGCCGTCTGGGGCAGGTGCAGCAGATTCCGCAGCACGGTCTTTCGATAGCGAACCCGGTTGTGCACATACGCCAGGCGCAATCCGTCAATCTCGGTGACATCGAAATCGTCCTTCAGATTGCGGTATCCCCGATCGAACGACGCCACGTGCACGCGATGTCCCTGCGCCTCGAGATGAGCAATCACCTCGCGGGCCCGGCTCGAATGCCCCGCACCTTCGCCGTTCACGCCATAAAGTATGTTGGGCATCAGTTCCTGCCGACCATTGTTCCGTGTTGTTTGTTCTCCCCCGAAAACAAACTCAGGCATTCTAACTGCACCCGAAAATTGCGGCGCTTTTCTTAGCGTCCTTCGCGGCCCTTCTTCGCGAACTTCGCGGTTAAAAGCTTTTCTCCGGGACGCCTGCCGGACCGGCGAAGACGCCCGTCTCTCCAAAGACAAATTGAATGCAGATTCCCCGGCTTGACCTGCGCCTCCTCCGGCTGTTATCAACGACCGTCCTCAGGAGGGCCCAACTTGTCCGCAAGATCGCTTCGTTGGTGCACGATCGCTACTCTTTTTTTCGCCATTTCTCTTTCCCCACTCCACGCGCAATCGTCCGCCCTTCGCTTTGAAATTTCCTTGCCCAAGGAAGCCGCCGCCACACCGCTCGACGGCCATGTTCTTCTTCTGATTTCCACCAATAACAAAGAAGAACCCCGCTTCCAGATCCTCGAAGACTTCGCCGAGTCGCAGCAAGCCTTCGGCCTCGATGTCGACGCGCTCGCTCCCGGCATGCCCGCCGTCGTGGACGCGACCACCTTTGGCTATCCCACGCGCAGTCTGGCAAGCATTCCCGCCCGCGATTACTACGTCCAGGCCCTCCTCAACATCTACGAGACTTTTCATCTCGCCAGCGGCCAGACGGTAAAGCTTCCACCCGACAAAGGCGAAGGCCAGCACTGGCAGACCAAGCCCGGCAATCTCTACAGCAAGCCCGTCAAGATGCACCTCGATCCGAAATCAGACAAGGCGATCCGAATTTCGCTCAACGAAAAAGTTCCGCCCATCGACCAGGAAGTCGAGGACGTGGACAGCCTGCTCGATTGGGGCCGAGGGGTGCCCCAACCCATTGCTGACAACAAGTGGGTGAAGCACATTCGCATGCAAAGTGAGCTGCTCACGAAGTTCTGGGGCCGCCCCACCTATCTGGGCGCGATCGTGCTGTTGCCCGGCGGCTTCGACGAGCATCCCGACGCGCACTTTCCGCTTATCGTCGAACAGGATCATTTCCATCGCGATCTTTTCCTGCCGAACGCCTTCCGCACTGAGCCGCCGGCCCCCGGTCTGAAAGGCATCCAATTGCAGACCGCGGTCTACGGTTACAAGCTTTATCAGGACTGGACTGCCGGCCGCCTCCCGCGCGTCATCGTGCTGACCATCCAGCACCCCACACCCTACTTCGACGATTCCTACGCCGTGAATTCCGAAAGCCAGGGTCCTTACGGCGACGCCATCAACAAGGAACTGATCCCTTACATCGAAAAGAAATTCCGCGCAATCCCCGAAGGCTGGGCACGCGCCGTCTATGGCGGATCCACCGGTGGTTGGGAAGCGCTCGCATCGCAGGTCTTCTATCCCGACGCCTACAACGGAGCCTGGATTTCCTGCCCCGACGTGGTCGACTTCCGCGCCTACGTCACGACCAACCTCTACAAGGACAAGAACGCTTATTTCATCGAAGGAAATTTCGGGCGCGTGCCTCGTCCGGAAAAGCGCGAGGCCGACGGCCTGGTGCTCGCCACCATGGAGCAGGCCAATCACTACGAACTGGTCCTGGGAACGCACAGCCGCTCCGGCGAACAATTCGATATCTGGCAGGCGACCTTCAGTCCCATCGGCCCCGACGGCTATCCCAAGCCGATCTACAACAAGCTCACCGGCGAGATCGATCCCGAAGTTGCCAACTATTGGAAAGAGCATTACGACCTCAGCGCGATTATCCAGCGCGACTGGAAGACGCTCGGCCCCAAGCTCGCCGGCAAACTGCATTTCTTCGTCGGCGAATCCGATACCTGGTACCTCGACCGTGCCGTCCACCTCTTGCACGATTACCTCGAGACCACCACCGATCCGTACTACCAGGGCACATTCGATTTTGGCGTACGCCAACCGCACTGCTACTCGGGGGCGGCCGACTCCTCCGGCCCCGCTGGCTCGACGGTGTTGCAACGCTTCCTGCCCGCCATGGTGAAGCACATGGAGCAAACCGCGCCCAAGGGTGCGGATCTGAGCAGCTGGAAATATTAGGTAGCGCCGGCGTCTCGCCGGCTAACAACAAAAACATGGCGGCCTGCTGCTGAAAAGCCGAACCGGAGCCAATCAGGTTTGGCCGCCAACTAACGATTGACGAGCCAAAACCTGAGACCTGACAGCCGAGACCTGATACCTGGCGCCTGTCCATCAGCTAAGATGGTTCCCGTGGCAACCCGGGTCCCCACGCAATCCAAACTGACGATCCTCCAATCCCTTCGTCTTCAGAAACTCCCCTGGCTCATTCATGGGTTCTCGACCCGACCAGGCGGCTACTCGCGCGTCTATGGCGGCAGGTCCCTGAACCTCGGCTTTACGAAGACAGACTCCAAGGCTACGGTCGAGCGCAATCGCGCCGAGTTCCTCGCCCAACTGGGCGCTGGCGGCCGCCATCCCTGGCCGCTGGCGACGCTCCGCCAGATCCACTCCGACATCATTCACGCGATCACCAAGCTTCCTGATGAACCACCCTCCGGCGACGGACTCCTCACCAACACGCCTGGCCTCCTGCTCGCCATTCAGACCGCCGATTGCCTTCCCGTCATTGTGGTTGACCGCAGGCAGCGCGCGATCGGAGTCTTCCATGCCGGTTGGCGAGGTACCGCAAAACGCATCGTCGAAAAGGGCATAGGCGAGATGCACCGCTACTTCAGCAGTCGCCCCGAGGACCTGGAAGCCGCCATCGGCCCGGGCGTTCACAACTGCTGTTACACCGTCGGCGAAGAAGTGCGCGAGAAATTCGAATCACAGTTCGCCTACGCCGCCGCACTTTTCCATGAAGTAAAAGAGTCCGACCCCGTCCGCGAAAAATATCCCATGCTCTTTCTTACGGCGCGCGCCCCGGGCCACAGTAATCTGCCAATTAAAATCTTTCTCGACCTGGTAGAAGCCAATCGCCGGCAATTGCTCGACGCCGGCGTGCCGAAGAAAAACATTGACGCCTCGCCCTTGTGCACATCGTGCAATGTCGACTTGCTATTTTCTTACCGAGCTGAAAAGGGTGTCACAGGAAGACTGATGGGGGTCGCCGGAATCAAGCCCGAGCGCGGCAAGAGGGGTGCCTGAATGATGCGAGCCGGCATGCTGGTTGTGAGCATGATAATCATCGCCCACGCCGTTTGGGCAGCCAATCCAGAACCGGCCAAGGTGGATGCCCTGTTCGCGAACATCGCGCCGTCCTCTCCCGGTGCGGCTGTCGTTGTCATCAAAGATGGCCGCGCGGTCTTCCAGCGCGGCTATGGCGTAACCGATCTCCGCACGCTCCACCAAATTGATGAGCACACCAATTTCCGCCTCGCGTCCGTCACCAAGCAGTTCACAGCCATGGCCGTCATGCTCCTCGTCCATGACGGTAAACTCCGCTACGACGAGTCGCTCACCGAGATCTTCCCCGAGTTCCCCGCCTACGGAAAGACCATCACCGTTCGCCATCTCCTGAACCACACTTCCGGTCTGCTCGACTACGAAGACCTCATGGCCAAGCAGTACGACAACACGCCCGACGATCAAATTCCCCAGATTCACGACGCCGGCGTGCTCACGCTCCTGGAGAATGCGACGACCACGAATTTCCCCGCCGGCACGAGGTGGCAATACAGCAACTCGGGATATTGCGTGCTCGCGATGGTGGTGGAGAGAGTCTCCGGCCAGCCCTTCGGCATGTTTCTGCATCAGCGCATCTTCGCGCCGCTCCACATGACGAGCACGCTTGCGTATGAGAAGGGAAAGAACGAAGTCCCAAACCGCGCCTACGGTCACACGCCGGACGGCCACGGGTTCCGCGAAACCGACCAGAGTTCCACCTCCGCCACGCTAGGCGACGGCGGAGTCTACACCTCGCTCGCAGACATGGCCCGCTGGGACGATGCTTTGCAGCGCCACACTCTGCTGAGCGTGAAAGAAATGCAGCCCGCACTCACCGCCGTGCACCCGACCAGCACTCCGGCGGAAGAAAATGGCCACCCGGTCAGCTACGGGTTCGGATGGTTCGTCGATCCGTACCGCGGCCACGAGCGCATGTGGCACTACGGCGAAACCGTGGGCTTTCGCACGTCGATCCAGCGCTTTCCGAAAGATCGCCTGACGGTCATCGTGCTTGCGAACCGCGCCGACCTGAGCGCGATCGACTTGGCCTTGAAGACCGCGGACGGTTATTTGAAAGCGAAGTAGGAAAGCTCCGGGCGTCGCGCTTCGAGCTTTCAGCCGTCAACTCTCAGCTTTCAGCTTTACACTTCTCGACTTGGGCAGACGAGGGCGTCTGCCCCTACGCGATTCAGGCGAGCCGAAGAATGCAACGCAAGTTGCCAACGACCAAAAGCCAACGACCAAAGCTGAAGACGGCTGAAGACTGAGGGTTAAGCCGACAACCGAAGACCGACGACCGAAGACCGCTCTCAGAACTGCAATCCCTGCGCCTGCGCCAGGAATTCCAGCAAAGGCCTCATCTTCTTCGCCGCAGCGGTGACGTCACGCAGAAATCCCGCGCCACACAACTGGGCATCGGAGAATGCCACGCTCACAACGAAATCCTGCCGCTTGAGGTCGTCGATCAGAGGATGGTTCTCCGCGTAGCCGCGCGGCGCCCGAGTCAGGCAATCTCCTTCCAATGTCAATCCGCGCTTCGCCTTCTTCCAACGGTCCGCCTTCCATGCAATCGCATCGCGAATCTTCGCCAACGACCTTCGATCCGGACGCCAGGTGCCGCCATACAGCGCGCTTGCGCCTGGCTCGAGGTGCAGGAAATAACCGACGGCGCGCACCTCCTCGCTCCGGCTGGCGTGCGGGAAAACCATGCCAACCGAACTCTTGTACGGACGCTTATCGGACGAGAACCGCACATCGCGATAGATCCTTTGCAGCGATCCGCCGTTCGGCTTGGCATCCACCACAATCCACGGGCTGATCTCCTTCAGCCGGAACCCGAAGTCGACCACAAACCGCAGCCCCGTTTTCCGCACAACTTCCTCATAGCGCTCACGGTTTTTCAAAAACCACGGCCGCCGGTTGTTTCGTTTAATCTGCTTGAGGAACTGCAGAAACTCGGGACCGAAGTAGGCCTTGCCCATGATTCACCACGAGATAGAGATGTCGGGAAGAGGGAACGGGCGCGCGCCATGCGCGCCCGAAGGCATTCGCGGACTATTGCGCCGGTGCAGGCGGTGCGGGCGGAGGGACCGCGGCGGCATGCTCGCCCTCGCCGTGATTTACCAGGTCCTTCAACTCCTTGCTGGGCTTGAAGAAAGGAATCTTTTTGGCGGGAACTTCCACCCGGTCCCCGGTCTTGGGATTGCGTCCCACGCGCGGCTTGCGCTGGCGCGTGCGGAAGCTTCCAAAACCGCGGATCTCGATCTTGTCACCCACCCGCAGCGAGCGCACGATGCTGTCAAAGATCGTCTCTACAATCACTTCGCTGTCTTTCCGTGTGAGTTCCGCCAGACGCGAGACCTCATCAATCAGATCCGCTTTTGTCATACGCCTCTAGGCTCCGTAGTGAATTTTCACGAGTGGTCGCCGGGGCCGGCGACCTGGCCCTTCTGCCGGGGCCTACATAACTCTCTCAAATTTAAGTACGTTACGCAAGTTGGGGAAGAGGCTCTAGCAACCAGGCTCTAGCAACTAGGCCCTAGCGCCTGGGCTCCGGGCTCTTGGCTTTAGCCTTCAGGCTCTAGGCTCCTGGGCTCTAGCTAATGGTGTCGATAACGCGTAATCGAGGGTCGAGTCTGTTTTGCTAGAGCCTGGTTGCAAGAGCCTGCTCTTCTACTTCCACATGTAATAGAACCCGACATGCTGATCCATCAGCTTCTCGCGCGTCGGGATCCACTCGGAAAGATCTCCAAACAGCAAGTCGCTCAACGTTTTACGGTCTTTCTCGGGCCGCACCAGGACGGGCTCGCCCTTGATATTGACGGCTTTAGCCGTATCGTCAACAGCCGCCTGGAAATCCGCCAACTGATCGATCAGCTTCATGGGCAGAGCCTGCTGCCCGGTCCAGACTTTGCCGTTTGCGATCGACTTGACATCCTCGAACTTCATGTTGCGGCCGTCGGCCACGGCCTTAATAAACTGCCCATGCATGTTATCGATCATGCCCTGCAAATATTCCCGCTCCGCCGGGGTCATGTCGCGGGTGGGGGAACCGGTGTCCTTGAACTCGCCCGCCTTCAGGGTCATATCTTTCAGCTTCGCCCATTGCAGCAGCTGTCCGTAATTGACCCACTGGGCAATCACGCCAATCGATCCCACGATGCTGCCGTTGTCGGCATAGATCTTGTTGGTCGCGGAAGAAATGTAAT
>QIAH01000366.1 GCA_003225465.1 Acidobacteriota bacterium | reverse complement strand
GACGAAGAAATCATGGATGCTGTGCATCGCTGGGCGCAGGTGGAGGGCATTTTCGCGGCGCCCGAAGGGGCTGCGGCCCTGGCTGCTTACCGCAAATTGCGCGGCAACGGATTTTTCAGCTCCGGCGATCGCGTGGTGCTCTTCAACACCGGCACCGGGCTGAAATATCTGGATACGATCGAGGACGAAAAAGAGGTCGCGCACAGAAAGCTGCCAACGTCGCGCCAGATCGCAGGGATCATCGGGCCGTACTGAGTGCGGCGATTGGAGCGCGAGCGCCGGTTCTCGGCACGCAGGTTTGCAGCAGAACCGATGGCCTGCATCCGATATAAAGAGAAATTTATGACGGACCGGCTCTATTATCACGATTCGTTTCTGCACGAATTTGAGGGTGAAATCACGGAAGTTGTTCCTGTGGCGGAAATCAATGGGCGCCATGGTGTGTACCTTGATCGCACCGCGTTCTATCCCACCAGCGGCGGACAGGTATACGACACGGGGTGGTTGTCCACGGGGGAGGGGAGTTCCGCAAAGCTGCGCGTAGCCGAGGTAGCCGAGACCGAAGATGGCCGGGTGGTGCACTATATCGAGGCCGACCGGGCGCCGGAGCGGGGCACACGCATTCGCGGCCTGATTGATCCCACACGTCGGCGGGACCACATGCAGCAGCATTCCGGGCAACACGTCCTCTCCGCAGCCTTTGTCCGACTATTCAACTTGCCTACGGTTTCGTTCCACATGGGCGAGGATGCGAGTTCGATTGATCTCGACACGCCCACCCTCGCTGCGGGACAAGTGGAAGAGGCCGAGGCGCTGGCGAATGAGATCGTGCAGGAGAATCGTCCGGTCGAGATCAAGTATGTCACGCAGGCAGCGGCGCAAGAGCTTGGATTGCGTAAGCCTCCGCGGACCGACAAAGACGAACTGCGCCTCATCGACATTCGAGACTTTGATCTGTCGGCTTGCGGCGGGACTCACGTCAAGAACACCGGCCAGATCGGCTGCATTCTGCTTCGCAAGATGGAACGGGTCCGGCAAGGCTGGCGCGTGGAATTCGTGTGTGGCCAGCGGGCCGTTGTCACGGCGCGGCATGATTACACCACGTTGACAGAAGCGGCAGCGTTGTTTTCCGGTCATATCTGGGAGGTTCCGCAGCAGGTGCGGAAGGCGCTCGAGGAGATTCGGTCAGCGAACAAGACGACTGAGCATCTGCTGGAAGAGGTGGCCGAACTGCAAGCGGCCAGTTTGCTGTCGGAAACGACGCCGGTTAATGGCCGGAAAGTGATTGAGCGCTTGTACCGGGATCGCGATCTGTCATTCATTCGGCTCCTGGCTCAGAAGCTCACGCGCCTCGAACTCAACGTGGTCGCGTTGTTGGGCGCCGCATCCGGGCAGGCTTCCATCGTTTTTGCCCAGTCGAAGGGCATGCCGTTCGATATGGGTGCGCTGCTTAAGGAGGTGCTCGCGGAACTGGGTGGGCGTGGCGGAGGCAGCAAGGATTTGGCGCAGGGTGGAGCGCCCCATGCCGAAGGTCTGGAGGCCGCGCTTAACGAACTTGCCCGGAAGCTGCGGGATTGATTCGTCAGATGCCTCGGACCTGCATTGCAAGCAGGGAACTGCTACATTTCTCGGAGCGGACCTGATCTTGGATCAAAAGCTCATCCTCGTAAATTTGCTGATCAAGCTCGGCGTGGCCGCGGCGGTCTCGAGCACGCTGGTGCGTTCGCGCGAGTTCAAAAAACTTCTATTCCGCGAAGAGCGCAGTACCCGCCAGAAGATTTACCTGACACTCTGGTTCAGCATACCGATTGCGCTGGCGGTCTGGATTCGTTTCATCCAGAAAAGTTTCCTCGCCGGTGACCTGTCAATTGAAACCGTGCTGCTGCTGGGCGTGATTGGCGGGCGTCTCACGGGGGTACTGGGCGGTTCCTTGATGGCGCTGCCGGCCTTACTGCATGGGGAATGGCTTACGCTGCCCTTTAACGTGTTGTGCGGCTTCGCCGCGGGACAGCTGCGAAACCTGGCGCCCGACAAGGAAGACGTCTGGTCGTTTTCCCCTTTCATCGATTTGAGCATCTACCGCTGGATCCGCCGCAATCTCCCCAAGCCGAGATTCGATTGGCAGATCATGTTTTTCGCGACCATCGTCGGCCTGCGCTTCGTGCACAGCGAATTGTCACGGGCGTTTCCGCGGGCCACCTTCAGCCTGGAGAGCCACAATCTGTGGGTGCAGCTGGCCATCTATTCGACGTCCATCCTTGTAATCGGCACGGAACTGAAGATTTTCAATGGCGTGCGGATTCAGATGAAGCTGGAGGAACAGCATTTACTCCTGCTGCAGGCGCGCATGGAGGCGCTGCAGAACCAGATCAATCCGCATTTTCTCTTCAACACTCTGAACTCGGTTTCGTCGCTGGTGAGGTTCGATCCCGATACCGCTCGCGAATTGATCATCAAGCTCGCTACCATTCTCCGCCGCTTGCTAAGCAGCTCAGAAGCCTTCGTTCCCCTGCGCGAGGAAGTGGAATTCATCGACAACTACCTGGACATTGAAGTCGTGCGCTTCGGGCGTGACAAGCTGCGGGTCGTCAAGGAACTCGAGCCGGAATCGCTCGAGATGATGGTACCGGCCATGCTGCTCCAGCCCCTGGTTGAGAATTCGATCAAGCATGGGCTCTCATCGAAGGTCGAGGGAGGCAGCATTTACCTGCGCAGCCGTCTGGGTGCGAAGGCGGTGATTATCGAAGTGGAGGACGACGGTGTGGGAATGGGCGCCGCGCAACTGATTCAAAAGCCCGATGGACTGGGCGGAAGCGGTATCGGCATGGCCAACGTCGCCGAACGGCTGAAGGTGTTGTACGGAGATACGGCGCGGATGACCATCGACAGCCATGGCGGAAAGGGAACGCTGGTGCGTTTGCGGCTACCGATCCTCGAGGAAGGTTCCGGATTTCCGGCCGCACTCTACGAAGAACGCTCCAGCACCCGGCGGTAAAACTGCTCATATTGCGGGATGATCCTGGTGGAGCAGAAGCGGGCTTGCGCCGAGGCTCGTGCCTGCACGCCCATAATGTCGAGTTTCTTTTCGTCCCGGAGCAGATCGATGGCGTAGCGCGCCATGGTTTCGATGTCGCCGACCTCGGCCATGAAGCCGGTTCTGCCATGCTCGATAACTTCCGGCAGACCGCCCACGCGCGTGGTGATGGGAACCACTTTGCAGGCCATCGCTTCGAGCGCCGCCAATCCAAACGATTCCAGTTCGCTCGGCAGCAGCATCACGTCGGAGATGGCGAGCTTTTCCTGCACCCGGTCCTGCTTGCCGAGGAAGATGACGTGATCGTGAATCCCTTTCTGCACCGCCAGCCACTCCGCTTTTGAGCGATCAGGTCCGTCTCCGACCAGCAACAGTTTGGAAGGGACCTCCTTGCGGACGCGATCAAAAATCTCCACCACATCGGTCAGGCGCTTTACCGGACGAAAGTTCGACAGGTGAACCAGAATGCGCTCGCCGGCAGAGGCATACTCCAAGCGCCGCTTAGGGGCTTGGGCGTCGCGCAGATACACATCGCAGTTGACGAAGTTGTAGACCACCTCGATGTGATTCTTGACGTCGAATTCCTTCAGCGTCTTCTCGCGCAGATATTCGGAGATGGCCGTTACCCCGTCACTTTCTTCAATGGAATAGCGCGTGATCGGGAGATAAGAGCGGTCGAGACCGACCAGCGTGATGTCGGTGCCGTGAAGCGTGGTTACAAAGGGCAGCTTGCGACGAGTGGGTCCGTGGCAAAGCATCTGGCGTGCGAGCAGCGCACTTACGGAGTGTGGAATCGCGTAGTGAACGTGCAGCAGGTCGAGGTCGTAGAGTTCGGCCACCTCGGCCATCCGGGTGGCGAGGGCGAGGTCGTAAGGCGGATAGTCGAACAACGGATAGCGTGAGACTTCGACCTCATGAAAATGGATATGGGGCTGAGGCTCGGTCAGGCGGATCGGCTGCGCGTAGGAGATAAAGTGGATGTCGTGTCCGCGCTGCGCGAGCTCCAGGCCCAGTTCTGTGGCCACCACACCACTTCCGCCATACGTCGGGTAACAAGTGATTCCGATCTTCATGGTTTATTCCGGCCCCGGAGGTCTTTAGGTTCGATGGTCTTGACACACGCGCGATTCAGATTTTACGCGGGTCCCACGAGAATTGGGGAAAGCGGGTAGTTGCCTGGATCGCTATTGTCCGGCCTTGCGCTCGAAGACGTTGGCGCGGAGCGGATCGACCTTATCCAGATGATCCTGCAATCGCTGCTTGGTGGCCGGGGTCATGCCCATAAACTCAACGCCATTGCCAACGCCGGGATCGCTGGTGCGCACCACGGCTGAGGTTGAGATCTTTTCCTCGTCAATCCAGAACTCCACGCGCAGGGTGGTGCCGACCGCCAAGGGAAGGATGGTCTCCACGTAGCAGCCGTTGCCGCTCACGTCGGTGGCGTTGACGCGCATGGGAGTCTTGACGCGCTCATCGCGCAGTTCCAGCGGAAAGGAAACCCGGTGCCGCGCATAGCGGCGCCGGTTGTTGGGCTCAGAGGGCGGAGCGATCTGCTCGGGCGAGAGCTCGCTTTTCCACGGGCAATCCTGATCGGCGACGATTTCAACCCCCGCCTGCATCTTCTGCAGAGGACCGCCATCCATAAACCAGATCACCTTGCAGCGAGACTTGCGATCGCCATATTGAACGCCGATTACATCGCCGACCTTCAATTCATGTTCAAATCCTGAGAACAGCGCACCGGAGCTGCTGATATTGCGCGCGCGTACGTGCTGGGAAAAAGTCTGGCCGCTGGCGGCCATCCCCCACACTCGTACGGAAAGATCAGCGGTGATGCGCGGAGCCGGTCGGGTTTCGCTCATGGGCTACAACACACGATTTACGTTCCGCTTATCATAGCGTGACTTCGCCCGAACGGCAGTTACCGAAGTTACCGGGTTGGTTCGCCCGCAGGTACCGTCCGCAAAAGGGAATTGGTTTAAAGGCTACAGATCGCGATAAGAGATGAGCTGCACCCCGCGTCTTTCCAGTGCAGTGCGGGTGTCCGCGGACGTGAGCACCGCCAGTTCTTCCACGCGGGATTCGCGCAGGCGGGTCGTGATTGAGCGCAGGTCGGCATCCAGATATCCGGGATGGCAGACGAACTCCCAGGTGCCCTCCGGCATATTTTCGGCAATGTTGCGAAACAAGTCGGGATTGAGATGGCCGGTCGCGACGATGCCCAGGGTGCCATCGGGTGTGCGTAATCCCGCCTTAGCCACCGCTTTCCGAAAGTATCCTGCCAGCCCATGCAACGTTTTCACCTGCGCGTAACGCTTCCAGAGTCCGCGTTGCAGGCGGGCAAAGTTCGCCGCGACCACCTCAAAGGGATTGCGGATGGCGGTCACGCCACAGGTGCGAGAGGCACGCAGGATCCCTTGTAGTGCGGCGGGAAACATGTGTGTGTGTTTGTGGGAATCGACATGCGAAACAAGTACACCATAGGCCTGCAGCTTGCGAATCTGCGCAGTCGTTTCCGCTTCCACCTGGTCGGGATCAATCCTGCCCGACAGCGCGCGGATCGCAAATCCACTGATTCCTTCGCGAAATGAATTCCGGTCTTTGCCGTCAACCAGGTTGGGAAGGCGGCCGGGATCGATAAGCGGTTTGCCATCGACCAGCACCACGTGACAGCCCGTGCTCAAAGACGAATGGCCTTTGGCAAGCTGCACCGCATCGTCGAAGGCTAACGAGTTCGCCATCAGAGTCGTGGAGGTGAGCACACCGCGTTCATAAGCTTCGACGATCGCCCGATTGACACCGGCCGTGAGCCCGAAGTCGTCGGCATTGATGATCAATCTGCGCACGCGAGCAGTGTAGCAGCCGAAAGTGAGGATGGTTCCAAACAGATGGTCCAGTCTTGGGGCGGTTGAGTTTGACCGCTCTTTCGAGCACCGCGTATACTCCAAAACAGTACGTTTCAGGCGCACTCTCCTCAATTCGTTGGGCGATCCGACTCTAACGGCTCACAGCGAAAAAGGTGCGAGGGCGGTTAGCTCAGCTGGTTAGAGCGCCTGCCTTACAAGCAGGAGGTCGCAGGTTCGAGTCCTGCACTGCCCACCAGTGATCTTCAGAAAATCGAACGCCCGGCGGGCGCGTTCAGCTATTTCATTAAGATTGATGTCGGTCGATGTGCACAAGTCGCCGCGTTCTGTCCAAATGAATATTGGTATTCAGCGCGAGCTGCGCCCCGGAATGGTGCTGACTGCGGACTACTTGCGCAACATCTCCACCCACACTCTTTTGGCACTCGATACCAACCACGTAGGGGATGCCCGCTTTCTGAACATGGGCGCAGCTACCAACGCGATCGCCGCCACACTCACGGCTTGTGGCGTGGCCACTATCGACGCCGCGATCGTCAACTGCCCCGGCCTTCATTCGACTGGCGGAGCTACTATTGTGGACTTCGCTGCCAATGGACTGGATTCCGGCTACTCTCTGTGTGGCGGTGGACCGTGCCCCGATGCGGCGTTCGGGGGCATTGCCAATGGCGCCAATGGAACAACCGCTCTGGGCGGAAACCAGATGCTGTTTCCCATCGGGCGATCGGTGTTGAACGCTCTTCAACTCTCCTTGCGCCAGGCAGTTCACAATCCCATCAAAGGAATTCGCTACTTTAATCTGCAGGTGTCCTATCAACTGTCACGATACGACTCGCAGGCAGCCGATGGCGATTTCATCAACAGCGCCTGGAACTATGCGAACCCCAGCCAGTACTTCGGTCCGAACGGGCTCGACCGCACTCACCAGATTTCTTTCGGCGGCATCATGGACCTGCCGATGCACTTCCGTGGCAGCGTGATCGGTCATTTCTACAGTGCTCTGCCTACGACCTTGACGCTCGCGCCGACGGGTTTCCCGGGAGGAATGTTTGTGCCGGGCGTAAACGGGGATGGTACCGGCGACGGTTATGCGCCCAACGGCGCCAATGGCACGCTGGGAAGCATTCTTCCTGGCACAAATCTCGGTTCCTACGGCCGTGGCATCGACGGCAGCAACATCAATAGTGCGATTAGCCGCTACAACCAGACTTTCGCCGGCAATCCTACGCCTGCCGGACAGGCCCTGATCAATGCCGGACTGTTTACCGCCAGCCAGTTGAAACAGCTGGGCGGCGTCATGCCTTTGGTGAATCAGGCGCCGGGAAACCAGGCGAATAATGCGTGGCTGCGAGATCTCGACCTTAGCCTGAACTGGACGTACAAGATCAAAGAGCGGGTGGAAATCCAGCCGGGGGTAAGTTTCTTCAACCTGATGAACTTTGCTAACTTCGACCCTCCCAAGAACACTCTCAGCGGAGTGCTGAGTTTGGCAGGTCAGCCGGGCCTTTCAGCCCAGGCGCCTGTGATCGGAACGGCAAACGGCACGCCGGGGCGGCAGCCTGACAGCCTCAGAGTTGGCTTGGGTTCAGGAGTATTTGGCCTGGGGTCTCCGCGGGTCTTGGAATTTGGACTGAAGATCAGTTTCTAGACAATTTGAACAAGGACACGAAAGCAGGTGAACGAAAACGTCCAGCGAAAGCGGGCGAAAACAGCTTGCATAAATCCAAAGAATTTGGGTAGTGGGCTGTTTTAACAGCTCACTACCAGAATTTGTCATTCCGAGCGCAAGCGAGGAATCTCATTTTGCCCGGACCTCGATAATAGGCAGATTCCTCGCTGCGCTCGGAATGACAAGAATCAAACCTGCCCGTCGCTCCACTAACGGAGGGATTGCTTCCGCGCTATTTGCCCGGATCTCCTGCGGTCGGCTCGGCGCTCGGCACGACGGCAGTGGCAGTGTCGGAACTGAACCGGTTTGCCTGCAGGCGGTATCCGGTTCTGGTCCGAATGTGCGCCTTCCTCAGTTCATCCCCAACCAGCCTGACCTGGATTGACCGCCAACCGCGATTTGGATTGGCGCGGGGGTAATAACTGATGGAGTACAGATGAGCGAGGTCGTCGCGGATGGAAGCAAACGCGCGCTTCTCGTCGCGCCAGTTCTTCGCGAAGTAGGCCTTGCCACCGGTGGCCGCGGTCATGCGCTCAAACACGGCGGTTGATACCGGCTCCAGCTTGGCCTGCTGTGTACTGATCATGTAGACCGAAATACCCGCGGATTGCGCGAGTTCCGCCACGTCCTCGGGCGGCACGACACTCGAATTGTCAGGCCCGTTCGAGAACACGACTACAACCTTGCGGCCCTTGTACTGCGAGGCATCCCGCAGGGTGAGCAAGAGAGTGTTGTAGAGGGCCGCTTCGTCTCCGGCAACCGTGTTGCGAACGCCGCGCAGCACTGCCGAACGGTCCGGAGTCAGCGGGGCGACTCGGGAAAGGTCGCGGCTGTAGGAATACATAGCGATTTTGTCGGCGGTATCAAGGGAGCGCACGAAATCAGCAATCGCGTCTTGCGCGAACACAAAGCCCCGATACATGTAGTTGCTGGTGTCGAAAAGAATGAACACATTGGCTCCCGCCACCAGCGAGTCGAGGGATGAGCCCGTGACCGTGGTCGGTTGCTGCAGCGCGGCAGCTTCCACGTGGTCGGCGGTGTTCTCGGCCTTGGCATCAGCCTGGGCCAAGTCGACCAGGGCGCGCGCAGGCCCGTTGCCTTCAGCGAACGTAGCCAGCTTCTCGGGAATGCCGTCCTCGTAGATGGCGAAATTCTCCGGATGCAGTCCCGTGATGTAGTTCCCATTCTTGTCAGTCACGGCCACGTTGAGTTGCACCAGGTTGACGACCACCCGAATGTGCGACCCACGTTCTTGTGCCGAGCTTCTCGTTCCCGAGCCCGAGATCAGAATCAATACCAGTGCCAGACCCAGCGCCAGTGTTGCCATGCGCTTGGATCGGTTGGGAGCCCAACTTCCCACATGAGCGTTCATTGAAAATCTCCACTTCCATCAAAAACAAAGTTAAGGTAAGGACGGTTTCGGGTCTGGGGACAACGAAGCGACTTTGCTGCGCCGGAATTCGTCGCCGGTCTCGTGCAGAGCGCGCACCAAGGCCGGCCAGTCTTCGAAGTCCGTGGCAAACACGTTCTCCACCATGCGCCGTGTCAGTTCCGGCACCATCAGGTTCAGCGTTTCTGCAGAAGAGCCAGTCTCATCCGCCAAGCGTGCCCAGTACAGGTTTCCCGAGTCCCACGATTCCGCAAGCAGCCGGCTCGAATATCCTGCAAAGGCGGGCACGGGCGGAAGATTCAGCAGTTCGCGTCCGTAGGTTTGCGCGAGCGCCGGATGCGGCACGCCGAAGTCACGCGACAACCGCTCCCAACCGACTTCGTCAGGATGCTCGGCCGCCAGCTTGTCTAGTTCATCGCTCGCCGGTCCGGCGGAGTTCGTGTGCTCTGGAAAGCGTTGGCGGTATTCGGCGGCGAGATAAAGAGTATCCGCGGGCGTCACGCAAAGCAGCGCGTTTGCAGGCACGCCGGAAACCAGACTACGTTCCACCTGCGCCGATCTCTGCGGTGTCATGCGTTCTGCGAGAATTGCGAGAACCTTGCCTCGAATATCAGAATTCGCACTCGAGGCGCTGACGAGTTCTTCTCCAGACTTCTGATAGAGCGTGATCGCGTGCAGCTCTGTGCCGTCCACTCCCCACCAGCGCGGCAACACTGCGCTCGTCACCAGGCCGGGGACGAGTTCCCGCCATATCAGAGCCTGGACGTTCTGGGGAACGATGAAGTCCTGCTCGATCTCGGCGAGCGCGTACGGCAAGTCAGCAAGCGACCCAACCAGATGAGCCCCACCCCCAGCGGGTGAGCCTTCGCCAAACAAATGCGGGGCCTGCCACACCGCCTTGATGCCGCCCACCGTTTCCGCGGAGAAGTCATGAGAACGGACCAGCAGCGGGTTGTTATGCAATGCTTGCGCGCCCGGCGGTTCGTAGTATGCGTAATTCAAGCCGACCAGCGTGTCTCGTTGAAACATGGCGAGATCGCCGAGGCCATCTTCCAATTGATTCCTGCTTGCCGAGGACGTGAGCACGCGCGTCAGGTCGGTCCGCATCTCGGAGTCCGTGTGACTATTGTTGTAGATCCCGGCCGCCCACTCGCTCCGCTCGCTCCCCTTAAAGATCGGCCGTGGCATCTCGAACTCGCGCAGTTGTTCTGCCAGTGTTACCACGCCCTGGTCGACGGTCTTGCCCTGCATCTTCTCTTGAAGCCCATTGCCAATAGCGTACAGTGTGTCGAGCGAGAGGAGCCGCTGGCTGTCAAGAACCGAACGCATGTTGTTCGCGATGCGATCATGCATCCGTTTGCCTTCCGCACTGCTCGGGCGCGGGCCAGCAAGCAGTTCGATGATTTCATCCTGCGACGTCCTGGGTTTTCCCGTAGCGACCCGCAACAACTCTCGCAACGAAGCTTCGCCTGCTTCATAGACCTGCGCGCCGGAATGAATCTTCACGAACGGTTTAAGCACGGCCTGCCATGATTCGTTGAGCTGGCCTTGAGGAATCTGCCGCTGCCGTGCCAGGATCTGCCACAGGCCAACATTGCCCTGCATGGTGCCCAGCGCATTGCCACGGAGCGCAGTGTTGCCGATGCGATCCACGCTCTCGGCGACCTCGAGGAAAAGCGCCATCGAGCCGTCGGTTAGCTCAGGAAACTCCGCGAACAATCGGTACTGATCGCTGAACAATTCGAACTTGTGTGCCAGTAGCTTGACCGTCTCAGCAGAAAGCCGATGTTGCTGCGGGCGGCGGAGGTCCATTTCGCTTGTAACCAAATAAATCTGCAGTGGTCCAAAATCGGTGGTCGCGCGCGAGAGCGCCATCATCGTCTGCAGCAGTTGGTCGGGACTGTTCAAACGGTTGGCGCGTTTTCCCCATTCCCGGACCAGCTTCGAATCACTCTTCTGGCGAAGAATCTCTTTCCACACGGCAAGACCGCCGGGGATATGCGGATCTCCATTCGCCTCCCATTGTTGACGGGTCACCAGCAAAAGCAGTCCAGGAGCGGGACGGAACGCACCGCGCGTGGCCGAAGCCGAAGCATCATTTGTGCGGAGAGCTTCGTAGAAATTCCGGAGCCGGGTCCCCTCGGTGAAATGTGCTTGTTGGGCGCGCGTGGCTCGCGAGAGAACATCGAAATAAGCGGCTAGCCAGCCGGTATCTTTCGAGACTAATTCAGAGACAAACTCTCCTGCAGACTCAGGACTGGCGCCGACCAGGCTCTTCCACGCTGCCTCCGCCTTTTCTCCGCCGGGCACGAGCACCCGGCCCGATCGAACACAGATGTAACCGCCATAAAAGTCCAGCACCGCGGAATTGGGAAGCAACTTCTTGAGTCCCACCGACTGCTTCAGGAAACCGCGCGTTTCTGGATCGAGCCGCGAAAAGGCCCAGTAGAGTCGCGACATGGCCGAATCGTGCAGCAAGGTATCGATGAGATCTTTGCTGTAATGCTGCTCGCGCTTGTTGCCGGCCCCCATCCAGTCGGCCTCGGTAAAAATCAAAGGCACGCGCGATGCCGGGAACCGATATTCGAAGGGGGCGCCGCCTTGCAGGGTTTGCTCCAGCGCCGGCAGAGGGAATCCCGAGTCGATGGTGAGAAACGCACGCTCCGGGTCCGACGTTTCGAGCGACGTATCGCTCTTGCCGCACTCCTGCCGCACGCGGTAGCCGAGCAGGTGCAGCAGATCCTTCGAATCATCGCAACCGGTGACCCGGATCAGCTCGCCTTGGCCGGCAAGGGTCGTCAACTCCCGAGCTTGCTGAACGTACCGGTTCAAAAGGATCAGAAACTCTGTGGGGTGGTTTCCGCCCTCGTAGCCTTGCATGTAGACATTGCGCGCCAACAGCGGCAGCACGTCTTCGCGAGAAATTTTCTGGCTGATTCCAGCCATGCGCAGAAACGAGCGCAGCGGTCCAGGAATGCTGATCTCCGAAGTATCACTGGTGGCTTTCAAAGTGTTCGAGGGCGGTTCATCGGAAGCCGAAGCGCACCATGCGCAGAGGGAGCCGAACACACAGAGGAGGACAACTAGCGGCAGGAAACGTGGGCGGAGAAGAGAGTTCACGGCTGGAATCCTCTTGGACCCGAGACGTCGCGCACCTGAGTTGGCCGGCGCGGAAGGGAGAGGAATTGAGTTTGAGACCCTGACCTGGTTGTTCTTCGAACCTGACGAGATTGTTAGGTTGCCGAACCCAGGTTTCCGCCCACTCCCAGAAGCGTGCACCCCGCGGTCCCCAAAATCTAGTGCGGCAAAAATAAATCAAAGTTCCCGCTTCTCCAAGTGATTTCTAGGAGAAAAACGATTAAGTTGTGTAAATTTTGGCCGTTCGGGTAAACCGCCGGCCCGGGACTGAGCGCCAATTTCGTCGAAAGAGGCGAAGTGCAAGAGCTTGCGGGAAGGCCTAAGTTGGACGAAACAGACGATATGTTGCCGTTTCCAGCACGCCGCTATGCGTGGTCCTCGGCGAACAGAGGCCTGCGCCTACGGTCAGCCCTGCAGAAAGTGAACTAAATTCCTGTATGACTCGGGTTTCGAGCAGCCTAGTATCTGACGATGGCCGCGAACGATTTTGGATCTAGACTGGCGCCTCCCACCAGTGCTCCATCAATCTCGCTTTCGGCCATGAGAGCCTTTGCGTTCTCCGGTTTGACAGAGCCGCCATACAGAATGCGAAGCTGCTCCGCGAACTCTTCTCCGAAGCTTTTTGCGGCTTCTGCCCTGATCAGAACGTGTGCATCGGCGGCCATCTGCGGCGTCGCGGTCTTTCCCGTTCCGATGGCCCATACTGGTTCGTAGGCGACGACCATTTTGCGCGCCTTCTTCCCCGAGATGGCATGGAATGCGCGCAGGCACTGCCGCCGCAACACATCTTCGGTCAGGCCGGCTTCGCGTTCTTCGAGCACCTCGCCTACGCAGACGATCGGAATCAGACCCAGTTCCAGAGCCACTTTCAGTTTCAGATTTACGACATCATCCGTCTCTCCGAAATACTGCCGCCGCTCGGAATGCCCGATAATTACGTGCGTCACCCCAATTGCCAGCAACATGCTGCCGCAGATTTCGCCGGTGTAGGCACCCTCTTTTTCCCAGTGCATGTTCTGCGCGCCAATCGCGACATTGGAATCCTTGCCGGCCTCGAGCGCGGCTGGAATGTCAAGAAATGGCGGGCAGATGGCGATCTCATCGCGATCGTGGCTTGCGACCAGGGGAAGGAACTCGCGGAAGAAAGGCTGAACTTGATCGGGAGTCTTGCACATCTTCCAGTTGGCGGCGATTACTTTTTTTCTCACGGAGAGTTCCTCTCGATCTTCAGGGGAGATAGGGCGCCCGACTCATGCAACTTCCCGAAGGCTGCTGTGTAAGATCGCAGCGTGGGAACATCGAAAAAGACGAAGCGCACCTGCATTACATTCGTAGCGGCGAGCAATGCTTCAATGGTGGCCGGCACCGCGACCGCGGCTGCTTCCGGGACTGGATAGCCGAACGCTCCGGTCGAAATCGCGGGAAATGCCAGGGACCGGATCGCGTGGTCGTCAGCCAGGCGGATGGATTCGCGGTAACAACTGGCTAGAGTCTCAGCAGGAGGTGTGCGCGTGCGGTAGTAAACGGGACCGACCGTGTGGATCACGTACTTCGCAGCCAGGCGTCCACCGCCGGTCACGACCGCTTTGCCCGCCGGAAGGTGTCCGATCTCATCCGCGATCTTCTGGCATTCCTTCAGAATTGAAGGCCCACCCGCGCGATGGATCGCGCCGTCGACTCCGCCGCCGCCCAACAGAGACGAATTGGCGGCGTTGACAATGGCTTCCGTCGTTTCCTTGGTGATATCGGCGGGCCCGTGGAAGTCCAGGGTCTTTCCGCGTTCGAACGATAACCGGACAGCGAAGTCGTCCACCCGAGTATCCTTCGCCTAACGCTTGTCGGTGAGTGCTTCCACGCCCGGCAGTTTTTTGCCTTCCAGAAATTCCAGCGACGCGCCGCCGCCGGTAGAGATGTGGGTGATCTTGTCGGCAACCCCGGCCGCCCGCACCGCCGAAACCGAATCGCCTCCGCCGACAATCGAGAGCGCTCCGGGATTATCCGCCACCGCGCGCGCCACTTTGAACGTGCCTCGCGCGAACGGGGAAACCTCGAACACACCCATCGGCCCGTTCCAGAGAATGGTGCGTGCCCGCGCGATCTCCTCTTCGAATATCTCTATCGTCTTCGGCCCAATATCCAAGGCCATCAGATGCGACGGAATGGGCTGCCCCTGTTCGACCTTGGTGACGTGCGCATTCGCGTCGACCTTGTCCGCCGCTATGTGATCCACCGGTAAGAGCAGTTTCAGTTTGCGCGTCTTTGCTTCCTGCAGAAGATGCTTCGCTAGTTCGAGCTTGTCATCCTCGACCAGCGACTTGCCAACCGGTTCCCCGAGCGCCTTGAGGAAGGTATACGCCATCCCGCCGCCGATGATCAGAGAGTCGACCTTATCCATCAAATGGGTGATGACAGGGATTTTGTCGCTGACCTTGGCCCCACCCAGGATGGCGACGAATGGCTTTTCCGGATGATGCAGCGCGCGCCCGAGATATTCGAGTTCTTTCTCCATGAGGAGCCCGGCCGCCGCTTTCTGCACAAACTTGGTCATCCCCACGGTCGAAGCATGGGCGCGATGGGCAGTTCCGAATGCGTCGTTCACGTAGTAATCCGCCAATTGCGCGAGCTGCTTCGAGAAATGTTCATCGTTGGCTTCTTCTTCCGCGTGGAAGCGGAGGTTCTCGAGCAAAAGAGTCTGTCCCTTCTCGAGTTTGCTGGCGACTTCCTCAGCTTCCGGCCCCACGCACTCCGGGCAGAAACCGACGTTCTCGCCCCGCGCCAGTTCCCGGTCGAGCAGCATGCGCAGCCGTTCTGCCACGGGCTTGAGGCTCAGCTTGGGATTGGGCTTGCCCTTGGGCCTGCCGAGGTGCGAGGCCAGAATCAGGCGAGCTCCGTGGCGGAGCGCGTATTCAATGGTTGGCAGCGTCTCGCGGATGCGGGTGTCATCCATCACGCGTCCGTCTTCGAGTGGGACGTTGAAATCCACTCGCATGAAGACCCGGTGATCATTCACCGAAAGATCACGAATCGAAAGTTTGGACATGGCTGGTCCTTGGTCAAGCGTAGCGCTGGCATTGTGCTGGCTATGGCGCACGGTGTCCTACTTCCTCAGCGCGCCGCCATCGTAATCGGGATGGCGGCGCACCGGATTCTACAAGCCCTTGGAGCCCAGGTAATTGATCAGATCCCGTACGCGGCAGGAGTATCCCCACTCGTTGTCGTACCAGGAGATTACTTTCACGCACGTTCCGCCGACCACGAGAGTCATTTTGGCATCCACGATCGAGGAGAACGGGTTGCCCTTGAAGTCCGCCGAAACCAACTCTTCTTCCTCATAGCTCAGATAGCCTTTTAAGGATCCGCTTTCCGAAGCTTTTTTCAAGGCGGCATTCACCTCATCCTTGGTGGTCGTTTTTTCCACGAACGCAACCAGGTCGACTACCGAGACGTTCGGAGTGGGAACGCGCATCGCGAAACCGTCGAGTTTTCCCGCCAATTCCGGGATTACGAGCTTCAGAGCCTTCGCCGCTCCCGTGGAGGTCGGAATCATGGACAGAGCAGCGGCACGCGCGCGCCGCAGGTCTTTGTGGGGGAAGTCGAGAATCACCTGGTCATTCGTGTAGGAGTGAATGGTAGTCATCGTCCCGCTGACGATTTTGAAATTATCGTGAACGACCTTCGCGATCGGAGCCAGACAATTAGTCGTGCACGATGCGTTCGAAATGATGTGATGCTTCGAGGCATCGTATTTGTCATGATTCACGCCCAGCACCAGGGTGATGTCTTCATTCTTCGCAGGCGCCGAAATGATGACCTTTTTCACCGGCCCGCGCAGGTGCTTCTTGGCGTCATTGGCGTCGGTGAATCGGCCCGTCGACTCGATCACGACTTGGGCGCCAACGGACTCCCAGGGAAGTTTTGCAGGATCTTTTTCTGCGAACACCTTGATCGACTTGCCGTTAACCTGGATGCAGTCCGATCCGGCTGTGATCTTGTGCGGCAGGTTGCCGAGAATCGAATCGTACTTCAGCAGATGAGCCAGGGTCTTCGGATCGGTGAGATCGTTGACCGCCACGAATTCCAGGTTGGAATCGTTCAGAGCGGTGCGTAACACGTTGCGGCCGATGCGCCCGAAGCCATTAATACCAACTTTGATTGCCATGTTGCCTCCGTAAAATGATGACAGAACTCCCCGGACCACTCCTCGATGTTTTCAGTAAACCATTGATGTTATCAGGGTCAGCGAGTTAGCGTAAATGATGGACCGCACACTCCAGTTGTGATGTCTGCACCGGCGCAGTTCGGAAGCAGGCGTTCACAATGTAATCTCCAAAAACACATTCTTGTTGCTCCAAAGGAAGGGCATGCGCATCAGCCAGTACTTTGCAGCCAGCAACTTCCGCGCTCGCGGCCAGTCTTCCGCCGGCAATACGCGCGCTTGGCCGGGAAACTCTGGACCGATAATTCTTCCGCGTATTGTGCTGGGAGCCACGCGCACGGTGGGATTATTCCTGATTCGCTTGAATTTGCCGGAATCGTTTCGCGTCATTGCGTAGATCTTGCCATCTTGCTCGGCGAACCAGACCGGCGTCTGCACCGCCAGACCGTTTTTCCGGAAAGTTCCCAGGCTGAGATATTTCTGATGTTGCAATTCGGCAGGGAGTGCTGACGGCATACAGTCATCTTATTCCTATCCAGGTCCGGTCCGCAGGCATAGCATCGCGGCTTAAAGCTCTTCACATTGCCCGCAGCGCGGTCCATGTGTTACAAGCCCTACATGCGGAAATGGATGAGCGACCGCCTGAAGCGTCGCAAAAAGAATCAAGAGAAAAAGCCCGCCGAACCCGCGCAGGCGCCCCTACAACCCGCTTACTTTGACGCAGCCTCCGCGCCCACCGAATCGGCCCAGCAATCTATGTCCGAACCGGAACCGGAATCCGAAGCGGGGATGCTGGAGACGCCCGAACCGCAAGAAGCGCCGATGGCAGCGCTCGCAACCGAGGGCGGCTTGCCTCGCCCAGCACAGAACCGACCTCGCCGGCGTCGAACCAGGGGTGGTCGCGGCCGAGGACAAAAAGGTCAAGCTCGTGCCGCGAGCCAGGCGGCGGCGCCCGCGTCGGCATCAGGGCACGCGCCGGCAGCGCTGGAAGTGCCCGTGCCCGCAGCCGAAGCGATCACGCAGCCTCCGTCCCCCGCCACACCGCGTCCGCCGAAAGGCGCGGTGATTCTCGCCATCGGCCTTCCCGGTTCCGGCAAGAGTTCCTGGTTCAAGCGCAACAACATCACCCCGCTTTCCAGCGACATGCTTCGCAAGGTGCTTTTCGACGATGCTCAGGAACAACGTTTTCAGGACCTGGTTTTTTCGAATTTGCGTTCCATGCTGAAGGCGCGATTGATTGCACGGCGTCCGTTGAATTATGTGGATGCCACCAATCTCACACCGCACGAGCGCGCCAGCTGGGTGAAGCTTGCCAAAGACTATGGTTACGAAGTGCAAGCGGTCTACTTCGATGTCCCGCTCGAAGTCTGCCTCGAACGCAACCGGCGAAGGCAGCGATTCGTCGACGAAGACGTCATGCGGCGCATGGCGTCAAAGCTCAAGCCCCCGACGTTCGAGGAAGGCTTTTCCAAGGTCACAGTCGTGCGAGTAAAAAAGAAAGACGATCAAGCCGCCAGTTAGAAGGAACGCTGCTCTCTCTAAAAGGAAACGCCGCCCGAACATGGGCGGCGTTTTTGTCTGTGGAGCGACGGGCGTGCCGCCCGTCGTCGGGCGAAGCCCGATTCTCCCTAGTCTTCCTTACCGGTGTCCGCCATGGCCTCCGCCAGACGAGGCGTGTCCACCACCACCGCCGCCTCCGCTATGGGAACTGCCTCCTCCACTACCACCGTGGGATCCGCCGCCACCGCCGCCTCCCCCACGATATCCACCGCCACTGCTAGGCGATCCACCGCCACCGTGGTAGGACGGAGCAGACGGAGCCGATGCACGATACGAGGGTGAGCCTCCTCCATAAGAAGGCGATCCACCTCGATATGAAGGTGCGCTGGAGGAGGGCGATCCGCCTCGATATGAAGGTGCGCTGGAGGAGGGCGATCCGCCTCGATAAGATGGACCAGACCCATAAGATGGACCCGAGCTGCGATAGGACGGTGGCGCGCTGTATCGCGGCGACTGGCTGGACCGCGGCGAGTTGCCGTATCCGCCGCCGTAGGGTGACGCGCTCGACGATCGCCCGTATCCGGAACTACTGCTCTGGCTAGTCGGCCTTACCGGCCCGGTGGAGCGAGGCACGCTGGTCGTCGGACGATTTCCATACGAGCCCTGACTTCCATACGAACCCGGACGAGTATCCGCTCGCGTGCCCATATTTGGCGCGCTCATACTCGGCGTGCTCGGGCGCGGAGTGTAACCCGCTGGTGGACGCGGCACCGGGTTCTGCGCTGGTCCAGCCGAGAAACCGCCGCGCGAGGGGGATGTATTCGTCGGCGCTCCGGAGAAGCCGCCTCGCGATGGAGACGTATTCGTCGGCGCCCCCGAGACGCCGCCTCGCGACTGAGGTGCGTTATTCATCGCCGGTCCGCGTGAGGGTTGGCTGCCGCTCATCGGTGGCCGAGGAATATTGCGAGCGATCATCGAATTGTTATTGCTTCGTCCAGCCTCCGAGTTGCCCATCGCAGGCCGCTGCATATTGCTCGCGCCTGGCTGAGCACCTCGCAATGCTGGCGAGGGTACCGCTCCCGATGCGGTCTGTGGTCCGTGCGGAATAATCCGCGACGGAGTCAGGGGAGAAGATCCCGTTCGTCCTGCCATTGTCCTCTGGCCATTTGCAGCACCGAACTGAGATCCATTTCCTCGATTGAAGCTAGGCGGTGGCGTCATGCGCGAAACCACGGGACGCATTCCGCTCCGTGCCGGGGGAGCCGCTGCCCGCTGACCGGCGTTCGCTCCGAGGATTGCATTCCGAGTCGGCGTGATGCCAGGCCGTCCCATCGGAGCGTTGGCCAGGTCTCGTGCCGAAACCCGGATCGCGGTTCCACGAACCGCCATGCCGTTCTGCAGCGTCCTCGAAGGAGCAGCGGTGAATCCGCCCGGCGCATGCAGGTTCGCGTAGTGAACGCCGCCCGCACCAAACCGCTGCGGAGCATGGCCCCAATAATTATTGATGTTCACGATTCGCGTATTGCTGATGTTCACGCCGCGGAAGTACCCGAACCCTCCGCCATACCACGGGTAGAACGGCTCACCCCAGCCCAGCGCGCACCATCCCAATCCGCCGCCCAATCCGAAGCCGAAGTTCGCGCCCCAGCCCGGGCCGCCAAACCACGCCACCAGCGCGGGTGCGTATACCGGGCGCGCATAGATCGGTCCCGGTGCCCATCCCCAGTAGCCGCCCGTATAGACCCAGCGGCCGTAGTGGAAGGGAGCATATCCCCAGGGCGCGTCATCGACCCAGGTCCAGCCCCACGGCTCAACCCAGATCCAGTGACCATACTGATAAGGAGCCCAGCCTTGAGGCACGGAACTTGGAACCCACACCGGCCCGTACGGTGGAGTCTCGCGCCACACGCCGTTGTCATCCAGGTCTTCATATCCCACGGTTCCGGGAGCTACGTAGCGCGCGGAGAGGGAAGTATCCTCACGCTTGTCGCGCACTGCACACCAGCTGTCAAAGCCGTCATAGGGCGGCGCTTCGGCCGTGGTGTGGGTCATCGAGTTTCCATCGGTGAAGCGAACCTGCTCGTTCGAATGAACACGAACTCCCGGTCCCTGACCGGTGGCGTCTCCTTCACCTTTGCGCACTGTGACGACGCTGGCATCCCCATTCGGATCGACGTCAAGGCGGTAGTCGCCTGACTTCTGAATCGTGAATGCCATGTTGGGAGTGTCCACCTCGTAGATCTCGCCACCAAACAGGTGACGGACATGCAGATCCAAGGTTCCCTGGTGGAGTTCTACCTGCACGGTGTTATCGCTGACGTTGGTCAGCGTGAGGCTTGTCTCAGAGCCCATGCGCATCAGGCCGGTGCCGACGTTCAGCTCAGCGCGCGAATCTTTATCCGTCCACACATTGTCGGCAATCGTCAGCGGACGATTCAGAGTTCCCGCGACCCAGTCTTCCGTGCCACGTGGCTGAACGGAAACCGACCCCGACATGTACTGCAGACGCACAGCCCTCCCGGGAATATTCTGCTGGTTCTGCTGGCTCTCCGGTGCGGCCGCTTGCTGTTCCTGGACCGGCTGCTGCTCGTCAACCGTCGGCTGATCCTGGGCTGGCTCGTTATCATCCTGCGCCCAGGCGAAAAGCCCCATCAGGAACAGCGCGAGAAACATTGCCAGAGTTACGCGCTTTAAATTTTTCATGGCCCTACTCTCCTTGACCCGCCCCGGCTGGCTCGGCCGAGGACCCCCAAAAGGCACCCACGTCAGAAGCGGCTGCGCGGGCGTCCCATACCATTGCTGCCAAACATGGAAACCCGGCTGGGGGACTTAAGTTGCGGTCTGGAGGACTTAAGTTACAGCAAATGTGGGGGTTGTCGAGATGCGGGCACCTACGCAGGGGTTGCCTCTGGCGAGGCGAAGCGCGAGCATTTGCCGCAGTATATAACTACTTTAAATACTTCAACATATCCTTAAATGCTGAGGTCCCAGATGACCGTAGTGCTTCATAGATGACCATCTCGGTCGAAGAGATCACCGCGCCCGCTGAGCGCATCCGTTCGAGGCCTACCTTCCAATTCCACTCCGTGCGGGAACTCACCGCATCGGAAGCGACGTGCACCAGGTAGCCTTCCCGCAATCCCGCGAGCGCAGTTTGTGCGACGCAGATATGACTCTCCATGCCACACAGGATTACGGTGTTACGGTTTCCGGGCAAGCGCTTCAGCGTTGAACAAAAAACGTCGCTGCCGAAGCAGGAGAAAACCAGCTTCTCGATCGGCTCGTTTTCCGGCAGCAGCGAGGCAACCTCAGGAACCGTGTTGCCCAAGCCCTTGGGGTATTGCACGGTCATCAGCGCCGGAATATTCAGAACTCCCGCTAACCGGATCAGTAATTGCGAATTCCGTACCAGTTGCTCTTTCTGAAAAATCGGCGGCAGAAGTTTTTCCTGGATATCCACCACGATCAATGCACACTGCGCTGGATCGAGGGGACGACGCGCAATCTCTGCGTAATCGGTAACGGGTGGGGTGATGCTGCCGAGCATGGCCATGCTGCGCCTCCAAGCTGCAATGCAATTTTAGCGCGTCCGCGAGCCGATGTTGTGGTGGATGAGTGCGCTGAGAAGTCGCGGATAGTGGGAGAGGTCACTATTTACGGAAGGCGCCCAAGCTGTAGGCCGAACACGCATTTCTGCGCCGCGCTCGGCTTTGAAATGACAACAGGGGGAAGCACAGATGAGCAGACCCGCAAGCACTTCCGCGTTTTGCGGCTCATAAGGTAAACTGACGTCAGCCCCGTCGTTCAACGGTAGGACATCTGCCTCTGGAGCAGAGTATTGGGGTTCGAATCCCTACGGGGCTGCCATCTTAGAATCAATTCCCTACGACTAATTACTCCAGTCTTTGTTTTCATCGGTGTGCTGCAAAATGTGCCGTGAATTCAAAGCCTGGCCGACCACCCGGAATGAACGGTTTGTCACAGGTGCGCTTTTCCCCTGCGCCCCTGCTGTCTTCTGACTCGCCGTCACTTGCGCAATCATCTGATTGTTTGCGCGAAGCGGTTTTCGCACAGGCGCAAACGAGATTCGTCAGTACATCTCCTCACGGGATGCCACCACCAGATAATGCATGTTGTTTCCGACGTTGGCCCAGCAACTGTTGTACTGAATTCCGTTGGTGCCGCCGCCGTTCCACTGAATCACCGGCGTTGCGAGCGAGGCCAGCGTTGAGTAAGGAGATGTCGAGCTGTTCGTCTTTGCCAGGAAGACCGAACCGTTAAACTGCCCGTTGCCGCCGCCTTGCTCGGTGATCATTCCCTGTCCAATCACCAGAATCAAGCCATTGAAGCTCGAATTCCCTGTGATGTTGAGAGTACCGGTAACAATCAGAACTCCCGAACCGGAACTCGATCCGAAGTTGAAATCGCCATTGACATACGTGATCTGCGGCGCTGCATCGGTTCCGTATGGCCCCGCGCCGTTGCAGGGCGCACCGATGCCGCAGCTGTAGGCCACGTCGGCTGCGTTCGCCAGGTTCGACACCATGTTATTCAGCTGGACCGGGCTCAGCCATTGTCCGCTCAACTGATTCGAGCCTGTAGGCCCGGCGTTCACAATCGAGGGTGTGCCGCCAGTCCCGGTGTAGTTCGCATAACGATTGCTCGGAATGGTGCTTTGCAAATCCGTTATGCCTGTGTTGTCTCCGACACTGACTGCCGGTACCGTCGCCGCCGTTCCCGTGCAGGTTCCCGGTCCCGTATACCCGCCGGGACCAGTGTCAACCCCGTTCGCAAAATACTGGCTTGAGTTCGGGGCTGGATTGAACACCGCGGCCGGACCGTCCAGCGCGAGCGCGGCCGGTGGCGGACTGATATTCAGCCCAGCTACTTCATACTGCCCGATGCGGCGCGTGCCCCGCAGCGTGATTGCCAGCGACGTCACCAGGTACGTCGGCTCTAAGTTGAGTCCGGCGACATTCGCCGCCGCGCAGGTGGGGAATCCGAGCGCGGTCACCGCCACCTCTCGGTTATTCATCGCGTCCCAGCAAACCATCGAACCGGCCGGTTGTGTGCCGTCCACCCACTGGGCGGCCGTGGTTCCCACGCTGCCGTTCTGCTTCAAGGTCAAGCGCACCCATTTGTACTTCAAAGCGCTTGCCGTACCCGTGAAGGGCGCGAAGCTGGCCACGTAGTTGGCGCTCCCCGGCGGTGCTGCTCCCGCCGCCGTGCACGGGTTCGAATACGAAGTTGCCAGCATGCCGGGCGTGAAATTCTCGTGGCAGAGTTCGTCGTCGAAGTACGCAGTTCCAAATGTCGCCGGCGCGATGACTTCCGCAGCCGCCGGATTGGTAATGTACAAAATGGAATTCGCGCCCGGAGGCATGACCGCCGGTAGATTCACCGGCGACACGCTGTTCGTGCGCATGCGGTCGCGCATTTCCTCCAGCCCCGCTCGCACCGAGAAAAAAGCGGTCTGCGTATCCTTGTAATTGTCGTTCACCGACGTTTCCGCGTTCGCCATGTACATCATCCCCAGGCTGATCGCCGAGATGAGCAGGAGCGCCAGCAACACTGCCAGCAACGCAATTCCCCGCTCTCTACGATTGTTTCGTGTTCGCATGTTGAGCGCCTCTCCTCAGTCGCAAGGTTGCCCGCCGCAATTCACCAGGCGGACATTGCCCATCAGTGTTTCCACCTGCCGCAAATTGGTCTTCTGATCCGTCCCGGTGACCGCATTGGCCAGCAGGTTGATCGTGAGTCGCAGAGACTTGATGTTGGGAATGTTGGCTTGCCCGGTGGCCGTGTTCAGGTCTAGCGGAAGTTGAATCACCGTTCCGTTCTGATCGTAGGCCGTGAACACCGGAAAATCTT
>QIAH01000553.1 GCA_003225465.1 Acidobacteriota bacterium | reverse complement strand
TGCAGATGCACACTGATCTGCACCCGGACATCCCCGGCATCGAGGCCAACATTGCAAGATTCACCGCGCTCGGTGTCCAGGTTCACCTCACGGAATTGGACGTGTGGCTTCCCGTGGACGCCAACGGGAACGCAACCGCCGCCGACCTCGCAGCCCAAGCGGAGATTTATCGTCAGATCGCCTCGATCTGCCTCGCCCACTCCGGTTGCAATGCGATCCAAACCTGGGGCTTTACAGACAAGTATTCCTGGGTGGGCTCGGCAAGCAAGAAGACCAAGGGCGCAGCTCTACTCTTTGACCGAAACTACGCCCCCAAGCCGGCCTACGAAGCTATCAAGAAAGCCCTCGCTGCCAGCAAGCCGAGAAAACGCTAAAGCTTCAGGAGCTCTTCTTCGCGTCCTTAGCGGCCTTTCTTTGCGACCTTTGCGGTTACAAGCTTTTGCTGCCGTAGGCGCGTTCAAGCGGATTTTCACCACAGAGACACAGAGGAATCCAAAGCTTCAGGTTTTCTCTGTGCCTCTGTGACTCTGTGGTGCCCAACCCGTGAACCCCATTTCGCCAGCGGCTATAATGACGTTTGCCGGCCTTGAGAGGATGGTTGGCCGGGCCCCAGGGCGCATTGTCAAAACCCACGCCAACATCGGATCCGGAACGACATCGGAAGCGGGTTATCGTTCCCCTTGCCGCAGGCATCGCCCTTCTGTTCGGAATCCTGCTGTCGCAATCGTCGTTCGATCAACCCGCCTTCCTGAATCCCGACAACAACCAGCAACTTCTATTCTTCGCCGCACTGTCTGCGCTGATTTTCCTTCTTTTTGTCGCGCTGACCTTCGTGCTGGCGCGCAATTTGTTAAAGCTGTTTGCGGAACGAAGGCTCGGCGTACTGGGCTCAAAATTCCGCACACGCCTGGTGGTCACGGGACTATTGCTGTCGTTTCTGCCCGTGATCATGATGTTCTGGTTCGCCTACGGACTCATGAATCGCACCATCGATCGCTGGTTCTCGCGGCCGGTGGAAGAAGTGCGCGAAGACACGCGCGCCATGGCGTCGCTGCTGGCAACCTACGCGCAGCAAAATGCCACCGCACAGGCCACTGCCATTGCGGGTTCGCCGGAGTGTATTCCAGCGTCATGAAACCACTTTGCAAGGCGGCTTCGCCTTTGCGCTGCTCGACGGTACTCCCCATGCGAGCTTCCATCCACCTGCATCGTGGGACGCAATCCGCTCAAAGGCCGCGCCTGACCAGCTTTCCGGACCTACCCCGACGCCGCTGATGTGGGAACAAACGGAGTACATTTTGGGCACTGCTCCGGTTGGGGATGAAGGACTGATCCTGGTGGGCATGCCATTGCCGCGAGAGTTTCTGGAAACCGTCAAGCAACTCGAAGCCAGTCAGAAGCGCTATTTCGAACTGTACCGGCAGAAAAGGCTGGTTCGTCGCACCTACATGAGCCTGCTGTTGCTGCTCACAGTGCTGGTGCTGTTCACAACCACGTGGCTTGCGCTTTTTCTTTCGAAGTTGGTTACCCGTCCCGTCGCTGCACTGGCGGAAGCGACCCAGGAGATTTCGCGCGGCCGGCTCGATTACCGGGTCGAGGTACACGCCGCCGACGAAATCGGCGACCTGGTCCGCTCCTTCAATCGCATGGCGGAAGAACTCGAGACCAGCCGGTATCAGATCGACGCATCCAGCCGTGATCTGAGCGCCGCCAATACGGCGCTTGAGCAACGGCGCCGCCACATCGAGACCATCCTCGAAAGTATTCCGACGGGAGTTTTGTCGCTGGACGCGCAACGGCGCATCACGCATGCGAACCAGGCGCTTCTTCGCATGTTTCATCCCAATGGTCCAGGCGACGGCCAAAGCTTTCCCATGATTGGAGCCGAATTGCAGGATGTTTTTCCGCCGGATGTGGCGGAGGACCTGCTCGTGCTCCTGCGGCGGGCGGACCGCATGGGAATCACGACCAGCCAGGCAGAAATCGCAGTGCACCGCACGAAGTTGAACGCGGCCCTTACCGTGGCAACGCTCAAGCACGAAGACGAGCGTCTCGGATACGTACTGATTTTCGAAGATCTATCCGATTTGCTCAAGGCGCAGAAGCAGGCGGCGTGGCGCGAAGTGGCGCGCCGCATCGCGCACGAAATCAAGAACCCGTTGACGCCGATCGCATTGTCTGCCGACCGCATCCGGCGGCACCTCGATCGAGGCACGCGTCCGGATGCGGCTTCACTGGACGTCATCCGCCATTGCTCGGAGACCATTGCCGCTTCAGTGGACACAGTGCGCACGCTGGTAGACGAGTTTTCGACGCTCGCCCGTTTCCCCGCTTCGCATCCCAGTCCGGCCAGCATCAATTCGATTGTCGAGAGCGCCCTGAACATGTTTGAAGGCCGTCTCGATGGCATCCACTTGCAGAAGAATCTCGCACCCGGTCTGCCAAAAGTCATGGCGGATTCCGACGCCATCAAGCGCGCGCTGGCGAACCTGGTGGACAACGCCGCCGAAGCGATGGAAGGATCCCTGTTGCGCGAAATTCGCGTGAGCACCAGCCTCGTAACCAGCCGCGATGCCGTCGAAATTCTGGTCGCCGATACCGGGCACGGTGTCACCCAGGAATTGAAGGAGAAGCTGTTCCTGCCCTATTTCTCCACCAAAAAGCGTGGTACCGGGCTGGGGCTCGCGATCGTGAGCCGCATTATCGAAGATCACCGCGGCTCCATTCGTGTAGAAGAGAACAAACCAGTGGGGACGCGGTTCATCGTAGAATTGCCGCTTGCCCCCGAACCTTCCGTGACGCCCGCCCCTGTCCAGCATGTCTAGCATCCTGATTGTGGACGACGAATCCGGCATTCGCGATTCCCTGCGGGGAGTGCTGGATGACGAAGGCTTCCGCACCGATGAAGCGGAGAGCGGAGAAGCCTGCCTTCGCCTGCTCGAGAAAAATACCTTTGACGTCGTGCTGCTGGATGTATGGCTGCCGGGAATCGATGGGCTGGACACGCTCGAGAAAATCCGCGAGCGCGATAATCCCCCGGAAGTCATCATGATCTCCGGACACGGCACGATCGAAACGGCCGTGCGCGCCACCAAGCTCGGCGCTTACGACTTTCTCGAGAAGCCGCTCTCCATTGACCGCACCCTCATCCTCATCCGGCACGCCATCGACGCCAAGAAACTCCGCAAAGAAAATCGCGACCTGAAGAAACAACTCCAGTCCAAGAGCGTGATCGTGGGCGACAGCATTCCCATGAAGGCGCTCCGCCAGCAGACCTCGATCATGGCGCCCACCAACGGGCGGGTGCTTATCTATGGGGAATCCGGCACCGGAAAAGAACTGGTCGCGCACGCCATTCACGCGCAGAGTTTGCGAAAAGACGAAATGTTTGTGGAGGTCAACTGCGCTGCCATTCCCGAAGACCTGATTGAGAGCGAACTCTTCGGCCACCGGCAGGGCTCGTTCCCCGGGGCCACCACCGACAAGGAAGGCAAATTCCAGAAGGCCACAGGAGGAACGCTGTTCCTCGACGAAGTCGGGGACATGAGCCTGAAGACGCAGTCGAAAGTCCTGCGCACGCTCGATGAACAGC
>QIAH01000224.1 GCA_003225465.1 Acidobacteriota bacterium | reverse complement strand
CTCAAGCCATGGATTCGCCATACTCACTTGAAGGACGCCGTTGGCGGCGGTCCTAACCGCAAGTACGTCCTGACGGGCCGCGGTAACATTCCGGTTCGGCGGCAGATCGAAGTGCTTCGGCAGGCCGGTTACAAGGGTTACTACTGTTTCGAGTGGGAAAAAGTGTGGCACCCGGAGCTGGACGATCCGGAGATCGCGATCGCGGATTATGCGCGCTTCATGCGGGAATACTTCGCAGAGTTGAAGTCCTAGTCATCAGGAAGGTTGGGGGGATGTGGGAACAATCTGAATTGCCGATACTCTCGAATGCTCGCGCCTCCGAACAAAGGCTCACGCGCCGGGAAATGTTTCAGAGAATTCTCGCCGGTCTGGGTACAGTGCTCGCCGGTCCGGTTGCGGCGCGAGCCCATCCGATGTACCGGCATTTGGTGGAAGCCACGAACCTGGAGGGCGCGGGCGAAAGGGTCGCTGACTCGGATTGGTCGCCGCAGGTCCTCGATGCGCGTCAGAATGAGACTCTCATCGCGCTGGCAGAAGGCATTGTGCCCGGTTCGTCTAAAGCACAGGTCAACCGGATCATCGACCTCCTGCTCACAGTGGAAACCGCCGAGAATCGTCAAAAGTTGGCCGCTGCTCTAGCCGCTCTCGACACCGATTCGAATAAGCGGTTCTCGCAGCCGATCGCGCGCCTTACGCAGCCACAGATGAGCGTCTTGCTGGAAGCGTGCTCCACCGCCAAGCCCGGTCAGCCCGCCCATGATGAAAATTCCCCTGGCTCTGTGACGGAAGCTCAGAAAACGTCCTCCGCTTCTCCAACTCTTCGCGACCATTTTGAAAATCTGAAAGGCTGGATTGTCGCCACCTACTACTCATCGGAAGAAGGCATGAGGGAACTCGGGTGGACCGATGAATTTTATTTCGAGAGTCCCTCCGAATGCTCACACCCGGAAGGACACAACTAACAAGCGAGTGCAGACGGGGCTGAAAGAGACTTTCAAAGCAGAATGATCGATACGGGCAAGCAATCGTTCGATGTAGTGGTGGTGGGTTCCGGAGCGTCCGGTGGCTGGGCCTGCAAAAGATTGGCGGAAGCCGGCCTGAAGGTAGCTCTGCTGGAGGCCGGGCGCCCGCAGTCTTTCGAAAACTTTACGGAGCACAAGCCGGTATTCGATCTGAAGTATCGCAATCTCGCGCCACAAATCGTTCGCAAGACGCGCCCGATCCAGTCTGAATTTGAAATTTGCACCGAGTATAACTACGAATGGTTTTGCAACGATCTGGAGGAACCCTACACGACCCCAAGCGACAAACCTTTTCATTGGCTCGGCCGTTTGCGGATGACGGGCGGTCGCACGAATGTTTGGGGACGCGTCAGCCTGCGCTTTAGCGATTACGATTTCAAAGCCGCCAGCCACGATGGCTACGGCGAAAATTGGCCGCTGAGTTACAAGGATCTCGAGCCTTACTACGACCTGGTCGAAGAGTACGTAGGTGTTTGCGGGCAGGCCGAAGGTCTGAGCGAATTGCCGGACGGCAAATTTCAGCCGCCCATGCCGCTCACTTGCCAGGAAACGTTTCTTCGCAATCGGGCCAAGGAAAAGCTCGGCTGGACCGTGACCCCGACCCGCTCCGCCAATCTTACCCGCCCTCTGAAAGGACGCGCGGCCTGCCACTACTGCGGGCCGTGCGAGCGAGGATGTCAGTCCCGCTCGTATTTCAACGCTGCGTTCACCACGGTGGCCGACGCGCGGAAGTCGGGCAATTGCACCCTGATTTCGAACGCTATGGTGCACAAGGTTCTCATGGACCCCGATACCAACCGTGCACGTGGAGTCCTGTATGTCGATCGCAACACGCGAGAATCGCGAGAGGTTTATGCGCGGATCGTGATCCTGTGCGCCCAGGCACAAGAGTCCGTGCGCATTCTGTTCAACTCGGCGAATCGCCAGCATGCCAACGGCCTGGCGAATTCCAGTGGAGTACTGGGTCATTATTTAACTGCCCATGTTCGCAGTGGTGGAGGAAGCGGTGAGATGCCGGCATTCGGATCGAAGCCGACGCTGGCGGGCCCGCATCGTCCGGTTGGTTTCTATGTGGCTCGCTTTCGAAACACGACAAATGGTCCGAAATCGAAAAACTTTCTGCGCGGTTATGGCTACGAAGGCGATACCGACATAGGATTCAACTGGTCCGCGCCTGGTTTTGGCGACGCTTTCAAAAAAGCCCTACGCGAGCCCCAGGTACAGGTCAACGTTCTTGGGTTCGGGGAAGTGCTTCCGCGCTGGGACAACTTCGTTGAAATCGACAAGGACACCGTCGATCACTACGGCATCCCAGTGCTGCGAATCCACATGTCAAACGGATCCAATGAAGAAGCCATGGTCCGAGACATGGGCGAGAGCGCGGGCGAACTCCTCGAGGCGGCCGGCGCGAAAAACATTCACACCTTTGCGAACCCTTCCAAAGGACGATGGGCCGTCCACGAGGCAGGCATCGCACGCATGGGCGAAGATCCAAAGAAATCGGTGCTGACTCAATTTCAGCAGACCCACGACGTAAAAAACTTGTTCGTGATGGACGCTTCAGGATTTCCTTCCAACCCCTGCCAGAATCCAACGCTCACCATCATGGCGTTATGCGTACGCTCGTGCGACTACCTCATGGATCAGATGAAGAAGGGCAGCTTCGCGTAGGGGCAGACGCCCCGTCTGCCCGGCCGAGCGAAGCTCGGCTTCAACGTGTGAGGCTTCGCGAATGCGATTCCAGCTCTACCCCGATTCCAGTGGCCGAGGGCACAATGCTAATTTCACTGAGGGCGAGATCTATTCACGTTGCTCAGAATCTGCTTGCAACGCGCCGTCTCCTGCGTGACTTCATTGACTCGCGCTGCACCCCCATATTGTGGCGAAGCATGATCACGGATCGCCTCAAATCCCGGCAGGCACTTGCTGAACCAGGAGTCAGCCTCGCGGCAATGTTCCGCAGCCTGTTGCCGCGACGCAGATTTGGAGGATGCCAGCATTACCTGAACTTTGCCCAGCCAGAGTTGGTTTGTGAGGATCGTAAATCCCACCAGCGACCGTTGATTGCTTGCGTCGGGACTCGATTCCAGGGTCGATAGCGATGACCGCAACTGGTCCATACCCGTGGAAAGCTGCCCGAGGTCGATCAGTACCTGGCCAATTTGCGCGCGCACACGTCCAATATCCTGCTGAAACTGCATATTCGCAGGATCGCCTGCCGCGAGTTTCTGAAATGACGACAAAGCCTCACGGTCCTGCGCGAGGGCAGCATCGTTCTGGTCCATCGTCGCCAACAGTTCTCCGATCGAGAAATGATCGTAAGCGACCAGCCGCTGAAATTCCGCGTTGTTCGGTTCGGCCGCAACCAGACCTTGTTTCGTCGTAATTGCTTTTTTGTAGAGGGCCAGAGCTTGCGATCTTGCCTTCGGATCCTCCCGCAGGATCTCAGCTGCCCGGCTATAGCTCAATCCCAGAATCCGGCGCGCCTGCAGATCGCCGGGCTGCTCAGAAGCCAACTGTTCCAGCATGGATGAGCCCTCGCGCAGATTCTCGAGCCCCGGATCCCGGTTGCCGGCCACGACTGCCTGCTTATATCCGTAATCCATTCGATATTTCGCGTACAAGAATCGATCGACTTGACCTTTGGGATCGCCGTGATAAAGCGCCTCCGCTTCCTTGAACGCCTTTCCCGAGTATTCCATCGCGCCCGCCTGATCGCCCATCGCCCAGAGCAGATCGCTCAATTTTGCGTAATTGGGTACGAGTTGTCGCCGCACTTCCAGGTCCTTCGGATCTGCCGCAGCCAACGACTCTCGAATGGCAAGCGCCTTTCTGTAGCTATCGGCTGCTCCGCCCGGATCGCCCAGGTTTGCCTGCCGCGGCTGGCCTTGCACGTCACCAATCTTCTCGTACGCGGCCGCCATCTCCTGCCGCAAAGAAGCATCGTTCTTTGCTTCTGTGTTCAAGCTATTCAGATACTCGAGGGCGCGGCTGACCAGCAGCTTTCGGGCCGGAGTCGATCCCGGCAGGTCTTTGATGGAGTCGTGGACTTCGAACATGAGCGAGTTGGCCAGCTTGCGCACATCATTAAAGCGCCGCTCCGCGCGCATCCGCTGTTCCTGCGCCAACTGGGCTTGCTGGCGTGCGATCCGCGCCTCGTGCAAAATGACACCCACGCCTGCCAGAAGCGCAATGATCGCAGCGGCGGCAGCCAGAACGCCTGCCTTGTGCCTGAGCACGAACTTGGAAGTGCGATATCGAAAACTGTCCTGTCGCGCAAGCACGGGAAGGTTTTGCAGGTGGCGCCGAATGTCTTCTGCAAACTGTTCGACTGAGGAATAGCGTCGTCCCGGCTCCTTGCGTAACGCCATCAGCACGATGTTGTCTAGATCGCCCTGCAGGCGCTTCGGTACCTTCTCGCCTGAACTTTCGCTGGACGTGGGACGGTCTTGATTTTCGCAAACGGTTGTACTCGGTTTGCGCGGCTCGTCTTCGCATACCGCGCGACTGATTTCGTGTGAGACGCTGGTCGTGATCTGATAGGGGCTCTGCCCCGTGAGCAATTCGTATAGGACGACGCCTAGCGAATAAACATCACTGGCGGTGGTGATGGGTTCACCTTTGATTTGTTCAGGGCTGGCATAGCCCGGCGTTAACACCTGGAAGAGAGTGACCGGTGCAGCGCTGTCGATCGCACTTGGGTCGAGAATCTTGGCAATGCCAAAGTCCAACAGTTTCGGTTGCCCTTCTTTGGTGACCAAAATGTTCGCGGGCTTGATATCACGGTGAACGATCAAGCGTTGGTGTGCAAACTGCACCGCGGAACAGACCTGCAGAAAAAGTTCCAGACGATGTTCGACCGAGCTCTTGTGTTCCGCGCAATACTTGTCAATGGGCTCGCCCTCGATGAGTTCCATCACAAAATAAGGCAAGCCTTCGGGCGTGGTGCCACCATCCAGCAGGCGACAGATATTTGGGTGCTCCAGCGATGCCAGAATCTGGCGCTCATTCTTGAAGCGATCCAGAATGAAGCCGGAGCCTTGTCCTGCCCGCACCAGCTTGATCGCTACTTCTTTTCGATACTGATCGTCGGCCCGAAAGGCGCGATAAACCTCGCCCATCCCACCGATGCCGATCTGCCGAACGAGTTGGTAAGGCCCGAGGCGGCGGCCGATCAGATCCTGTTGAGAAGCTGTAATCAACGTTGCGATGTGGGCCGCCGGCTGATTGAGGAACGCCGTGCTGGCTTGCTCGTGGGAGGCGATCAGCGAGTCGAGTTCTAAGCGGAGTTCCGGGTCTTGCCCAGCGATTTCTTCGAGGTAAGCGGTGCGCTCCGCTCCTTCTAGTTCAAGCGCAGCGAAGAGCTTGTCCTTCACGACGTTCCACCGCTCCGGAAGCATCGTGGCACGCCTGTCGTCAGCCTGATCCGGGTTCATAGTTAAGAATTGCGGGAATCAATCGATGTTGGCTGATCAGGATGCCTTCACAGGCTCTGATCCCGCTTCCCGACTTGAGCATCACTTCAGACGCCAAGCCTGGAAGGCCTTCCCGGCTGCCCCGACGTCCATAATTGGGCAAAAATCATAAGTCCGAGGCGACTCGGCGTCAACGTTTAGGGGTGGAGCGTCGGGCGTCCCCGCCCGACGCTCCATCTTTTGTGTGTGGAGTTCTGGCTTGATATATGTCCCAATTTTGGGGTATGTGCCGGTGTCAGCGCGCCGAACCTTCCGCAATCTGCAGGTCAAGGCTGACTCGCTCGCCATTGATCAATACGGTCCCGGCATCGATCAATTGCTGACCACTACAGTCGTACGACTCGTAGCAGCGCAGAGCGCTGAGGGGAAAGAAAAACTCAATCGCTTCCGATCCGGACGCCGGTTGGTTCTTTCCGGTCACGTGCACTGTCGTGCTGAATCCAATGCCGTCGAATTTAGGGTCCTGCTTCGGGTCAGCTTTGAAGTAGCCGAGCACCGGGCGCATGAGGTGAGCGATGTGATCATCAAACGCCATCGCCGCCAGCCGATAACGCGACCCCGCAGCCGCCTCGTTGAGAGTCGTGTTGAGTGAGAGTTCCAGGAATATGTTCTGGCGAAATGCGATGAAGCTCGGGGCCGCGTACGATACGAAGTGAGCTTGCGGGTCGAGCTCTTTGAGCATCGTCTCGAGCATCTGCTTATTTGCGGCTTGCAGCGATGCCAGTGTCTCGGGAGAAGTATCGCGCGGTTGCGGATGCGGCACGTCGTTCGCAGGCTTGGTCGGCTTTGGGAACGATGGAACGGAATTTGCCGCCGATCCGTGCCCGTCCGTTCCCGCGATGATGTTAGCTCCAACTTGATTCGCGGATTCGGCGGCCGCCGGCGCCTCGGGCACGGGAGCCTTGAGTCCGGCCTGTGGACCCTCGCCTTCCAACCAGATTGCAACCGGTTCGGCGTTCACGAAAAACTGCGCCTGCAACAGCGCCGCCTGTTGCCCGTCACCGTCTTTGGCAGACAGAAGTTTCAGCGCGGCGTTCTGCGGAAAGAACGCCATCAGGTTCTCAGGGCGCTCCATCGATACACCCATGACCTTGCCCAGAATGTGATGCGAAATTTCAACAGCATATCCCTGGATGTCGGGGTTGGTCTGAAACTTCGGCACTGCGGTTTTGAGAATCGGTTCCACTACCGCTACAAACGTATCGCGGGCGCGCTGGTCCTTGTTGATCTGATCCGCGCTGTAGGCGGCGTAGTAGTTTCCCGTAATGGCGAGCACGGTGTGTCCGTTGAACTGATCGAAGCGGATCGAGCGCTGGTCGGCGGACTTTTGCTGCTGCTCGTCGAGATCCAGCTTGCGACTCAGGTAGAACGGGTACGGGAAGCTGGTGTTATTGATCTCCGCCCCAATCGCCTTCAGATCGTCCATATACTTGAACTGGAGCGACCGCATCTGCGGATCTTTGATTTCCACCGGGGCCACAACTTGCGCGGCCGACATTCCTGTCGCGAGCAAACTGCAAGCCAACCACATCCACGTGCACTGACTACTTTTGGGCATAAACCATTCCGGGCGCTTGATAAGGAGGATCGGAGATCATTCGGATGTACGCGATCAAAGCCTGCATCTCCGTTTTGCTGAGAGTATAGCCATAGGGCGGCATCAGAGGTGACTTATTCAGGGCTGGGCCGCCGTGGCTGATGATGGCCAACAAATCGGCGTCGCTCATTTTATTCAGGGTGTCGCCTTCGGTAAAGGCGTGCGGCTTGACCTCGAGGTTGTCGAAGTTGGAGACCCGCTCCGACGTGGATTCCGGATTGTGGCAGCGCGAGCAATACTTGTCATCCAGGAGCTGTCCGAGGCGACGTTGGTAATCGAGCGCGATTTCTTCGCTCTTGATCTCGACTCTCTTTTGCGCTTTTGTCATCGTGCTGGCGACAAGTTGATACCTTCCTGCCATTCCACCCAGGCTCACGCTTGCGGACAGTTGACCGCTTGAGTCGGTAAGGCCAGTCGGCGGATCGAAACTTACTCCCGAAGGTCCGCTGAAAGTAACTGCCGCCCCCGTAACCGCGTTGCCTTGATCATCATTGACTTGCACAACCAGCGGCTGCGGAAGAGCCGAACCGGCCGCGCCGATCTGCTTTCCTCCACTCGATTCGACAATCGCCGATCCGTACGCGGTTGGGGCGGGTCCGGCAGCCGAGGCCGACTGTCTTGCACATCCCGAGGCAGCCAGCATCAACGCACAAACCACGAGGCAAAGAACAATGACCGCCAGAGGAATTCGCTTCGTCATCATTTCTTTGCCTCCTTTGTGCCAGAGCCCTTTTGCGCCATCAGGAATGCAGTAAGGGATTTCGCTTCGTCATCACTCATGTTGCGGTTCGGTTCGACCGTCCCCGGTCGCAGCGCTTGTGGATTTTTCAGCCAGTGATAAACCCACGCGGCGGTCAGGCGTGAGCCGACTCCGGTCAGCGTCGGACCAATGTAGCCTTTATCGGATTTCGCGTCCACGATATGGCACGACTGGCATCCATATTTTGAATAGAAGAGTTGTTTGCCCTCTTCGACCTGGGTCGCCGAGTACCCTGACTCCGGCAGTGACTCGCGATCGAACTCCGGCGTCTGGTAAACGGTCATGATGTAGTCACTCAGCGTGGAGATTTCTTCGTTGCTCAGATTGAACTTGGGCATGCGCCGGATCAGCGCGGGCCGCAGCGTTCCCGGGTTGCGGAAGAAATCTTCCAGCCACTTGCGCTGTACCGAGCTTCCTTCCCAGGTCAGGTCCGGAGCCATGTCGCCGCCGCGGCCATTGATCGCGTGGCAACTGAAGCAGGCCAGGTCCGACATGATCTGTCCCGCTTTCCCTGCCGGGCGGTAGTGCGACGTCTGAGGCGCGGGCACGCTGAGCGATGGCGGCATGCTTTGCGCACGATCATTCTGCGCCAGCAATGCGGTGGTTAGGGCGTCGATCTGGGTCAGCGTGAATGAGTACTGCGGCATTTTCAAGCCAGGCGAAAAGGCCCGGGGCTGGCGGATTTTCCCGGCGATGTAGTCCGGCAAGGTGTGCGACATCCCAGGCAGGAAGATTAACTGCGAAATAGACTTGCTCCCGATGCGCGTCAGCTCAGGCGCGAAGTTCTCAGGCTTCTTGATGCCCGTAATCTCGTGGCAAGACGAGCAACCGTATTCCATGACGAGGCTCTTGCCGTGCGCAATCTGCTCCGGCGTTGCTGGATCGAGATGCACGTTCGCCAGAAAATCCGAATCACTTTTCGCGAGCAGAAAGCCTTCCATCGTGGCAACCTGCTGGTCACTGAACCGGTAATGCGGCATCTGGGTTCCGGGATCATAAACGCGAGGGTTGTGAATCCAGGCCCGCAACCATTCCGGCTTGGTCTTGTTGCCGATGCGAGTGAGTTCCGGCCCAACGTTTCCGCCTACCAGGTTGCCGGCCGCGTTCTGCACAGCATGGCATGATGCGCAGAAGGACTCTCCATAGAGGCTTGCGCCAGCAGTGGAATCAGCGGCTTTCTGGCTGATTGGCGGCAGAGTGTCGCCCGCAACCGGATTGCTGTTGGCAATCAGGAAGGCCGAGATGTCGCGGATGTCATCATCCTTCAGCTTGAAATTCGGCATGGTGGCCGAAGCGGCGTAGCTCTGTGGGTCCTTCAGCCAGGCGAAGATCCACTCCCGCGTGGTTTTGTCCGCGATGTGGGACAGCGATGGGGCGTCCTGAGTTGCCTGCATCACGCCGGCGTCGGGCAACTTGATGCTGTGGCACTGCACGCAGCCGTAGCGCGCCAGTAGCGCTCTTCCCTGATTCAGTTGCGGAGTGCCTTCCAGATTGGCACGGTGACACTGGCCGCAGCCGGACTCGATGTAACGCGCCGGAAGAATCGGTTGTTCCCACGCCAGAGTGCTGCTGTGCGCTTCTTCGACCGTGGTTGCCGCTCCCTGCCCACGATGGCACATCACGCAACCGTATTGCTCGGTGGTGTGCGGAATTACCGGATGCTTGCGATAGGGCTGAAACTTGACGTCGGTGAGACTCGCTTCCTTGAGGCCAACGTGACAAGAGGTGCAACGATCCGTGACCCCAATATCAGGATGCCAAATCTGCTGAATGCCCGGCTGAAAGTGGCGCTGCAGCGTGACCGCTTCGCCACGGGAGCGGACCATCCGCAGGTAGCCTTTCTGGTAATGCCGCCATTCGCTGAAGTGATTCTTTGCGGGCGCAATCGCGAGCAGTACGAGCAGGATCGCGCTCACGATACCAAACGCGCGCAGCGGATCACCGAATAGCGTCTTCCACAACGAAGACCAAGGTTGATTGGACGATTGCACTTAACTCCTCCAGGGCCAGACCCAGGACCAGCCCGGGCCACGGAAGAATGTGCCGATGGCGGTCAGCACCACCAGCTCGAATAAAAACCAGCTCATGATCCAGTAAGAAAGCGGCTTGGAAGCCAAATAGCGCCGAAACGCCGAGGGCGACTGGGGCGAACTCTGCGCGGCCAAAATCATGAAGGCGGCCACAATCAGAGTCGGCACCAGCGCTACGAAGACACGAAATACGACGAGGAAAAGTACGAGTGCACCGGTCACGATGTAGAAAATCCGCAAACGCCGTTCCCGGTCTTTCAGGAACAGGCCCTCGGCTTCGATGTTGATGTTGAAGTAAGGAATGACGACCAGCGCCATGACCACCAATCCGGGCACCAGTACACCGGCAACCACGGGAGGGAAGTAGTGCAGCATCTCTTGCAGGCCCAGGAAATACCAGGGCGCTTTGGCGGGATTGGGCGTGTGCGATGGATCGGCGATCCCTTCCAAAGGCGCATTGAAGAGGAGCGCCATGGTGACCAGACCGATCGCCATCACTTCGATGGCAACGGCCGCCCGGAACAGAACCTCCGGAAAAGTTTGCAGCGTCTCTTCATCCACCGCCTTGACCTGCGCAGATGTGCGCCGAGTAATAAACGCTACCCGCCGTGGCGCCTTACGGGCATTCGAGTCCATGCCGGTCACGAAGTCTTTCGTGCTCATTGCGCCTCCTTCGCCAGCGTGGTCTTTGTCAGAGTGGAAGGCTCGCTCTGGTGCGCGTAGAGCCCGCCGTCTTTGCGGATCCGCCAGAAGTGAATGGCGATGAAGAATATTGCGGCGAGCGGCAGGATCATGCAGTGCAAAACGTAAAACCGCAGCAGCGCATTCGCATTCACCAGATTTCCGCCCAGCAGCATGAAATGAATCTTGTCGCCGAACACCGGCACGGCAGACGCGATATTCGATCCCACCGTGATCGCCCAGTATGCCAATTGATCCCAAGGCAACAGGTACCCCGTGTAGCTCAGCAGCAGCGTCACCAGCAGCAGAACAATCCCAATCACCCAATTGAATTCACGCGGCGGCCGGTATGCGCCGCGATAGAAGACCTTGAACATGTGCGCGAACACCAGAAAGACCATGGCGTGCGCGGACCAGCGATGCAGGTTGCGCAGGAACAGGCCGGATGACACGACGAATTGCAGATCCTTCGTGTCCGCGTACGCCTGCGGAACCGATGGGTGGTAATAGAGCATCAGCAAAATTCCGGTGACCACCAGCATCAGGAACGTTCCCAGCGTCAGTGTGCCGAGATACCAGGTCGCGCTGAAGCTCAGCATGCGGCGTCGAACCTTGGTGGCAAACAAGTGCAGAAAGACATTCTGCTGGATGGCCAGCGAGCGCTTCAGCGTGCTTGAACCGGTGCCGCTGCGGAAGATGGATCGCCACACCCGGGTATCGCGTAGATCATCGAAATATTGGTCGACTGTTTTCGCCATGCTCAGACCCTCAGGAACTCCATTGGCCGAATGGTTGTGCCCCGGTCTACCATCAGATCGCCATCGTCGCTCAGCCAGGTGCGATACCAGGGCAGCGGCTTGGGCGCCGGTCCTTCGATCTTGTCCCCTGGCTTCAGATTTCCTTGCAGGACCGCGAACTTGCTCCCGTGGCAGGGGCACGCGATGATCCCCAGTTCCGGCTTCCACGTGGTCAAGCAACCGAGATGCGTGCAAACCGCGCCCAGCGCGAAAAAGCCTTCCTTCGCGTGGATCAGATAGATTCCCGTGTTCACATCGAGTGTGACCGAATCGATCGGATAGCTCTCTGGTTTACCGGCGTTCACGATCGGGGAGGGCTCATACAGAACGTTGGGTGAGAGGAACTGGTAGGCGAACACCGCAGTCCCTGCGGCGGCAATGCTCAGCGACCCGAGCCCCAGCTTCACAAAAAAATGCCGGCGATCGAACGTGCCGCCCGTCTCTGATTTGATTTCATGCTTTTCGTCAGGCATGGCTACTTGGGTGCTCCCGCGGCGGGCGTCTTCGGGCGCGCGCCGGCATCTATGGCTTCCACGGAAATCAATCCAGTCGCTTCGGCCGGAAGCAGATTGTAGGACTCCATCGTGATGGTGCCGACCGGACACCGCATCGCACACAGTCCGCAGCGAATGCAGCGCGTCTCGTCTTTCAACATCGCAGATCCGGTCACGATTCCGAGTTCATCGGCTGCGACTTCGTTCAATTCAACGCCGAAGCATTCCTGCTCAGCGCGGATTGCTTCGACCGTTTCCGGGGTGAATTCGATCCGATCGAGCGAAACCAGTTCGAGGCAATTCTCCGGACAAACGTCCACGCAGCCGCCACACAAAATGCATGACGTGCCGTCCTCTTCGCAGCCTTCGAAGATCGTGTTGACCCAGCAATGCAGGCAGCGTTGCGCCTCTTCCATGGCCGACTGCGCGTCATAGCCGATCTCAACTTCCGTGACGCCCGTCCGCCGCTCCAAGGGCAGCATCGGAATCGCCTGACGATTGATATCGAGATAGTCCAAAGGCATCGCGTGCCGTTTCAGGACTTCTACTTCGATGATTGGCTCGGGATGCTTGCTGCCGCGCAGGTACTCGTCAATGCCGATGGCGGCGCGCTTCCCGTCCGCCACGCTGTCGATGATCAGCCGCGGCCCGAAAACGCAGTCCCCGCCCGCAAAAATGCCCGCCGCTGAGGTCATTAATGTTTGAGGATTCACCGCGATCAATCCGCGGGGAGAAATATCGACCTTGTCCTCAGGCTTGAGAAAGTCGAGGCGCGGAGCCTGGCCGATCGCCATGATGATGGTGTCGCAATCGAGCACGGTCTCGCTGCCCTCATAGAAAGCAGGATTGAAACGCTTGTTTTCGTCGAACACCCACTTGGTCTTGAGTGTCTCAAGCCCCACCACACGGCCGTCTTTACCGATCACGCTCTTCGGACCCAGGCCGGGGAACATAATGATGCCTTCGGCCTCGGCCTCCTCGATCTCCTCCAGAGCTGCGGGCATCTCGTTGCGCCGCTCAAGGCAAACGATGTCGACCTCGCGAGCGCCCAGTCGCAATGCAGATAACGAAATGTCGACCATCTCGCGCGTTGCCACAGCGTTCACGTTTTCGGCGGAAGGCTCAGCGTCTTCCACGCCGGCCGCGTGTTGTTTGACGACCTCGCGCGCTGCCGACCGAGCCACGTCCATGGCGACGTTGCCGCCGCCGATCACGACCACTTTCTTGCCGATGGTGAACTTGTAGCCAAGGTTGACGTTGAGCAGGAAGTCAATTCCCTTATGCACTCCGTCAAGGTCGACGCCGGGGATACTGAGGTCGCGACTGCGATGCGCGCCGACGGCCACCAGCACCGCGTCGAAGCCCTGCTTCCGCAGGTCGGAAACCATGAAGTCGCGTCCGGCGGCGTGATTCAACTTCAGAGTGATATCGCCAGTTTCCAGAATCTCGCGCACCTGGGCTTCAACCACGTCGCGCGGCAGGCGATATTCAGGTATGCCCAGGTACAGCATTCCTCCCGCGACCGGCGCTGCTTCGAAGATCGTGACTGAGTAGCCCATCAGCGCAAGGTCGTGCGCTGCCGACAATCCCACCGGGCCACCGCCCACAACCGCAACTTTGAAGCGAAGCTTCGGCTGCTGGCGTCCCCTGTTCACGTCGACTGGATGTTTGGACTCCGGGCCATAGCTCTCGGTGAGAAACCGCTTCAGCCCGCGAATGGAAATGGGTTTGTCGATTTCTCCGCGACGACAGGCGGTCTCACAAGGATGCGCGCAAACGCGTCCGCAGATGGAAGCCAGCGGATTCGGCTCGCGCGCGAATCGATAGGCCTCTTCGAAGCGCCCCTCTGCAATCAGTTCCACATACCGTCCGGCATTGGTATGCGCGGGACAAGCCATCATGCAAGGGAAGTTGGTGTTCAGCCAGTTCCCATCCACTCGCTTGTTTTTGAATCGCTTCAACATGCTTGCCTATCCCAGCGTGCCTCTTTCAAATCCATCCATTCAAACGCCACCATTTCAGCGGGGAAAAATGGAGGGAACGGCAGAGGAGGTCGGACGGCCGTTCCCTATCGACTCCTTACTTACTCAGGGTGAAATCCGTTTTGGTGTCGCCTGCGACCGCCACCGGCTTCGACTGGCCCTTGGCGCCCTCGTGCCAGGCTGTCACGGTGTAACTGCCGTCGGGAACGTTTTCAATCTTGTACTCGCCGGACTTGTCCGTCGTCGCGAAATACGGTGTGGGTGAGACCACGATGTAGCCCGCCATCTCCGGATGAACATTGCAGAGCAGAGGCACCGCTCCCGGGTTGTCGAACTTGAACGACCGCTTCTCGCCTTTCGGCCAAGTCCCCAGATTGTGAGTGAGCTTCTTGTTTCCGCCCACAGAAGTCCAGAAGACGTTGTGCGCGACCGAATCGCTGTTCTGGAAATCGACCGTGGTGCCCTGCTGAACGACCGTGATGTGGGGCGTGAACATCAAGCCCTTCTGATCCACTAGAGGATGGTTCGTAGGGGCGGGGAAAGTTTTGCCTTGGACCACATCGACGTAAACGACGGACTCACCAGAGACTCCAGAAACCTTGCCGTTGATAGTGCCGGCAGTGGCTGACAAAACCAGGCTCATTGTCGCTACAACTACGAGGGAAAAAGTGCGTTTCATCATCAATCTCTCCTTAAATTGAAAAAGCAGGGGAGGAGTTCCTCCCCGAATCTCAGTACACAAATTCCAAACCCGCCACCGCGGAATTCGTGCGGAACGGGTTCGTAATGGGCGTGCCAGTGCTGGGCGAATACACGACCTGCCGGGGCCGAATCTGGTATTCGAATGACGTCTTGATGTTGGCGTGAATCAGGAACTGAATTCCCGGCGTGATCCGGTTACGCACCGTGCTCACGGGTGAGAAGAAAGGCGTCGGCGGTGGATTGTTCTGGTCGGCGCCAATGTTATTCAGGAAGTCAGCGGTGGAATTGACGCGATCCCAACGCATGATGGTCATCATCCACGGATAGACCAGGTAGTCTGCCTCGAGGAACCCGCCGCTAAAGTGTGCGGGGCTGCCGGGAGGCTGCAGGGGGAAGATGTTCTGGTCCCGTCCGTAGAGGAATTGTCCGAACAGGTTGAAGGTGTGGTAGTTGAAGTTGAAGTCTCCGCCCACGCGGTAGAACGGTTCGCGCGAAGTCAGCACCATCGACGAGCCGCCTGGCCCCTGGAAGCGCTGCACCGATCGTCCATAGAAATACAGCGTGCCGAGGCTGAGATAAGTATGGTCGCGCGGGCCCGTAGCTCCCGCTGCCTGAATCTCGTTGCGGCTGGCCGGATCGCGTTCGAGATTGAAGCGATAGGCGAAGCGCGCGTAAATGTCCTTGAAATTGGAGTCCGAGGTATAGGTGACCACCGGCGGCACGTTGACTCCGCTGCCCGGCGTCCCACCCGTGTTCTGGTTCACGAAGGCCAGTGAGTAGTGATAGCCGCGGTACTGGTGTCCTCCACTGAACTCAACTCCTTGCGCTGCATTCGAGAGCGCAAACGCATTGTTCACGTTCTGTCCCGGTGCACCGATATTTGATTGGTCATAAATGTCCCAGCCGCTTAGGTTCCAACTGCGCGCCGGGCTGAAGGGCAAATCGAGTTCAAATTGTCCGACCCGCAAACTGAGTGCGTCGGTGGGCAATTTGAGGAAGCGGCCCACATTCACAAATTTCAAATAACCATCGCCCAGGCCGCCGGCAGCATTCGCGCCGCCCACGCTGAAATCGTCGTCCACCCAAAAAGCAATATCGCTGCCGAAGTTGCCTGCCGTAAAAATGCTGAATAACCCCGATTGGAAATCCGTCCGGGGAATGAACTGCTGTTGCGCCGGATCTCCGGTGGTGTCTTGCACGTTAAAGTTGTTTCGGTTGCCGCTCACCACCTGGAAAAACTGGTTGTAGCGCAATCCGATCGGCGGCATCCCCGGAATCGATCCCGGCCAAATCGAGTGCGGGAATAGTTCTTTGTTGGCAGGCGCTCCCAGCAGGACGGGAGGGATTTTGATGAAGCTCTCGTCATCCTTGGGGAACTTGAAACCTGCATCCTTGAAGGCCTTGCCAAAGTCGTTCAGCTTGGGGAAATCGAGGTGGCAGGTGCTGCAGGAGGTTCCGTACTGCCGTGAAAACGCCGGAATCGCCTGGCTTGTGCCTGTGAACACGACCAGCATAACCAGGGCGAACAGAACTATGAACACGCGACGGTGCGATAGCATCACATCGCCTCCTCACTCTTGAATTTGAATGCGGTGTTGCCAAACCCTCATCTACAACCGTGTTGGGATTCTCGGTGATGAGTGGGCGAGGCGGCTGTGGTAGGCGTCACGCTGGGTTG
>QIAH01000552.1 GCA_003225465.1 Acidobacteriota bacterium | reverse complement strand
TCACCTGGTAGCCCAGCCGGCATAGCTCGCGATAGATTGCCTCCCCGACTGCGGCTTCATTTCCAGTAATGGATTCGATGTCCACCAGCTGTCGTGTAAGTGCGATGACGTCCATAAGCAAACAATATCTCACAGCCCAAGATGGAGAGACGGGCGTCCTCGCCCGTCAGGCGCGAAGCGCCGCAGATTTTTATCCCTCTGACCCAGAAGACCCACTCAAAGCAATCTCCCCCCAACCTTGCGTCTTTCTCCACATCCACCGATACGCCATCGGGTCGCGCACAAGTCCCGCGCGTACGGGATTCAACAGCATGTACTCGATCTTGTCCCCAAGCTGTTCTTCCTGCCGAAGCCCACGATCAAACGATTCCTGTTGCCAGACCGTTCCCCGATGTCCGAGTTCTTTATTGATGCGATGGGACGAGGTGCTCTTAATCGCTTGCAGGATCTCGGGGAGACTGACCTGTCCATCCATGTGTCCCAATGGGTTCAATGCAACATGCACGTGATCTGGCATGACCACCAATGCCAGCAACTCGAACAGCTTGCCATCCCCACGCAAGAAAACATCCAGCACTATCTGGCGAGCGCCGCCGGGTAGTTCCCATCGCTGGTAAGTACAGAACGTAATGAAGAATATCTTGAAGTCAGGCTGATAGTGAGGCAGTCGCCGGCGATACTCATACCTGCGAAGCATCTAGCATGCTCGCAGAAGGACGGGCGAGGGCGCCCGTCGCTCCACGGACAATCTCGTTTCCATTTCGGAACGTAGATCTTGGAGAGACGGGCGTCCCCGCCCGTCAGGCGCGAAGCGCCGCAGATTCCCTCGTTGTACCCTGTATCCGTGCCTGAAACTACGAACGTCATTCGATCCTTTTTCCTGAACGGTCCCGCCGGCCAGCTCGAGGCGCTGCTGAACGCCGGCTCTCCCGACGCCACCCACGCGGCCCTGGTCTGCCACCCACATCCCGAATACGGAGGCACGCTGCACAACAAGGTGGTCTTCCACGCGATGAAGGCGCTGAACAGCCTCGGCATGCCCGTGCTGCGCTTCAACTTTCGGGGTGCCGGCCTGAGCCACGGCGAGCACGATAATGGCATGGGAGAAGTCGACGACGTTCGCATCGCGCTTGATTGGCTCGACCACGAATTTCATCTGCCGCTGGTATTCGCGGGCTTCTCGTTCGGTGCTGCTGTTGGTCTACGAGCGGCGTGTCCCGACGCCCGAGTCACTGCGCTGATCAGCCTCGGCACACCCATCTCGCCGGTCGACAATCGCTCCTACGATTACGATTACCTGAAGACCTGCACAAAACCGAAACTGTTCG
>QIAH01000223.1 GCA_003225465.1 Acidobacteriota bacterium | reverse complement strand
GGCTGCTACCGGAGTCTCCAGTTGCGTAAGCACCACGGCAGCCGACTTCAAGGCAGCGCAGCATCGGGCAACATCGGCGGGCGACAGCAGTTCATTCGCTCCCGGGTCCAGTGCGATGCAATTGTTCCCACTCCCAGCCTCTACCAGAATAAAACCCACTCCGGTGCTTTGCTCGGCTGTCTGCTGAACGAACGCGACGTCAATTCCTTCCTCTCGATAAAGGCGCAGCACCATTCCTCCAAAGTCGTCTTTGCCGATGCGAGCGACGAAGGCCACCTCGGCTCCAAGCCGGGCGCACCCCACCGCCTGGTTCGAACCTTTTCCCCCATAGTCGACCCGGTAGCCGGACGCCAGCACTGTCTCCCCCGGGCTCGGCAGGCGTTTGACTTTCAACGTCAGGCCAGTCGCATAGCTTCCCACAACCGTGATGCGCGGAAGAATCAAAGGAGGCTCCGGGGATATTGAATCTGCGCGGGACGGCTCGACAGCGTGTGTCAGCACGCATAGCCCTGCACCCCGCGTGGCACGTGCATTATATGCGCTCTCGGATTTTGTCCAATCGACCGCGAAAGCCGATTCAGCACTCTGCCTTCGTACCAAAAACCTGCTTCGCGAAATCGGAAATTTCTATGGCGAGCGATCTCTGCCGCTCGACCCGTTACTCTCCCCACCGGCATTCTGACAGTTTTTCCACCGCTCCTGCACCACTCCTGCTGCAAGCAGCCTGCAAGCAACTCTGCCGGAAGCTTTCTTTCCACTTGCCAACTAGAAGTAAGCTTCCGGATAATGTGAATAGCAACACCTGCATACAACCGTGTACCGATACAGTCGAGCGGACCTGCTTCGCATTCTGCGGCTCACGGCGCGTCAGTTGGCTAGTTGGGAAAAAGCTGGACTGGTGGCCGCCGCTGAGAACTACTCTTTCTTTGACCTGTTGCAAATCAAAAAAGTGCGCGACCTGTGCGCGAAGAAAGTACGGCCGGCCGTCATCCGCCAGTCTCTGCAGGCCATGCAGAAGCAAGTCGCCGGCATGGACAACCCGTTGCTCGAAGCGACCGCTTTCTCTACCGGACACCGGGTCGCCTTCCGCCACGATGGCAAGCTGCTCGAGCCCATTGCCGGACAATTCGTTCTAGATTTTTCTCCCGAGCAGAAGGTAATCTCCCGTACGCCCGTCGTGCCCCTGCGGCCCGAAGTTGAAGAACCCGATGTGGCCGCCTTGTTCTCACGGGGCATTGCGCTGGAAGAAAATCCAAATACACACACCGACGCCATCTCCACCTACTTGAAGGTGATTGAGCGCGACCCCACGCACGCGGCCGCTCACATCAATTTGGGTACGCTCTATTACAACCGGCAGGACTACTCACTGGCCGAAAAGCATTATCGCGCCGCCATCGAATCGGACTCCCGCTATGCGCTCGCCTATTTCGATCTGGGCAATGTGCTGGACGAGACCGGACGCGTGCAGGAAGCTATTCAGACATACAACACCGCGCTCCAGTTGGCTCCTACCTACGCCGACGCCCACTACAACCTTGCGCTCGCCTACGAAAAACTGAAGCAGCCCCGCAAGGCCCTGCCGCATTGGCGTGCCTACGTCAAGCTGGACACGGCCAGTCCATGGGCCGTCCATGCCCGCAACCAGATCCAGCGCATCCTGCAAAATGAAGGCCTGAAGCTGGTCCGCAGCAAAGGTTCGAAGCTTTAACCAGGCATGCCACAGGGGCCCTCTCCTGCCCGCCCTCCTCTTCATCGCGGTCATCCGGAGCGAAGTGAGGCGGCAGCCGAACACAGTCGAAAGCCTGCCCTGAGCGTAGTCGAAGGGGACCCCACGCCGTTTGGAGCGCAACGAAAAGCTGGTAGGCATTTCGACCAGTGAACGAGTTTTGCCGTGACTCTGTGGTGAGTCAATTTCCCAGTAGATCTAATCTGCAGCCTGCAACCGCACCCGCCGCACCCCAAAAGCCAGTACCCGCGCCGGCACGTCGCGTAAAATTGGGATCTTGAATAGGAAGCGCACGATCCACGGAATCCGCAGTGTTCCTTGCGTCTGCAGCACGCTCGCAATCATGCGGGTCTGCATCGCCGACTGGATCGCCTGCATCACCCGCGTGGGCCATTCGCGCTGCCGCTGCACCTCGGCCAGGTCCTCCACCCGCACGCGTCCATTCCGCAATGGCTCTGTTAATACGTTCGCCGCTACCACGGCATCCTGCACCGCGTAATTGATCCCCACCCCACCCACCGGAGACATCACGTGCGCCGCATCTCCAATCACCAGCAGTCCAGGCTTGTACCAGACCAGGCACCGGCTCGATTCCACCGAAAGCAGCGAGCACTGATGCCACTCCCTCAGCGCTTCCACGTGCTTTGCGAAATCAGGCTCGATTTCGACGATTGATTTCCGGAACGCTTCCAGGCCTGCGGACCGCACCTGCTGGTATTGTCCTTTGGGAAATACGTACCCGATCTGCCAGTAGTCAATGCGATCAAACACGGCGAGCAACCGCCCATTGCCAAAGCCGCCCATCACGCGGTCGGAATGCTCATCACCCGGCAGATGGGGTAACTGAAACCACAGGATATCCATGGGCGGGGAAGTCTTTACCGGCTCAAAGCCCGCCAGCTGACGCACTTTCGAAAATCTGCCATCTGCTCCAATGGTTAGCGGAGCACGCACTTCGTGCCAGCCTGCCGTGCTCCGGTAGCGCACGCCTTCCACTCCATGCTCGCTCTCGATCAGTTGTCCCACATTTGCCACCATGCGTAGTCGGAAGGTCGGATATTTCTTCCCCTCCGCTGCCAGGAATTCCAGAAACTTGGTTTGCGGAAGCAGCATGATGTAGGGAAATTTCGTTTTTAGGCGCCGAAAGTCGATAGGCGAGAAGCTCACCCCAGACGACTGGAACGTCGGACCATAAATCTTGTTGTGAGGAAGTTGATGAAGCCGTTCGGCCAAACCCATCCGATCGAGAATTTCCAGGATGGATGGATGCAGCGTATCCCCGCGAAATTCGCGGTCAAAATCCTTGTGCGCCTCCAGCAGCGTGACTTTGACCCCGGCCCGCGCCAGCAAAAGCGCCAGCATCATCCCGCCCGGGCCAGCGCCGACGATGCAGCAGCTCGTCTCCTGCGCCGGATCGATCAGTTCGGGGCCGGCTAGTTTTTCCTGGGGAATTGCCGCGGTGGCCATGACGAAACTCCGCCCACTGCTGTGGGTTGGAATTCGGGCAGTATATACGCTGATGAACGTTCGAAGATGACGTCCGGCTCTGCCATTCCCTAGTAAATAAGTGGAATCAGGTTATCTGCGACCGCCGCCCAACTGCTCCGCATTCATTGACTCACCCCTCCCTCCGACCTAAGATTCGCGCCAATGATCGCCCAAACAATCCCGCACTACCAGCCTGAAAAGAAGCCATTCGACTTGATCTCAACTATGCTTTCAGCGGCGGTCCCTGCATTTGCCCGCCCCCAATCCCAGCCGCCACTCTCGCCAATGCTAAAATCGCAGGTTTGCCATTCTTGACTTGAAGGTATTCGTATGCCGGAGACTGTTGCTCCCATCGCTAACCCCGCCCCCCTGACCTCGCTCACCGAAGACGAAGTCCTGTTTCGCGACAACGTCCGGCAGTTCGCCGAGGAGCGTGTTCGTCCCCTCGCCAAGGAAATGGACGAGAAGGGCGTCTTCGAGAAGGAACTCATTCACCAGTTCTTTCAGCTCGGCCTCATGGGCATCGAGGTTCCCGAACAATACGGTGGCGGAGGCGGCAGATTCTTCGAAGCCATCCTCGCCGTCGAGGAGCTCTCACGCGCCGACGCCTCCGCCGGGGTCGTCGTCGATGTGCAGAACACGCTCGTCAACAACGCCCTCCTGCGCTGGACCACCGAGGAGCAACGCAAGCGTTATCTCCCGCGCATGGTCGCCGACACCGTGGGTGCCTACGCCCTGAGCGAAGCCGGTTCCGGCTCCGATGCCTTCGCGCTGCAAACCAAGGCCGAACTCAAAGGCAGCGACTACGTTCTCAACGGCCGCAAGCTGTGGATCACCAATGGCAAGGAAGCCGGCCTCTTCATCCTCTTCGCCACCGTCGATCCCTCCGCCGGATACAAAGGCATCACCGCCTTCATCATCGAGAAAGATTTCCCGGGGTTCAGCGTGGGCAAGAAAGAGGACAAGCTCGGCATCCGGGCATCTTCGACTTGCGAGTTGATCCTCGAGGACTGCAAAGTTCCCAAGGCTAACGTTCTCGGTGAGGTCGGCAAAGGCTACAAGATCGCGATTGAAACTTTGAACGAAGGCCGCATCGGCATTGGCGCCCAGATGCTCGGCGTCGCCCGCGGCGCCTGGGAGTATGCCGCCAAGTACGCCCAGGAGCGCAAACAGTTCGGCAAGCCCCTCGCCGATTTCCAGGGCATCCAGTTCCAGATCGCCCAGATGGCCACCGATATCGAGGCCGCCCGCATGCTCGTCTACAACGCGGCCCGCATGAAAGATGCCGGCATGAATTTCGTCAAGGAAGCTGCCATGGCGAAGCTGTTCTGTTCGCAAGTCGCCGAACGCGTGACCTCGTTAGCCATCGAAATCTATGGGGGCTACGGCTTCACCAAGGACTATCCGGTAGAAAAATACTGGCGCGATTCCAAGATCGGCAAGATCTACGAAGGCACCTCCAACATGCAGTTGGCGACCATCGCCAAGCTGGTGATGGGCGGCAAATAGCGTTGCACCAGAACCGACCGCTCGCCCGATTTGGAGAACCGTAAGCACGTTCAGAACCCTTGCCGGGCGCGGCTTCCGGCAAACGTAGTCACCGCAGTAATCCACACCTAGTTACCAATATGTGCAGCGACTTGCAGTTTGCCACTTTGTGGCACCCTCCCAAATTAGAGTTAACCTCCGAAAAATCAATTATTTGCACAACCCGCTTTTATTGGCGCACAAGCTGCACTTCTCCAGATGCCCGCAAAAAGGGCGATTTCTCGGGGGCGCAAGTGACGACACTGTTCGCTACTTCGGAAGTTCAACCTAAATCAAAGCATGGTATGCTGCCGATCCTCACGGCCCTATTCCTGATTTCCTACGGTCTGATGACCCTTCTGATCGTGGAACAAGGCAGCACCATTCAATCGCAGCGCACGCTCATTCAGCAGTTGCTCGGTGACAGCACCGCGCTGGCCGCCATGAAGGGCAAAGCGATCCAGCAGGCTCAAGCCCCCAAGCCTTCCGCGGACGCGCATGCCAGTGCCCCGGTTCAAGCTCCGTCGACCCAGGCAGTGCCATCTGAGAAAACCAGCACGGCGAAGAATCACAAGGCGCAGAGACCCCTGCCCGAAAAACCGCCCGTGCCGGCCTCGGATATTGCAGATGCTCGTAGAACTTTGATGTCGATTTAAGTTTTCGCTCGGCTCCGTCTTCCGGTTCTGTGAGAACGATATGAAAGTACTGGCCCTAGCTCTGTTGTTTTCGTTACCCGTCCCCAGGCTCGCGCCTCCGGCGCGCCCGATTGCCGAAACCGCCACCAAGCACACCCGGAAGGGCGGCCGCTGGTACTTCGCCGCGAACGGCCACGCCGTGTACTGCTACGGGCCAGTCATGTACGTCACCGAGGCCCAAGGCGGTTTGAAGCGGGTCGCCACCTTTTGCCAGAACGACCAGCCCATGGTCCCGCTGAAAGACTAATTAGCCGGGATCACATACCTCACAGCAGGATTATTCGACCAGCCGCGCCCCCACAGCCCGGAGTCTTCCGCCCCTCTATCCAAAATCCTGTAAATTGAGGATATGCCCAAGTTCGAGAAGCATCTTTTCATCTGCTGCAATCAGCGCGACCCAGGACATCCGCGCGGTTGCTGCGATCCCGCGGGCCAGGCACAACTACAATTCCTCTTTAAGCAGAAACTCGCTCTACGTGGGTTCAAGAAAAGAGTGCGCGCGAATATGTCGGGCTGTCTCGATCAGTGCGAACACGGGCCCACCGTCGTGGTTTATCCGGACGGCGTCTGGTATGGCCGCGTTACTGCCGCGGATGTCGAGGAGATTATCGAATCGCACATCGTGAACGGTCGGCCGGTAGAACGCCTCATGCTTCCCGAAGAATGTATTAACGCCTCCAGTTGCCCACATCGCAGTCCCAAGCCTGAGCGCTAGGAAGTTGAAAGCGGAGACTCGGGGCGTTTCCGCCCGACGGTCTTCACCACCAACGTAGATGTGCCGAATGCGCCGCCACTTGCGGCTTTTCGTGCGCAGCCGCGCGGTCTCGCTCGGCTTGAATCTCCTGATGAATGCTTAGATACAGAACGATCAAGGCGGGAATCCAGAATAGGAAGACCAGATACTTCATCGTGCGGCCTCCTGGTCTGTCAAATGGCAGGTGACCTCAATTTCAATTTTAGTGCGCCCACACACCGGGCGAAAGTTCACTCATCACATCGCCTGGCTCTCTTCAATACACGACAAGGAGCCGGCGGGCGAGACGCTCGTCGCTCCGTTGAACCTCGTATTCGAAATAGGTCGAGAATCCGGGCTGAGGAATCAAAGTCGACCGGCCAGAATCGAGAGCGTAGGTTTTAGTTGAAAGCCGGGATTTGAGAGCGAGAGATGAAAGCTGCTACCAAAACGAAAAGGCCACCCCGGCAAAAGGGCGGCCTCTTCTTTCAAGGGAGAATAGTTCTAACGGAAGGCAAAGTCCGCCAAAACTTTCTGGCGAAATCTTATGGGCCGAAAAAGGGGGGTGTCAAGGAAATTTTAGATAATAAATGTCTTTGTTTTCAACTATTTACAAAAGAAGCCAACAATCGTGGAAAGCGTATCAAAATGAGACCCAGAGACCCTGTAGGTTCAGTAAATCACCTTAATTGAGGTACTTACCTCGCCACCTGCCCACCGTGAGGCTCCGCCGACCCGGTCGAAACGTGGACGCCGCCCCGGGTCGCGCGCGCTCTCTCATCAATGTGTAAGGCGATGAAATCATCTTCGGGACTTTGATTTCGTTTCGGCAAAAGGCGCTGCAGCGCGACCCGCACGCCCCCGAATGCAAGGCCTGCGGCGATCGTGATGCCCATCAACACGCCACAAAGGATGACGACGTTCCACAAGAGATTCGCAATGTTATTTTTCTTGTCAAAGAACGTGTTCTCATTCCACGTGACATCCGCGTCGTAGTGCACGGAAGCCAGCAACGAATTCGCTTCGCTGTCCGTGATCGGTCCGGCAGCCACAGCGACAATGGGCCCCGACCGCTTCTGAACAAATGAGCCGACTTCTACGACCCCCGAACCGCCGCCTTGCGATCCATTCGCCGGATGCGCGGCTTCGATGCGCTTGAGATGTTCTGCTGCAATTTGCGGCGTTGGAAACGAGATCAACACCAACGTTCCTTCACCGCTCGAGCCTCGATAGGTACCCTCAACCACCTCCGCGCCCGCGTTGAAATCGATCAACTGTGCCGATAAAGGCGAGCCGATCTTGTCGAGCGTCCTCGGCCCCATGATGTACTTGGCTGTGTTCTTTACATAGTCCTGCTTGGGCAGGTAAGTCGGAAGCGAAGGTAGGTTACGTGCGCCACCCTGCGGAAGAGGAATGTCACTGGCCAGTTCTCGGAGTTCCGCCGCTGACATAACCGAGAGCTTGTCGAACACCGCCTCGACCAGCACGTTGCCGCGATAGAACAGCACACGATTGTTGAGCGATGACGCCTGATCCCCGATCTTTTCGTTTAACATCTCGGGCTGCTTGTAGTACGTAAACGCCCCGTACGCGCCGCTTGCGTCGCTGAAGCGCGCAGCTCGCACGGTGAGCTTGCGCCCGTCGTCACGGGTATATGTTCCGGAAGAAAAGTCCGTGAATCCATACTCTTTCACGACCGCAGGATTTGCCGCATCAGCTACTGCCGGATCTGTGCTGGTCTGCACCGTTCCCTGCAATTGCCATCCACCAAACCCGTTGGGCAGGATTGCGGCCCGCGTCTCCGGCTTCGACGCGGCCGGAGACGCGCCCGCGAATGCAGAGACTGCAACCAGAACGACCAATACTGGAGAAATGACTCGAATACACTTCATGCGAGATAGGAAACCGGGAAACATCGCTGTGCCTATTAGACTACAGGGGACAGAAGAAAGTTTCCAGAACCCTAGCCATGGAGAGGATGGGCGTCCCCGCCCGTCTTCATGTCACACGCAAAACAGGCGGGCGACGCCCCCGCTCCACGGGAGTTCTGCTTTTTCAGCGATTTAGTTCTTTCTCTGTGCCTCTGTGTCTCTGTGGTGAATGAATTTCAAGGAGGTATGCTGGAAACGCTAGACGCTCGTAGCTCCTACCTACTGCCCTTCTTCCTTTGAAACCTTGCTCGCGAGCTTCACTCCGCTTAGCCCGCTCACGTACTTGGAGATTCCGCGATAGAGCGATTCCGCGATTCGTTGCCGGTATTCCGGAGTCCGCAGCTTGCGTTCGTCACTAGGATTGCTGACGAAGGAAATCTCCGCCAGAATCGAAGGCATATTGGCGCCAATCAAGACGATGAACGGCGCTTTCTTCACCCCGCGGTCGCGGATCCCGGAATTCTTGGTAGCCAAGCCGCTGTGCAGCGCTTCCTGCACGTTGCTGGCGAACTCGTGCGATTCCTCGATCTTCTCCTTCAACGCGATCTTCTTTACCAGGTCTCCGAGTTCATGGATCGACTTCTCCGACACCGCATTCTCCCGCGCTGCCACTTCCAACGCATCGGGGGACGAAGTGAAATTCAAGTAGTAGGTTTCCACCCCACGGGCATTGGGATCGCGGCTGGAGTTCGCATGAATGGAAACGAACAGATCTGCCTGCTCCTGGTTCGCGATCGCGGTGCGCGTCTCGAGCGGTATGAACGTGTCATCCTTGCGCGTATAAATCACTTCAGCGCCCAGGCGCGTTTCGAGCAGCTTGCCCAAACGCCTGCCCACATCGACGACCAGATCTTTTTCGAGCAGCCCATCCGGTCCGATCGTTCCCGTATCGTGCCCGCCATGACCTGGATCAATTACGAT
>QIAH01000549.1 GCA_003225465.1 Acidobacteriota bacterium | reverse complement strand
GAAGATGTCCTGGATGGCGTCTCGAAAATGATCGAAGCTCCGGCCGCCCGCATAGCTTTCATCACCTTCCATGAGCGCCGCCCACTGGTGCGTCGACATCGCGCCCGTTCCGGAATCGGTCAGCAGGTCAATCAGAACGTCTTCCGCAGGCAGCAGAAACAGGTTGTAATAAGCAGCGCGCAGCAACTGTTCGCGCAATTTGCGCGTAGTCCAAGAAATCGGTTCGACGCTTTTGATGCGGAACGGCTCGATGATCGTCTTGGCGGGCATGCCGGTCCCCCCTAATAGGAAACCGCATGTATGCCGCAGACGTCAGTGACAAGCATCACCCGGAGGTGTCCCTTTACTCGCATCACTCCGAGGATCTCCTTTGATTA
>QIAH01000550.1 GCA_003225465.1 Acidobacteriota bacterium | reverse complement strand
AAGGCCTTGAGCGCCGCGTTCATCGCGGGCTCAACATGCTCCCGGCCCGCTTTTTGATGCAAGCCGACGATCTGCGAGGGCTTCGCGGGATTGATGGACTTGATCTTCTCGCCGGTCTTCACGTGTTTGCCGCCGATGATGAGGTCATATTCGCGCCCGAGTTGGCCGCGCACTTTCTCAATCGCAGCGCGCATCTTGCGGGCATTCTGTTCGTGACGGAAATCGACGGGCGGCTCGTTCTTAAAGCGCCCTTCATGCAGGCGAACCTGGAGACGCGGGGGAGCTTCGATGGTTGCCATGAATTCACCTCAAAATGGAGTTCGGAGTAAGGATTGAAATGATCGAATGTACGCTCAATTGTAGCACCGGAGGCCGGGGTCAGGCGGTCAGCACGCCCTCCACGGGCTCGAGCCGAGCAGTGATATGACGCAGGAAAGGCGCTTCGTGACTGAGCTTCAGGCCCTGAATCTTGTCGCGATTTTTCCAGACTTCCAGAATGACTTCGACCACGTAATCGATGTGGCTCTGCGTATAAACCCGGCGCGGAATCGCCAGCCGCACCAGGTCCATCTTCGCCGCCGACCCGAACATCAGAGTTCCAATTTCGACGGAACGAATTCCGCCTTCCAGATAGAGTTCAGCGGCAAGGGCGACTCCCGGAAACTGTGCCGGTGGAATGTGCGGAAGAAATGCGCGCGCATCGATGTAGACCGCGTGACCGCCCGGAGGCTGGACAATCGGCACTCCTTGCGCAGCAATGTGATTGCCGAGATAGGCAGTCGAAGCAATGCGATATTGCAGGTAATCCTCGTGCAGGACCTCTTGCAGTCCAACCGCAATCGCTTCGAGATCGCGCCCGGCGAGGCCGCCGTACGTGGGATAGCCCTCGGTCAGAATGAGCAAGTCCTTTTCCCGCTGCGCAAGCGTGTCGTCATTGGTGCACAGGAACCCACCGATATTTGCCAGACCGTCTTTCTTCGCGGACATGGTGCAGCCATCGCCGTAGCTGAACATCTCCTGTGCGATCTGCTTCGGGGTCTTTGACGCATAGCCCGGTTCGCGGAGCTTGATGAAGTAGGCATTCTCGGCGAAGCGGCACGCGTCAAAATAGAGCGGAATCCCGTGTTTGCGGCACACGGCACTCACTTGGCGAATGTTTTCCATGGAAACCGGCTGACCACCGCCGGAGTTATTGGTCACGGTCAGCATCACCAACGGCACACGCGCACGCCCCACGTTGCTGATCAGAGTATCGAGCGCCTCCACATCCATGTTGCCCTTGAACGGATGTTTCAGGCTGGGCTGGCGGCCTTCGGGGATGACAAGGTCCACGGCCTCGGCACCGACGAACTCGACGTTG
>QIAH01000551.1 GCA_003225465.1 Acidobacteriota bacterium | reverse complement strand
GAGGCCTGGGTGGCCGCGCTCTTATTGATGTGGAGTCCGACTTCGCGCGATCCTGTGAACGCAACGTAGCGCGTCTTGGGATGAACCACGATGGCGTCTCCAAAACTTCCGCCCGCGCCGGGGCAGAAATTCACCACCCCCTCCGGCATTCCGGCCTCTTCCAGAAGTTCGACGAACTTCGCGGCGATGGTCGGAGAGTCGCTCGACGGCTTCAGGATCACGGTATTTCCGCAAACAATCGACGCCAGAGTCATTCCCGCCATGATCGCGC
>QIAH01000222.1 GCA_003225465.1 Acidobacteriota bacterium | reverse complement strand
TGGCAAAGGCAAGGTAAAGGAGGACGGCAAAGTCCTTCCCTTGGATGTGAAGCCGGGCGACCGCATCTTGTTCGGCAAGTACGCGGGCACCGAGATCCAGATCGACGGCGAAGAGTATCTCATCATGCGCGAAGACGAGGTGTTGGGGATCCTGGCAAAAACGGGAAAGCGCGCCAAGCTTGCAGCCTGAGCCGGTCCCATGCTCAGTTCCGGTTCCGCTGCAGGAAATCCGCACGGTGGGATCGGTGAGGGAGAAGACATCTCGGTGGTGCCATCGATCGGCGTATATTTATGCCCGTGAGGCGAGCTATGCTTTCCGGGC
>QIAH01000221.1 GCA_003225465.1 Acidobacteriota bacterium | reverse complement strand
CCTCTTCTCAGCAGCATACGGGACGGCCAAAAAACCGTTTTCTCTGCAAGCTTTTCGGCGAGAACTCTCTCGCTTCAGGTACGCCTTGCCGTTTTCATGCCGCGACTGCTCTCGCGGACATGCAGGTACCGAGAATTGGTGGCAATACAATGAGATGCCTTCTGGGTAGGAATGCTGAGGTTGCCTGTGCCTTTATTGCCTATCTGGTCAGACGTAAGGCGCAGATCCAGGAAGATCTCGCTAACAATCTTTTGAGCTCCAGCGAACAGCGATTTAACGCGGGTGCGTTCGTCTTTGGCCTCATTCGTCCAAACCGACGAATCAGGTCTTAGTATCAAACTCGGCCAGCAGGATTTGGCCAACCTAATCGGGATGAGCCAGCATAGGGTAAATTTTCTAATAAGGCGGCTCAGGAAATGAAATCTCGGCCTCGGTTCCGCTGAACCGAGGAGGAACACCAGCAGAACAAGAGCACTGCCCTTGTTGGAATGGTAGCTCTGTATGAGTGAAACAGATAGTAAACC
>QIAH01000220.1:3951-11913 GCA_003225465.1 Acidobacteriota bacterium | reverse complement strand
ATGAGCATCCGTTGATGGTCAGTGAGGCTTTGGCCGGGTCGGAGCGGCTGTTGGAGGCTTTTTCCCGTACTTCGGAAATTGGCTTCGCTATTCTCGATAGCGAGCTACGGTATCAAGCAATCAACAGGTGTCTAGCCCGGCTCAATGGCATGCCAGCGAAAGCGCACTTGGGTTTTGGCGTGCGCGAGATCTTTGGAGAGCTCAGCGAAAGAGAAGCGGAGCCCTTCTACCATCGAGTATTGGCCCTTGGCCAAACGTCGCACTTTGAGATTAAGAACGTCGTGTTGCCTGCCAAAGGCGAATCTCGCTACTGGGGTTTGAACATTAACTTCCCAGTCAGACACCGCGATAGCAAAGTCCGGCAAATAGGCGTACTGGTGATAGAAGTCACCCAACAGAGAAAACTGGAGCAATTCCTTCATAAACTCGCTGGTGAGTTGCGCTCCACAAAGACGCGGGACACGTTTTGGTTCGCACGGGAGCTGCAGGATTCAATCGACCAATACCACACCGCTCTGGCGATGAGCTTAGACCTTCTGATTCGCGACCGGGAAAAAAGTACCGACCTATTGACCCAATCCATTAAAGCGCTGGATCAGCGCATAATGACCATGAGCCAACTTGTGTCGAGTGTGGCCAGCGGCTTCCCGATCGATGAATAATCCGAACGTTGGCACTAGCATGAACGGCTCGATGGGTGTTTAGAGCATTGGCCCATGAAAAGAGAAGACGAACCTGTGGACAGCGGGCATCGATTGGGAGACCTCAGGGATTTCGATGCGCAGCTATTAGCGGCTTTTTCCAAAACGTCTGCGATCGAGGTAGCCATATACGATAGCCAGCTGCGCTTTCTAGCCGTCAACAAGGCTGCGTCCGCAGTACCGGGAATTCCGCCTGAAGCTTTCGTCGGCAGGACAATTCGCGACATCATAGGAGATGCGGCTGCAGAACCAGAGGCCCGCTTACGACGAGCATTGGTCGCTGATGAAATCCCTGCCGCCGAGATTACCTCGGTGTTGCCCACGAGAGGCGAACTCGGTTACTGGATTCTCAAGAGCGTCCCAATCCGATGCCAGTCAGGGAGGGTTGGTCAAATGGTCTCTCTTGCTGTGGAAGTCACCGCGCAGAGAAAGCTGGAAAAGCATTTTCGTAAACTCGGTGGCGAGCTGCTTTGGAGAAAGGAGCAATATCAGTGGCTTGCACGGGAGCTGCACGATTCCATCAACGAATATCATGCAGCTCTAGGGATGAGCTTAGACCGCCTAGGTGGCTGCACTAGGAACCCAGAGAAGATTCCTGAGCTGTTGGCACAGTCCGATTTTCTGGACGAGCACATGCGGAAACTCGCGTCTGCGGTAGCCAGATGCTTTCCAATTGATCGACAACACTAGTTGAATTGTGACAACGGGATACGAGTCCCACAAACCCGCTGAGGACAAGCGCGTTCTTGGCGATTACAGTCGCAAAGAGGCGTTTCTGCCAGTGTCGGCCGTGTCAAACAGTTGTTGAACCGTACCGGTCCCTGCACTCACAAGACCGCCTTTCGCTCTAGTTGACAGAGTTCGAACTCCCCGATGGCGGCTGTGAAGTTCGGCGCCCTTCCGGAAAGCGGACCTAGCGATGGCGACCGCGGCGTAAGGGCATGAGGAAGACGCTGCGCCCAAGCAAGCGCCTTCAAAAAGAAAGGAAATCATGTCCAGGGGCCCCTGAACCACGTCCAGTACGTCCACCGAGCGACTCTCGCTGAGAGGTCTGGAGACGGGGAAGAATCAGGGGGAATCTTCTGAAACGCAAGCATCTCACGGATGAAGAACAGACCGCTCCAAACCCGCATTATGATGTAGGAAGCAAGGCCGTTGAGCAGCGGGCGGCGAACCGTAGTGTCATTCCAGGTAAAGCAAAGAGACAGAAAGATGAAAATGGTGATAGCCGCGTGAACGGGAATCCAGAACCGTTGAAGGGGTACGCCCGTACCGCGCTGGATGATCGAGAAGGATGATGGCGGTGAAACGCTCCATAGGGGAGTAAGCCGATATGTTCGTAAAGGCCGCCTCCCCAGACGCCTGCCTGGAGAAATAAAGAAGAATTAGCGACCACTCCGCCAGGATTAAACGCGATTCAGTTTCCACAAATCAGCATCTATGCTGCCTGCGTGTCGTCGATCGTGTGCCTCAGGTGACGACCAAACCAATTCTTCGCCAGCCGAGCTACAGATTCCAATGCTCCCGGTTCTTCAAAGAGATGGCTGGCGCCAGGCACGAGTTCCAGCCTTTTCTCCCCTGCCAGCTCGGCAAGGGCTTTGCGGTTGAGCTCGAACACGGTCCAGTCTTTACCTCCGACAATAAGGAGGGTAGGCGCGACCACGTGTCGCAGCGCCTCCCCGGCAAGGTCTGGCCGGCCACCACGCGAAACCACCGCTGCGACTACATCAGGGAGTTCCGCGGCAGCAACCAAAGCTGCGGCCGCGCCAGTGCTCGCTCCGAAATAGCCGATGCGCAGCTGCGCCATTTGGGGCTGATCAAGCAGCCACGTCGTAGCCACCGCTAAACGATGTGCCAGCAATTCGATATCGAACCGCAACGCGGCCGTGTGAGCATCGATGGCCTCTTCGTCAGGAGTCAACAGATCCATCAGAAGCGTTCCCAGGCGGGCTTCTTGCAACACTTGCGCGACGTACCGGTTCCGCGGACTATATCGGCTGCTTCCACTGCCATGCGCAAACAGCACGACTCCACGAGCAGAATCCGGAACTGCCAAATTGCCGTGTAGGATTCTCCCGCCGATTGGAATCCCGACCTCTTTGTCGATGGTTGAATTTTGACCCTGAACCTTATTCATATCTATTCCTCCCGCAATCTGGAAGCGCTTCGTATGGGTGCTTAGTATCGGTGCTGTGCATGTCGGTAAGGACGCCGTCCAGAGTCTCAGGGACTGCTGCCACGCGGAAGCGCAGGCTGGTGATCGAGCCATCTGCGCAAGTGATATCGAGACCTTCATCCGCACCAGACAGGTTTCGCTTGGAAGTCAGGCCCACAGGATTTGACACTTCATGAATGAGATGATCGTTGTCATCCCCGAGCATCACGATCCGAATATGGCGTCTTTCGTCGAGTTCTGTGGTTGTGATGCATTCGAGCCGGGCATTGCGCACCTTAACTGATTTCTGTGGTCCGGAAGTCGCGGAAATAGTGGCCAGCCAACCTTCATGTTGAAGACTGAAGCTGTCGAGAAACGACGTCCACTCGCTGGCTGGGACTTCGACATCTCCGGAACGAGGCTGCAGCGCTTGGTTTGCAGCCTGAGGTTCGTGTTGGTTCCGTTTTGTACTCTGCATACTCTAGTGTTCCTCTACGGCTCCCACGCCAGGGATCGTTTACGAGCGAGCTCTTCAGCTCATTCCGGACGCTCAACCCTACTAGCTCATTGTTCTCTCAGACTGCCTCCGTCTCTACACCGCAAACGGATAGGTCTCCGGGAACTCACCCGCTTCCCACTGTGATGTCCGCTCTAGTGGTTCGACTGCTCGCGTTTCATCAAGATGGATCACTGCGTCAAATTGATTCGCGAGCCGAGCCTGGAAGTAGTGACTGACTCGCTCCGATTCCGGCAGGTAAATGACCCCAATGGCACGTTCGAGCATCTCCTGGTTTAAAACCCCGGAGAGCCAAGTGGCGCCTCGCAAGATCAGCAAGAAATTGGAAACACCAGCCGCATGGAACAGAGACTCGTAACTGCCACTGAGCGCCGCCCTGACGCGCTTTCGTTCCGCGGGACCGTCCCAGTTGGAGGCAGCGGTGACTGTGCCAGTGTGGGTGGTGAAACCCACTAGAACCGTGTCTTCTCCGTGCCGCTGGCGCACGAGCTGACCAACATTCAATTCTCCGGATGCCCCCATTTGGGTAGCCCGAGCATCTCCGAGGTGAGAGTTGTGCGCCCAAAGTGCGACTTTGGCAGATCGTGCCCCGAGGTGATTGACGAGCGCATCGAGAGTTTCGACCATGTGTTGGTCGCGCAGATTCCAGGACCCAATTTGACTTTCAAACATCGAGCGGTAGTAACGCTCGGCGTTTGCCACCAGTCGCGCGTTTTGCTCGGCGATGAAGAAAGCGTCGGGATCCAAATGGCCGTCGCGGTTGGCGAGGTCCGCCGCTCGCTTTTGCATTTCTACGAGTTGGTTGACCACTTCGTCTTCGCAACTCTTGCTCAAGCCGAACCTGGCGGCGTATCCGTAGGCTTGAGTATCCTCACCAAAATGTTCAAAGCAGGCGTATCGATAGCGGGCTCTTTGGGCTGCCTCCGGATCGACCTTGTCCAAGAAGTCGAGTACTGCTCGAGCAGAAGCATGCAGGCTGTAGAGGTCAAGGCCGTAAAAGCCAACTTTCCGGCTGCCCTCTGGCAAGTCATCGTTGTACTCGCGTAGCCAGGCGACAAACTCGACGACATCAGTGTTGCGCCACATCCAGGTCGGAAAGCGCTTGAAGGAACCGAGGGCTTCTACCGCATCCGCATCATCACTGCGGCCTTGTACATAACGGTTCACACGGTGGGCATCAGGCCAATCGGCTTCAACCGCCACGGCCGAATAGCCCTTCTCCTTGATCAACCATTGAGTGATCTGTGCCCGCGTGTGGTAAAAATCATGCGTTCCGTGCGAGGCTTCCCCAAGCAGCGTAAACCGCGAGTTGCCAACCAACTCCATTAGCGGTTCGTAGTCCCGCCGGGAATCCGTTACGGCATGTGCATGCTCGCGTATAGCCCGAATCTGTAATGCTTCGTTCTGTGCCACGGTGGCGGCTCCGATTCTTCTTCCTTAGGCTGCTCTTGGAGTCGGAAAGCTTGCAGCTCGTCTTAGTAGGTCGCGTACCTCTTCATCACTGGTTTGCGAAAAGTCCCTGTACCATTGGCCAACTGCCAAAAATGGCTCCGGGGTAACCGCGCAAATGACCTGGTCGACTTCCGACTCGAACTCCGCGCAAGTCGCGGGGGCAGCCACTGGTACAGCGACCACGATTTGGCTGGGCTTCTTGTTCTTGAGCGCTAGCGCGGCAACGCGCATCGAGGAACCCGTCGCCAGGCCATCGTCCACCAGGATCACCGTGCGCCCTTGCACATCGATGGGAGGCTGACCGCCACGGTAGTCGCGCTCCCGGCGTTCCAGTTCTCGCTCTTCTTCTGCAGTCACGCTGTCGATTACCTCGTCAGGAATACCCGCGGTTCGCACGAGATCTTCGTTCAATACACGCGTCCCGCCCGACGCAATTGCTCCCATCGCCAACTCCTCATAGCCCGGCACGCCTAGTTTGCGCACAACAAAGACATCCATGGGAACATTCAAAGCTTTGGCCACCTCAAATCCAACCGGTACGCCTCCTCGCGGTAGTGCCAGGACGACCGTGTCAGGCCGATTGGCCAAATGGCTCAGCTTAGAAGCCAAAAACCGTCCAGCTTCGAATCGATCCTGAAACAGCATGAGTTAGTCATCCTCTTCTGCGAATGCGGTGGCATTGCGAGAACAGGCTGTCGTCAACCTGATCTGCCACATTAGGCGGCAGGCAATCTCTGCTGCAGTCGTTGGGGGCCCCCCAAGCCAAGCCGGGTTCTGAGCAGTGGCTTATCCCAGCCGAGTCCAAAATGCGCCATGCAGTTCTGGCCTTGGACATCATGCGGTGGCCAGGTTTGCCGCCCTCATCTCCCTCCTTCCTGAAAACTATCTACTCAACCTGGCAATCACAATTCCCTGTGAGGACGAATCGAGGTTGCGAAAGGACGCTTACGAGGGGGGACTGCCGGGGTCAGAGGCGCTCGTACGACTTCCGCAGTAATGGAAGAGACTCGCCAATGCCTGTGTTCATTAGGAGGCTGGATCTGCCCCTGCCGTTGTCGTCCGCAACATACCGACAGCCTAGTCGATTGAATGCGGACAAGGCCTGTCGACGGAGTACGTCCGCCGCCTGGGCAAGTGTCAGATTATCGGGCACTCGGCGGAAATCAGTATGACACTCCCTCTGCTGCACGCTAATTGTCTTGAAGAAGAGAACTCGGCCTTTCATATCCACGTTGAGGGTCGTCACCTCCCAGTGGCCCGGTGCAACTTCTGTCTGCCTGACTTCGAACCGGCCGCCTCGATCCAGGTGCCCGAGTAGACCGCCGGCAAATCTCACTTGGTGGGTGAGATGACCGGCGATCTGAACGAGCCTGTTTTGCGCAGTATCGACCCACACTTCACCCTCCATTTCGTGAAACACATGCGCTTCATGTGATGGGGGCTTGAAGCCGGGATTTGGTTTGAAACTCAGTTTCACCAGCTGTTTACTACGTTCCCGGTAGGTGAAGAGCAATGCATCCGGCAACATCTTCAGCAATCGCCTTGCCTCGTCGCTATCTTCATTGCGCGCTTGCTGTTGCTTACGGTGCTCTCACCTAGGTTACTGGCTAGCGTCTGAATACGTTTATCCTCCTTCCGCTGTTCCTCCTCCGAAAGAGGGCGTCCGTTAACGTACAGGAGTCGGCTGAGCTCGCCATACTGGGTCTCAATGACTTCCCGGACTTCTCTTTTTTCACGATCTTCTATTTCCATCCGATACATCCAGTGGCTGTGATCTTCGTCCTGTGCTTTCAACTCGTTGGTAACGATCCGGCGAACAAGGTCGTTGGCTGAGGCTTCCCGCACCTCTGGCGAGGCCGTCGATCCTAAAAGAACAATCGCCAGTGCAATTGCCTCGTGTAAGGGTCTTTTCACAGTCTCTTCCTTACGCAAGTCTCTCTTGAGCAGCGATGAAAGTCGGCTGGCACTCGTCTGCACAATGGCAGGACCTGGCCACGCAAAACAATTCTTTGTAAGCAGCCCCCGCGCGACGACGAGTGATCGCCATGTCAAGCTGCCTGCTTTGCTCGCAACACGTTCGATGCGCAGAAGAAGCAGATGGACAGGGAAAGATGCTATCGACTGAATGCGTCTATCACAACCCGTCTCTTGGGTAAACGCAGGCACCGCAAGAATGTGTAGGACAGTGTTACAACCGAGGTCGGAGGTGTTTGTGCGACTTTGGGAGTAAGGCTTGGTCTCCTGTTACAAACTGCATCCCACGTGCGGCCCGGCGCATCTTCGTTTTAGGATGCAGTTATGCTCGGGCCAGGTGAATTCAGGCGAGTGTGCCGTGCCTGCGGCAGAGCCGAAGAGTTGGAGAGGGAACGCTGTTCGGCCTGTGGCGCAGATCTCAATGCGATGGCCGTGCCGCCCGACAACGGTTTCGTTGACGAGAACCCGGCACTGCGGCATGTCGATCCCAATAACCGTGTCGAACTGGACCGCTTCAATCGCCGAGACGAAGCGGAACTCGCCTGCGGACTTTTGCGCTTCCACAGGATCCCGTGTGAACTGAGCAGCATGGTCATCCCGGGGTTGCCTGCAGACACGATTCTCTGGGTACACGCGGAAGACGCGGAACTCGCATGGGCGCTACTCGCTGATATGGAGCGCGAGGCGTCCGGAAAAGACAAGGATGTCTCTTGAGCTGTTACAGCTAAGTATCTGCTGAAGAGCCGTCGCCCGATCTTCTCGATGCTGCCACTTTTACTTACCTTGACGACTGCTGTTTCTACTCTTATGGGCGGCTGGATCGCAGTGCGCGAACGGCGTCGTGTGCATGTCCTCCTTGGCTTTGGAGCGGGCGTCTTGCTCGGGGCAAGCTTTTTTGACTTGTTGCCTGAGGCACTAATGGCTGCGGCCAGGCAGGGCTGGAGCAATCGCGCGACGCTAGCGTTGCCAGTGCTTGGTTTTCTTCTTTTCTACGGTGCAGACCGTTTTCTGGAGACACACATCTGCCCAACAGGCGAGTGCGAAGCCGAAGCGCGGCGGCGCATCGCAAAAATGAGCGCTGTAGGATTAATCGCCCACAGTGCGCTGGATGGAGCGTCCATTGCGGCAGCGACACTCGTCTCCTGGCGGATAGGCCTGATCGT